>JBDTYI010000118.1:0-26882 GCA_040005775.1 Solirubrobacteraceae bacterium
CGACGAAGCTCATCGCGGCGAGGTTGTAGACCTCGTCGGGCTTCGCGGCGCGCAGCGTGTCGACCAGCGAGCGCTGGTCGAGCAGGTCGCCCTGGTGCAGCGTGATGCGGTCTCGGATGTGCTCGATGCGCTCGAACTTCTCCGTCGAGGCGCGCCGGACCATGCCGTGGACGTCATAGCCCTTCTCAAGGAGGAGCTCCGCGAGGTAGGAGCCGTCCTGACCGGTGATGCCGGTGATGAGTGCGGTCTTGGCAGCCATGAGGACGCGAGGCTACCGGCCGCGTGTAGACGACCGCGTGCCCCGGTTCCGTACCCTCCGCGCAATGGCGCTTCGAGACAACGTACGTCGCCGCGCGATCGAGCTGTTGCAGGGCGCGTCCTCGGCGGCCGCGGCTCGCGAGACGTCCCGCGAGACGCTGCTCGCCCTCGCGGAGATCTCGCGTCGGGTGGGCGGCGATGTGCCGAACGCCGGCCTCGACCTGGCCCCCTACGAGCTTCGCGTGTTGTCCCAAAACGGCGAGGATGGGATCCTGGCCGAGATCCTGCGTCGCGTCGGGACCACCAACCGATACTTCGTCGAGTTCGGCGCTGGCGACGGCACGGAAAACAACTGCGTCCTGCTGGCCGACGTGTTCGGCTGGAACGGCCTGTTCATGGAAGGTGGCGAGGAGGCGGCGAGGCGCTTGTCGGACAAGTACGCTGGTCATCCGCGGATTGTCACGCGCCAGGCGCTCGTGAGCCGGGCGAACGTAGAAGGACTCTTTCGTGAGGCCGGGGTGCCGGTCGAGCCGGACGTGTTGTCGATCGACATCGACAGCGACGACTACTGGGTCTGGCAGGGGATCGAGTCGTTCCGGCCTCGCGTCGTCGTCGTCGAGTACAACGCGTCTCTTGGATCTGCGCGCCAGCTGGTTCGGCCCGAGGGCGTGGGCGGCTGGGACGTCACCGATTTCTACAGCGCTTCGATCGCTGCGTTCAAAGCGCTCGCAGGGTGCAAGGGCTATCGGATCGTGCATTGCGACCTGCCAGGGAACAGCGCGTTCTTCGTGCGTGAGGACGCCACCGGCGAGTTCCTCGACCCAGACGATGTCCTGTTGCGGGCGCCCAACTACTACCTGTTGGGAATGCGACATCGCCCCGATCCGCAGCAGCGCTCGTTCGTCGATGTTGAGGGCACGACGAGCGCCGCGTCCTGACCACATGAGGCACAAAGCGTCCGTCCCGTCCGCGGCGCGACGCGACGCGTAGCATCGCCATCTATGAGCTCTCGCTTTGGTCGGGGACAGCAGCTGGTCGAGCGCCTCACGAACCCCGAGCAGTTCGACCTACGCCCGACCGGCCCCGGCACGGTGCTCGACGTGGGCTGCGGGTCTAAGAAGTGGCCCGGCGCCACCGGGCTGGACATCTCTGCCGACACCGACGCCGACGTCGTCCACGACCTCGACGCGTTCCCCTACCCGCTCGAGGACTCGGCCTTCGACCAGGTGCTCATGCAGGACGTCATCGAGCACGTGCGCGAGCCGGTCCGCGTGATCGAGGAGCTCAACCGCGTCTGCCGCCCGGGCGCGCGCATCCAGCTGCGCACGCCGCACTTCTCCTCGATGCTGGCCTACAGCGACCCGACCCACCTGCACTACTTCTCGGCCGAAGCGATCCGCACGCTGGCCGAGCCGCGCTTCAGTCACTACACGTCGACCCGCATGCGCGTCGTGCACGTCACGATCGACCACTGGCTGCCGATGCGGGCGTTGGGCATCGGCGCGCTCGCGCGACGCTTCCCGATCCAGTACGAGTCTTACCTGGCCTTCCGCTACCCCGCGATGAACATCCGCGCCGAGTTCGAGGTCCTGAAGTAGTTGCGCGAGGTCGACGAGCCCGCGTCCGCCGAGCACGCGATCCTCGACACGCCCGAGGCGGGGCGGCGGATCGTGCGCGGCGGCGTGCTGCGCGTGGCGGGCTACGTTGCCGGATCGCTTCTGTCGGTGATCGGCGCCGCGCTGCTCACGCGGCACCTCGGCGTCGCCGATTTCGGGCGCTACTCGGCGGTCTTCAGCCTCATGACGATCCTGCTAGGCCTGACCGACTCCGGCACCGTGGCGCTCGGCGTGCGCGAGCACGCGCTGCGTGATCGCGAGGGCGGCAGGCGCTTCCTGGGCGCGCTGTTGGGCCTGCGCCTGGTGATGGGCGTCGCCGGGGTGGCGGTCGGGCTGCTGGTCTGCGTGATCGCCGGCTACGACGGTCAGATGGTCCTCGGCGCGCTGCTGGCCGGCGTCGGCCTGGTGGTCTTCATCGTGTGGGGAACGGTGCAGGTGCCGCTGCAGTCGATGCTGCGCCTGGGCTGGGTCACCGCGCTGGAGCTCGTGCGCCAGGTGGCGACCGTGGCGCTGCTGGTGGCCGGCGTGCTGGTCGGCGCGGGCATCGCGCCGCTGCTGGGCATCACGCTGCCCGTCGGCGTGCTGCTACTGGTCGTCACGTGGCCGGTGGTGCGCGGCCGCGCGACGCTGCGGCCCACCTGGCGGGCCGCGGAGTGGCGTCCGCTGCTGGCGGTCACGCTGCCCTTCGCCACTGCGGCGGCCGTGGGTATCGTCTACGCCCACATCAGCGTGCTGCTGATGTCGGTCGCCTCCACCGAGCGCGAGACGGGCCTCTTCGGCGCCGCGTTCCGCGTCTACTTCGTGATGGCGTCGGTGCCCGGGCTGCTCGTGTCGACCGCGCTGCCGGTGCTCGCCCGTGCCGCGCGCGACGATCGCGAGCGACTGCACTACGCCGTGCAGCGCCTGTTCGAGGCGTGCTTGGTCGCGGGGGCCGGCGTCGCGCTCCTGACCGCGCTGGGCGCGCCGGCGATCATCGAGGTCGTCGCGGGCAGCGGCTACGACGGCTCGGTCGGCGCGCTGCGGATCATGAGCCTGGCAATGCTGGGGACGTTCCTCATCGCGCTGGGCAGCTACGGGCTGCTGAGCACGCACCGCTACCGGGCGCTGCTGCTGGCCAACGCTGCCGGGCTGATGCTCAGCGCGGGCCTCACGCTCGCGCTGGCCCCTTCGCACGGCGCGCGCGGCGCGGCGATCGCGGTGGCCTCTGGCGACCTGTTCCTCGCGGTCGTGCAGCTCGTCGCGCTCGGGCGCGCCGGCGGCGTGCGGGTGGGGCTGCGCAACGTGCCGCTGGTGGCGATGGCGGCCGCGCTGGGCGCCGGCCTGGCGCTCCTCACCGGTCTGCCGTCCGTGCCCGCGGCGGCGATCGGCGTCGCGGTCTTCGCCGCCGCCGCGATGCTGTCGGGCGCGGTGCCGCGCGAGGTGCTCGTGGCGTTGCGCCGGGGGCCGGTGGCGTGAGCGCGCGCGTCGTCGTCGTCCGCGGCCACCAGGCCACGCCGTGGGAGCTGCGCCCGTGGCGCGAGCTGCCCGAGCGCTTCGCGGCGTCGGTGCTGGCCACCGGCTCCAACGCCGAGGACGTTGGCACCACCGGGCTGCCCACGACGCTCGTACGCAGTCTGCGCGACGGGCTGCCGCCCGGCCGCGTCGGCGACGCGGTCGCCACGCTGGCGGGCGACCGCTACCTGGGCGCCCGCGCCGCGCTGGACGACGCGGACGTGGTGCACGCCGAGGAGCTGTCCTACTGGTTCGCCGGCGAGGTCGCTCGCCTGCGCCCCGGCGCGCGCTGGCGCCTCGTGCAGAGCGTGTGGGAGACGATCCCGTTCCTGGAGGCCTACCGCACGCCGATGGCGCGCCGCCAGCGCCGTGCCGTGCTCGCCCACACCGACATGTTCCTGCCTGCCACCGGCCGCGCGCGCGACGCCCTGCTGCTCGAGGGCGTCGAGCCCGAGCGCATCTCGTTGCTGGAGCCCGGCATCGACGTCGACCGCTTCGCGGGCGCCCCGCCCGCGCAGCCGCCCCGCGAGCACCTGATCGTCTCGGCCGCGCGGCTGGTGTGGGAGAAGGGCCACCAGGACCTGCTGCGCGCCCTGGCGCTGTTGCATCGCGGGATCGTGGCGGCGCCCGCGGTACCGCGGGTGGTTATCGTCGGCCGCGGCCCCGAAGGCCCGCGGCTGAGCGCGTATGCCCGCGAGCTCGGCGTCGGTCACCTCGTGGAGATCCGTCCGCAGGTCCCCTACGACGAGATGCCCGCGCTATACGCGCAAGCCTCGTGCCTCGTGCTGGCCAGCCTGCCATCGGCGCAGGGCGGCCTGACGCCCTTCGGCGCGCCGCGCGTGTTCTGGGAGGAGCAGTTCGGCCTCGTGCTCGCCGAGGCGATGGCCGCGGGGCTGGACCTCGTGACCACGACCAGCGGCGCGATCCCCGAGGTCGTCGGCGACGGCGCCGCGCTCGTCGCGCCCGGCGACTGGCCCGCCCTGGCGCGCGCGCTGGCCGACGGCCCGCTGCGCCGCCCGCCCGGGGAGCGCGTCTCGCACGACCAGGCCCGCGTGCAGCGCTACTCGCTGGCCGCGATGGCGCAGCGGCTGGCGGACGCCTACGACGCGGTGCTCGCCGCGCCGTCGCGGCGCGCGTAGAGCACGTCGGTCGGCGAGATCTGCTCGAGCGCTTGGTAGCGCTCGCCCAACAGCGGCTCGATCGCGGCGCGCCCGGCGGCGATGTCGTGCATCTCGACCAGCAGGAAGCGCGGCGCGTGGCGATCGAGGTCGAGCCCGCGCAGCACCTGCTGCTCGTAGCCCTCGACGTCGAGCGACATGAAGTCGACGTGCGTCAGCCCGGCCTCGTCGATGAGCGACGACAGCGTCCGGGCCGGCACGCTGATCTCGTAGGGCTCCTCGAGGCCGAGCAGGAACGCCGGGCGCACCCAGTCGCGCTCGTCGCCGCCGTGGGCCCCCGCGACGGTCGACATCAGACCGCCGTACTGCATGGTCACCTGCTCGCGCGGGTCGTCGGCCGCCTTCAGCGCGCAGTTGAACACCTGCGAGCGCGGGCGCTCGAGCAGCACCTCCCGGTAGAGCGCGGGCACGGGTTCGACGAGCACCCCATGCCAGCCCTCGACGTGCTCGAGGCGGTAGGTGTTGGACTGCTCGTAGCCGTCGAAGGCGCCGGCCTCGACGAACACCCCGGGCTCGGTCGGCAGGTGGCGCGCCAGCACCGCGTCCATCCCGTACAGCGCTGGATGCGAGAGCGAGTGGTCGCCGCGGGCCTCCAGCGCCTGGCGCCGCGCGCGGCCACGCGCGCGGCGGGTGCGCAGCACGGCGGCGCGCACCGCGCCCATGCGGTAGGGCGTGTAGGTGGCCAATGCGCGCACGAGGCGCACCTTCCAGGCCGGCGGCGGCGGGGGCGGGGCGTCGGCGCCCCAGTCGCGGACGGGCAGCTCGGACATCGCCGATACCCTATGGCTGGCGGGCGATCGCACGGAGCGCGCCCAGCGTCTGCGACGCGGTGCGCGCCCAGCTGAACGTCGCGGCCTGGGCGCGCCCCGCCTCGCGCATGCGCTGGGCCAGCGCGGCGTCGCTCAGCACCCGGCCCAGCGCTGCTGCGATCGCGCCGGTGTCCCGCGCGTCGACCTGGAGGGCCGCGTCACCGCCGACCTCGGGCAGGCTCGAGTTGTCGGCGGTCACGACGGCGGCGCCGGCGAGCATCGCCTCCAGCACCGGCAGCCCGAACCCCTCGTAGAGCGACGGGTAGCAGAAGGCCGCGCAGCCGGCGTAGAGCGCGGCGAGGTCCGCGTCGCTGACGCGCCCCAGCAGCTTCGCCCCGGCGGCGTGCGCGGCGGCGAGGATCGGCGCGTCGTCCCACCCGCGCGGGCCGACGAGCGCGAGCGTGTGGCGCTCGCGCACGGCCGGGTCCAGGAACGTCCACGCGCTCACCAGGCGCTCCAGGTTCTTGCGCGGCTCTAGGGTGCCGACGGCGAGCACGTAGGGCCCGTCCAGACCGTGGCGGGCCGGGACCTCGCCGGCGCGGGCGCCCGCGAACGCCGCGTCGGCGCCGAGCGCCACCACGCTCGCGCGCTGCGCCGTCGCGGGGAACAGGCGCACGAGGTCGGCGCGCGTGGCCTCCGAGATGCACAGCAGCGCCGCCGCGCGCCGCAGCGCCGGGCCGATCGTCGCGCGCTCGATGCGCGCCGACGGCGCCTGGGCGAACTGCGGCACGGTCCACGGCACGAGGTCGTAGACCACGATCGCCGCGGGGATCCGCGTGGCCCACACCGTGAGGTAGCTGTTGGTCGAGAGGAACACGTCGCACTCCCGGCTGGCGCGCAGCGCCGCGGCCAGGTGCCAGAGCGGGTCGGGCAGCGACGAGAGCGCCCACGAGAAGCGCTCGTCGAGCTCGGCGCCGGACCAGCGCTCGCGTGCATACAGACGGAAGCGCACGTCGCCGGCCTCGGGCAGGGCCGCGAGCGCGGCGAGCAGCTCGCGCACATAGCGCCCCCGTCCCGCGGGCACCTCCGCCGCCGCTCGAGCGTCGATTCCGACGACGAGTGCCATGGAGCGCAGAGGCTACTGTGGCTCGCCGCATGCGCGCCGCCCTGAACCTCGTGTACCTCCTGCCCGGTGAGACGGGCGGGATGGAAACCTACGCGCGCGAGCTGATCCCGCGGCTGGCCGCGCGCGACGTGGAGCTGACCGCCCTGGTGAGCCGCGCCGCGGCCGGGGAGGACTTCGGCTGCGCGACGGTCGTCGTGCCCGTCGACGCCCGCAACCGCGTCGACTGGGTGCGCGGTGAGCAGCAGCACGTCCCGCGGCTGGCGCAGCGCGCGGGCGCCGACGTCCTGCACAGCCTCGCCTCGACGGCGCCGCTGCACGGGCGCGTGCCGCGCGTGACGACGATCCACGACCTGGCCTACAAGCTCGTCCCCGAGACGCACTTTGGCCTGCTCGGCCTGGGCATGGGCGTGCTCGTCCCGGCGGCCGCGCGGCGCTCGCGGCGGGTGATCGCGGACTCCAAGAGCACCGCGCGCGACCTCAATACGCACCTTGGGCTGTCGCCGGAGCGCATCGACGTCGTGCCGCTGGGCGTGTCGCCGCCTGCCGCGGCCGCCGTGGACACCGCGGCGCTGCGCACCGAGCTGGAGCTCGGCGAGCGTCCGGTGCTGCTCAGCGCCAGCGCCAAGCGCCCGCACAAGAACATCGCGCGGCTGCTCGACGCGCTCGCACGGATCGCCCCGGAGCGCCGGCCGGTGCTCGTCGTGCCCGGCTACCCCACGGCCTACGAGGTCGAGCTGCGCCGCCACGCCGCCGCCCTGGCGTTGGGCGACGACGTCGTGTTCCCGGCGTGGCTGTCGGGCGCGCAGATGGAAGGCCTGTACGCGCTAAGCACGGCCGTGGTGTTCCCGTCGCTCTACGAGGGCTTCGGACTGCCGGTGCTCGAGGCGATGGCGCGCGACGTGCCCGTCGCGTGCTCGGATCGCTCGTCGCTGCCCGAGGTGGCCGGCGACGCCGCGCTGCTCTTCGACCCCGAGGACGTCGGCGCGATCCAGCGGTCGATCGAGCGCCTGCTGGCCGACGCGCCGCTGCGCGAGCGCCTGCGCGCCGCCGGGCGCGAGCGGGCTGCCGCGTTCACGTGGGAGCGCACGGCCGACGGAACGCTGCGCAGCTACGAGCGCGCGCTGCGCGCCACGTAACGTGCCGAGACCTGCTCGAGCGACGAGGCCAGCGACAGCCGGCGGGCGTTGCGCGCGAACCACGCGCACGTCGACGCGCGTAATCCGTCGCCCGCCGCGTGCACCCGCACGATCGCCGCGGCCAGGTCCTCTGGGGATGCGGAGTCGGCGACCACGCCGTTGACCCCGTCCTCGACGAGCTCGACGGCCGCGTTGTCCTCGGCGCGCACGACGACGCTCGGCGTGCCCTGCGACGCGGCCTCCACGACGACCATCCCGTAGCCCTCGCGCTCGGAGGGCAGCACCAGGCACAGTGCGTCGCGCATGGCGTGCTCGACGACGGCGAGGTCGACGAAGCCGGGCGCCTCGACCACGTCGGCCAGGCCCGCGGCCGCGATCGCGTCGAGCACCGCGCCGTGCTCGGGCCCGTCGCCGTACACGGCGCCGAGCAGGGCGGGCACCGTGCGCCGCGCGCGGGCGATCGCCGGCACCAGCGCCGGCGCGCGCTTCTCGCGGATGTGGCGCCCGGCGAACATCACGATGGGCCCGGCGGCGTTGGGCTGCGGCGGCTCGAGGCTCCCGACGTAGGCGCCCGCCAGCAGTTCCGGCCGGCTGCGGATGCCCTCGGCGACCAGCCGGTCGCGGTGCAGGCGCGAGAAGCAGTAGGCGCGCTGGGGCACCAGCACGCATAGGCGCTGCACGAGGTAGCCGACGCGCCCCTGCAGCCCGCCGAGGTACGTCGCCCAGTAGTGGCGGCTCCAGACCTCGAACCAGTCGACGACGAGGTCGAAGCGCGCCCAGGGCGCGACCAGCCCCGCCGCGAGGACCGAGAAGTAGGGGAACGACGCGGTGTGGACGACGTCGTAGCCGCGGCCGTGGCGGAGCAGGTGGCCGAGGACGCCGCGCCCGAAGCGCAGCGCTTGCCCGATGCGCCGGTTGCCGTCGGGGCCGTAAAGCGGTTCGGCCGGCGACACCGCGAGCACGCGGACCCCGGGGAGGTCCGGAGCGTCGTCCGCGCCCCATTGCAGACGTGTCAGGTAGGTGACGTCGTGACCGTCGTGGGCGAGGCGCTCAGCGAGGTTGCGATACCACCGCTCCGCGCCGCCGACGGTCCACGGGAAGAGGCAGTCGTAGACGATGCAGATCCGCATGGCTCGGCCAGCAGACTGCCAGAGTCCGGGGCGTCGGCTACCCTGGGGCGCGCATCACGCGACTTCGCAGCGTCCGTGGCGTTGCAGCAGCAGACGCGGACGAGGCACCCTCGCCGCCGCGCCCGGGACAACCCTCCGTCATGAGCACGATCGAGCAATCAACGCCCAGCAGCGGCCCGTCCGGGGCCGACCACCCCGTGATCTCGGTGGTGATCCCCTGCCTCAACGAGGAGGAGAACATCGAGGCCTGCGTCCGCCTGGCTCTCGAGGTCATGGAAGGCGCCGGCATCCCGGGGGAGGTCGTCGTCGCCGACAACGCCTCCGACGATCGCAGCGCCGAGCTGGCGCAGGCCGCCGGCGCTCGCGTGGTCGCCGAGCCGCGCCGCGGCTACGGCAGCGCATACCTCGCCGGTTTCGCCGCCGCCCGCGGCACGTACATCGTCATGGGCGACGCGGACCTCACCTACGACTTCAACGAGATCCCGCGCTTCCTGCAGGAGCTCGAGGCCGGCGCCGACCTCGTCATGGGCGACCGGATGGACAACATCGAGCCCGGCGCTATGCCGTGGCTGCACCGCTACATCGGCAACCCGATCCTGTCGGGCACGCTGAACCTCTTCTTCAACACCGGCGTGCGCGACGCCCATTGCGGCATGCGCGCGCTGCGCCGCGACGTGTTGCCGACCCTCGACCTGCGCACGCCGGGGATGGAGTTCGCCTCAGAGATGGTGATCCGGGCCTCCAAGGAGAAGCTCGACATCCGCGAGTTCCCGATCCACTACCACCCGCGCGGCGGGGAGTCGAAGCTCTCGAGCTTCCGCGACGGCTGGCGCCACCTGCGCTTCCTGCTCGTCCACAGCCCGACGCACCTGTTCATGGTGCCCGGTCTTGTGCTCGCCGTCCTGGGCTTCCTGACCGCGATGACGGTCATCGCCCAAGTCGACATCTTCGGCCGCACCTGGGATCTGCACGCGATGATCGCGGGCGCATTGTTCATGATCATCGGCACCCAGGTCGTTGCGCTCGGGCTGTGCGCGCACGCTTACGGTACGTACTTCATGGGGGAGAAGGACCCGTGGTTCGACCGGATGCGGCGTCGCTTCCGTCTCGAGCACGGCCTGCTGTTCGGCGGGGTGCTCACGCTCCTAGGCCTTGTCATGGCCGGAGTCATCGTCGGCATCTGGATCGACCGCGGCCTCGGCGCTCTGCGCGAGGAGCGCCTGGCGGTCATGGCCGCGACGCTGCTCATCATCGGCATCCAGATCTTCTTCTCGTCGTTCCTGCTGAGCATTCTCGGGCTGCGGCGCACCCGCTAGGTCGCGTCAGCGGCGGCCGTCGGCGCGGACGGCATCGGCGAAGGACGCGATCACCGCCAGCGGGACGAGAAGCAGCACCGCGACCAGAAGGGGCCAGAGCAGCCAGGCCGGCACGACCCCGCCGGTCAGCGCCGATGCCCGGGCGAAGATCGTCCCGAGGCGCTCGCCGATGGACCGCGGACTCGACTCGAGCATCAAGAGCGCGGCGTCGTGGTCGGGCTGCGCGCGCCCGTCGATGCTCGTCACCGCCGCCGAGATCGAGCGCGCGTCGTTGGCCCCGCGCACGAGCAGGGGATGGCGCCCCCCGTTGCTGACGCAGACGCGTCCGTCGAGGATCGTCCGCGATGGCGGGGCAACCTGAGCCGGGGCGACGCTCGGTTCGCCTACCGCGATCGGCGTGATAACGGTCGCGGCCCGGTAGCCGGGGCCCGTGGAAGCGACGCGAACGTTCCGGACGGTGCCGCCGGCCGCGCCGAGGACGAACTGCGCCTTCGCCGTGTCGGGCGTGAGCGCGACCGGGGCGACGCACAGGCGCCGTCCCGGGCGCAGCCGGAAGTCGGCCGGGGCGGCCAGCGGCTCTAGCCCTGGGCTCGACGTGATGACGTCGCGGTCGCTGGTCAGCTCGGACTGCCACGACCGCGCCGCTCCCAGCAGCACGACGACCAGCGCGAGGCCCGCGCACAGGATCCAGTACCGCCTAGCCATAGAAGCGTTGGATGTTGAGGAGCAGGCCCTCTACGGCCAGCAGCGCCGCCATCGCAATCAGCAGCGCGCCGGCGATCGGCCCGACGCGGCGCGGCAGCGAGCCGACCACCCACGCGATCGCGATCGCGAACAGGCTGATTCCCGGCAGCAGGTAACGACCCGTGATCAGCGGCGATCCGCCGCCTGACACGTCGCGGTAGTTCGTGATCAGCAGCAGGCCGAGCAGGGAGACCACGGTCACGACAACCACGGTTACCGTGGGCCAGCGCGCGACCAGCTCGCGCCATCGGACGACCGTCGTAACGAGCAGCGCTATGAGGCCGACGTAGGCGGCGACCCGCAGGAGGTCGTAGGTGCTCGCGCTGAAGTTGACCTCGTAGTTGCCCCACCCCCCGAAGAACGTCTCGATGAACACCTGTCGGTAGCCGTAGGGCGGTCCGACCATCGGGTCCATGAAGCTCAGGCGGGGGAAGAAGAACTGCCACAGGTAGGAGGCGAACTGCCTGATGTTGAAGGCCTGCGAGGCCGTCTGGCTGATCTGCCCGCCGAACGCCGAGCCCCCGGTGTCCGACCGCGTCCAGAGGACGGCGAGGATCGCGGGGACGGCGAACAACGCGGCGCCCAGCCCGGCCAGCCGGGCGCTGGTCTTCAGCCGCGGTCGCGGCAGCCTGAGGCAGGCGATGGCGATCGCGACGATCGCGGGCGGGAGCAGGAAGAACCCGCGCCCGTGGGTCAGCGCGGCTGCGCCCGCCAACGCCGCGGTCGTCGCGACGCGGCCGGGCGTCGCACCCCGCCGGACCAGGCGGACGGCAGCCACCAGGAAGCCGGTCGAGAGTACGACGAGCAGCATGTCGGGGTTGACGTAGCCGGCGAGCGAGACGAGCTTCGGATGCAGCACCACCAGCGACGTCGCGAGCGTTCTCAGCCAGGCGCGCGCGAACAGCTCACCCGCGAGCATCCACGCGAGACCCACCGCGCCGACGTAGAGCAGCACGTTGGCCAGTCGCATCAGCGTCATGCGCGCCAGCAGCGACCGGTCAGGCGACAGCCGGTAGACCACCGCCTGCAGCGCGTAATAGAGCGGTGGGTTCTGGCCCACGGCGTTCGGTCCCGTGCCGTCCTTGCGCGCCGAGGCGGGCAGTCGGTCGAGCGCGGTGGTGACCGACGGGAGGGCACCCCACGGCGGCCGACCGTCGAGGTGGCCGCGCAGCGGCAGCAGGTTCAGTCCGTAGCCGACCAGGGACTGCTCGCCGGACTGCACGCCGGTCCCCCCGGCTGTCTTCGGACCGTGCCCCGTCTCGGCGAGCTGCTGCGTGTAGGCGACGTGCTCGGACTCGTCGGGGCCCTGGAGCGGAGGCGTCAGCGCCGTCCATGCGACGCCCTGCACGAGCGCGACGGCGAGCAGCAGCGCCAGCGGCCGCGGCATGGTGCGCGCCCGGTTCCAGGCCGACGAGAGCCCGAGCCGGAAGCGCTGCCGGGTGGCCGGGGTCGA
Organism: Solirubrobacteraceae bacterium; assembly: GCA_040005775.1. Lineage (GTDB taxonomy): Bacteria > Actinomycetota > Thermoleophilia > Solirubrobacterales > Solirubrobacteraceae > JAOPZW01. The sequence goes on from JBDTYI010000118.1 coordinate 12,198, forward strand.
TGAGGCGGGACGGGGGCGCTGGACGCGAGCGGCGCCGCGGGCCACTACCGCGTGCGCTCCAGCTCGGCGATTGCGGGTAGCTCCTCATCCGGGCTGCCCGCGGTGATCGCAGGCAACGCCTCGACGCCGCGAACGCGCTCCTCGAGCAGCGCCAGACGCTGGGCGAGCACCTTGGACTGGTCGGTCAGCCGCGAGACCGCGGCAGAGAAATGCAGGAGAAGCACGACGATGAACCCGAGCGCGATGAAGAACAGCGAATTGGGCGCGTAGACGATGCCGAAGAGGTCGGCCATGCGCTCGAGAGCGCCTCGCCAGACGGCCAGGCCGAGAATGACGAGTGCCGCGAGCAGCCAGAGAAGCGCGTAGCGTTCGAGCAGCCGTCGGCGGCGGACCAGCTCGAGCACCGCGAAGAACAGCGCGCTCGCGGCCAGGATCGAAACGAGCTGGAGGCGATCCATCAGATGCCGTGGCTTGCGATGACCGGGGCGGCGTCCCCCGGCTCGGCGACCGGGCGCCGGCGGGCCAGCCCAACCAACAGGGCCAGCATCACCTTGATCATGTAATAGGCCGATTTGCCCGTAGAGATCGAGGACACGCCGCCGCCGCGCCGGAACATCCGCACCGGAACCTCACGCATGCTGAGGCGGTGGTGGTGGAGCATGAGGACCGCTTCGGCCTCAGGGTAGTCGTGCGGGTAGTCGGTGGCGAAGAGTGCGATCGCGCGGCGGTTGTACAGCCGGAAGCCCGACGTGGGGTCGCTGACGCGCTGGCCAACGAGGCGGGAGAGGGTAAAGGCGAAGATGTGGATCCCGGTGCGGCGGCTGATCGGAGACGGGTACTTGTGGTCGTCGGACAGGAAGCGCGAGCCGCACACCATGTCGACCTCCGCGGACGCCATCTCCTCCTCGAGGCGCCGGAGCTCCCCCGCGTCGTGCTGGCCGTCGCCATCGACCTGGGCCATCCGCTCGTAGCCGTGCTCGCGGGCGAACACGAAGCCCGCCTGCACGGCGCCGCCGATCCCGAGGTTGTAGGGCAGGCGGACGACGCGCGCGCCGGCGGCCGCGGCGACCCCGGCCGTTGCGTCGGTTGAGCCGTCGTCGATGACCAGCACGTCATAGGTTGGAGCCACCTGGCGCAACTGTTCGACGACGTGCCGGACAGTCGCGGCTTCGTTGTAGGCGGGAACGACCGCGAGGTTGGAATGCTGTGGGGACACGATGCACGAACCGAAACGGCCCGGGCATCCAAGAGTTGCTCCGCGCCCGTCCGACCCGGGAAGGATAGCCTCAGCGACCCGTGGCCGCCGCCGTCTCTGCCGCCATCGTGGCCTGGCACCACGATCCGGCCATCATCGCCCAGACAGTCGACGGTCTGCTGCAGCAGTCCGCCGCCCCGCTCGAGGTGATCGTCGTAGACAACACTCCCGGGACGCCGGTGGCTGACGCCCTCGATCGCGGCGTCGCCGACCTCGTGACCGTGCGCCCGGGGCGGAACGTGGGGTACGCAGCCGGCTGCAACGCCGCCGCGGACATCGCGCAGGGCGACTGGCTGTTCCTCCTCAACCCGGACGCGCGGCCCGCGCGCGATGTGCTCGAACGCCTGCTAGACGCGGTCGATGCCGACACAGCGGTCGCCGGCGCGCAGATCCTGCTCCCTGACGGCATCCACGTAAACGCGGGCGACAACCCGCTCCACGTCACCGGAATCTCGTGGTCGGGCCGCTACGGCGAGGAGCGCGAGTGCGGGCCGCCGCGGGACGTCGCCGTGGTCTCCGGCGCCGCGCTGCTCGTCCGCTCCGCCGACTTCGAGGCGCTCGGGGGCCTTCAGCCTGGATACTTCGCCTACCACGACGACGTCGATCTCGCCTGGCGGGCACGCCTCGCTGGGCGCCGCGTTGTCTTCGTCCCGGGCGCCGTCGTGGAGCACGACTACGAGTTCGAGAAGGGTGACTACAAGTGGTTCCTCCTCGAGCGCAACCGGCTGTGGACGGTGCTTTCGTGCTACTCGGGCGCCGCGCTGGCCCTCCTCGCGCCGGTGCTGGCGGCGACCGAGCTTGCGGTGCTCGCCCTGGCAGTTCGCCAGGGCTGGTGGCGGGAGAAGCTTCGAGCCTGGCGGGCGCTGTGGGATGGGCGGGAGGATCTCCGCGCTTGGCGCCGCCGGGTGCAGGGCTCGCGGCGCGTCGGTGACGCCGCCCTGCTGGCGTCCATGACCGGCGCGCTCGATACCCCGCTCGTCCGCCTGCCGGGCGCGGGCGTCATCAACCGCCTGCTGGACGGCTGGCGCCGCGCAGTCATAGCGCTGCTGGCAGCGGTGCGCCGATGAGGCTGCTGCTCGCGATCCCCTACTTCGCCCCGGCCTACGCGTTCGGCGGATCGGTCACGGTCGCCGAGACGATGGTCGCCGACCTCGTCGCGGCCGGGCACGACGTCACCGTGGCGACGACGGACGTGCTCGACGAGCGCTCGCGCTTGGACGTGGGCACGCCCGTCGTCCCGGGCGCCGAGGTGGTGCGCTTCCCCAACGTCTCTCATCGGGCGGCGGCCGGCGCGAACCTGTATCTGCCCCGCGGCATGCGGCGCTGGGTACGGGCGAACATGCCGGGCTTCGACGTCGTTCTACTGCACGACGTCTACTCGGCGGTCAGCGTGCTCGCCGCCCGCGGCGCCGAGCGGGCGGGCGTCCCGTATGCGCTCCAGCCGCTCGGCACGCTCTCGCCCGCAGCCGAGCGTGGCCGCCCGCTCGCCAAGCGCGCGTTCCTCGCCGCGTTCGGCAACCGGACGGTGGCGTCGGCGGCCGCGCTGGTGCACTCCAGCGACGACGAGCGGCGGGATTTCCTGGCGGTCGGCGCCGACCCTGCGCGCCTCGTGCGCCTGCCTCTGCCGCTCGACCTCCCAGCCGCGGCTGCTGCGGCCGCCGCCGCGGTCCCCACGGTGGCCTACGTCGGCCGCCTGCACGACATCAAGCGCATCGACCGCCTCGTGGAGGCCATGGCGCGCGTCCGACGCACCGTTCCGGACGCGGTGCTCGAGGTCGTCGGCCCCGGCGAGCGACTCACGCACGAGTTGCGCGCCCTTGCCCAGCAGTTGGGGATCGCGGACGCCGTGCGCTTCCGCGGATACGTGAGTGTTGAGGAGAAGCTCGCCGTGCTCTCGGGCGCCCACGTGTCCGTGCTGCTGAGCGCCTCGGAGGGCCTGCCGATGGCGGCGCTGGAGGCCATGGCGTGCGGCACGCCGGTGGTGCTCTCGGAAGGCTGCCACCTACCCGAGGTCCATGAGCGGGCTGGTCTCGTCGTGCCGGGGCGCGCCGACGACGCGGCGGACGCCATCGTGCTTCTTCTCAGGGACGAGGCGCTGCGAGTGCGGCTCGGCGCCGGCGCCGAGGCCTTCGCGCGCGACTTCCGTCGCGAGCGTGTCATGCCGCAGATGATCGGCGAGCTTGAGGCGCTCGCGGCGACCCGCTCGCGATGAGCCCGTCGAGCAGGGCGGCCGTGTCGTGGGCGATCGCCGAGCGGTCCCAGCGGGCGAGAGCCTCGGGAGCGACCGCTGGCGGCGGCGCGTCCAGGAGCCGCGCGACCGCACCGGCGATGGCAGCCTCGTCGGTCGGCGGGGCGCATCCCGCGTCCTGCCCGAGCCGGGCGAGCAGGCGGGCCGTGTCGCTGCCGGGCGTCGTCAGCGCCAGCACGGGGCGCCCGAGCGCGAGCGCTTCGTAGAGCTTGCTCGGCAGGGCCATGTCGCCGCCCGTGCCTGGGCTGTTGATGACCACGGCGATGTCGGCGGCGCGTGTGCGCTCGATCGCCTCGTCCCAGGTGACCGGTGGCCGGTGCGCGACCCCGGGCCCGAGCTCGGCTTCGCTGGCGCCGTCGAGCGGGCCGATCAGTTCCAAGCGTGCGCGGCCGCGCAGCTCAGGCCTGCGCAGCGCGCGGATGAGGTGCGCAGCGGTGCGATCCCTGTAGAGCGATCCGGCGTGGATGAGCACCGCAGCGTCGCCCGCGCGGCGGTCCCGAGGAGCGCGCCGCCAGTCCAGCAGGCGTGGGTCGAATCCGTTGGGCAGCAGGACGAATCGCCCGGCGATCTCGGGGTGCAGGGCGAGTAAACGGTCGCGGCAGCCCTCCGTCACCGACACGACCGCCTGGCAGCGCGAGAACGCGCGGCGCTCGACCGCAGGCAGTAGCGGCCCTCCGGCGTCGAAGTAGGGGTTGCCGCCCCAGAGGTCGCGCAACTCAGCGACCAGCGGCTCGGGGCGCTCCCGCAGGACCGCCGCGGCGGCGAGGAACGCGGAGGCCGGCGGTCCGGTGGCCCACACGAGATCCGGGCGCACCACATCGAGCGCGGCGCGGATGGCCCGGCGTCCTGTCCACGACCAGAGGCCGTTGGGGGCCAGTGCCTCGGGCTGCACGCCGAGCGTGCGTCGCACGAGCGGCCTGGTCGCACGCCCGATGGCGCCCATCACGTGCGCCCGTCCGGCTGCGAGACGGGCAGCGCGTGGATCGACGCTGGCCTCGTTGCTGGTCACGCCCGCGGGCGCGGTGACGCTGTGGACCTCCCAGCCCAGTCGGGGCAGCGCCTCGCGGAGGAACTGCCACCGAACGCTGCCCCCGCCGCCGTAGTCGAGGGGGCGCTGGCTTACGAGGAGGAGGCGACGGGGTCCGGCCACAGCGGCCGTAGGGTACGGACGCGGGCCGTGCGCTACGGTGCCGCCCCCGATGCCCGGGGTCCCAGATGGCCGCTCCCGGCGGGTCCTGATGCTCGCCTACTACTTCCCGCCGATCGGCGGGGCAGGTGTACAACGGACCGTCAAGTACGTGAAATACCTGCCCGAGTACGGCTGGGAGTCGACCGTAGTGACGACGCGCTCGACCGCTTACCCGGCCCAGGACCCCGCGCTCGCGGCCGAGGTTCCGCGAGGCACGCGCGTGATCCGCACCCCCGAGATCCCGAGAGCCAGCCTGCCATCTATGGCACTCTCGCGTCTCGGCATGAGATCACTCGCGCGCGTCGCCGCCTTCCCGGACGGTGGCCTGGGGTGGGGCCCGGGCGCGCTCGGCGCAGCGCTGCGCGCGATCGCCGCGAGCCGGCCCGACGCGCTCTACTCGACCTCGGCGCCCTACTCCGCGCATCTGGCAGCGTGGGCCGTCCACGCGCGAACGGGAATTCCGTGGGTCGCGGACTTCCGCGACGAATGGGCGGCGAATCCGCACACGAGCGGGGACCCGGCCTCGGTGCGAGCCGCCGCACGTCGGCTGGAGGCAACGATCGTCGCTCGAGCGACCGCGGTCACGTACGCCGCCGACTACTTCGACATCCCCGCCGTCGGTGCGGTGGTCATCCCCAACGGCGTCGACGAAGCGGACCTCCCTGACGGGGCACCGCCTGGCCGGGACGGCGAGCTCCGGCTCACCTACGTCGGGACGCTCTACGCCGACCAGGACGCTGGGCCCGTGTTCGCCGCTCTCACGCGCCTCGTGGAACGCGGGGCGATCGATCCCGAGCGCGTGCGGCTGCGGATCGTCGGGAACAACTGGCTGCCCCCCGGCGGCGCCCGATGCCCGGTGCCGATCGAGGCGACCGGCTACGTCACCCATGCTCATGCGCTGCGGGAGATGGCGGCGGCCTCAGCGTTGGTGCACTACGTCGCCCCGGCGAGTAAGGCCCCCGGCGGAAAGCTCTATGAGTACCTGGCGAGCGGGCGGCCGATCCTGTGCGTCGCGCGTCTCGACGGTGCGTCGGCGTCGCTCGTTCGCGAGGCCGGCGCGGGACCCGTGGTGGCGCCCGATGACGGTGCCGGCATCGAGCGGGCGATCCTGGATCTACACGACCGGTGGCGCCGCGGGCAGCGCAGCGAGCAACCGCAGGTCCGGCAGTGGGTGCTCGAGCGCTACTCACGCCGCGCCCTCGCCCGGCGTCTCGCGTCTGTCCTGGACGTCGCCGTCGGGCAGGCAGAGTGAGCGCCCGAGCCAGGGGCTCGACTAGTCTGATTAGTCTTGCCGGACCGGGTGCTCATCAGTGGTGTCGCCACCGGCAGGGCAGCGCCGGTCATGCCCACCGGCGCAGACGAGGGCGACACTACCGTCATCGACGTCCGATCGGGATTGCGCGGTTCGCTGCGCGCGATCATCCTCGGTCGTCGCCGGGCCCGGGCGCTGCCCGCCCATGGCGAGCTCGTGAGCTGCTCACCGCCGGCGGCGGCGCACCTGGTGGCACGCTTCGTGCGCCCGCGCGGCGTCCGGTGGACCGCCCACGTCGATGCTCCGCTTCGCGCGTTCCGCGACGATCGATGGGGTCGCGTCCTCGACCCACGGTTGCGGGCGTTGCGCCGCGCCGACGCGGTCGTGGCTGCCCCGAAGGTCGCGCGCGAGCTGCATGCCAGCGCGGGAGTCGCGGTGGCTCCGGAGCCCGGCCCGCGGCCGTCGCCCCGCGCAGCTGACGGCCTGACGATCCTTATGCTCGGGACCCTCAACACGCCCCACGTCGAGCACCTCGCGCTGGCGATGCGCGACCGCGGACATCGCGTCGTTGTGGGCGGCGACGTCGTCGCGGGATATCCGCCGTCCGTCCTGCCGGCCGCCGGCGTCGAGGTCAGGCCGTTGGAGCTCCCGGCGATGCCCTGGGTGCGCCGACTCGTGCGCGACGTGCGCCCCGACGTTGTCCACGCGCACTGGCTGACCGCGTACGGCGTTCTCGCCGCGGCGATGCGCCTTCGGCCGCTCATCGCCATGGCGTGGGGGTCCGACGTCTACCGCGCGACCCCGTTTCAGTTGCTTCAGATCCGCTTCGTACTTCGGAGGGCTGACTTCGCGATGACCGACTCCTCCGACCTGCTTTCCAGGCTCGTGGAGCTCGGGGCCGATCCCGGGCGGGCCCACCTGCTCAACTGGGGCGTCGACCTCGACCGCTTCGCACCAGCACCGGACCGTCGCGCGGTGAGGTCGGCGCTCGGGCTCGGGGACGGGCCGATGGTGCTAAGCCCGCGCGCCGTCGCCCCGCTCTACAACGTGGGCGTAATCGCCGAGGCCTTCGAGCGCGCGGGCGTCGCGGGGTCACAGTTGGTCGTCAAGCACATCGCCACGGGGGAGCCGGACATCGGCCGCCCGCTCCCGGCCGGCGCGCGCATCGTCGGGCACGTCCCCTACGCCGAGCTGGCCGAGTACTACCGCGCCGCCAACGTCTGCGTCTCGATCCCCGACTCCGACAGCTCCCCGCGGTCGGTCTGGGAGGCTATGGCCTGCGGCTGCTCGTGTGTCCTCTCTGATCTACCGTGGGTGGACGAGCTCATCGAGGATGGCCGCCACGCGCTGGTCGTCGCGCCGACGCCGGAGGCGGTCGCGGCCGCCGTCCGGCGCCTGTTGACCGATCCGCAGCTCGCTGCACGCATCGGCTCCGAGGGTCGCGCGCTCGTCGAAGCCCATCGGAGCCAGGGAACCGAGATGGATCGGCTGAGCGCGCTGTACAGAGCGATCGCCTCGCATCGAGCGTGAGGTAACGTGCGCTTCTTGAGCGCTGAAGAGCGAGGACGCCCGCTTCTGCCTGACGAGAAGGCGCAGGACTACGTCGATTTCTACCGGCGCATCGGCGAGGCCCAGCTCGAGGAGGCCTACTACCGGCGGCACGGCTACGCGGTCGCCCGCCACCATCTGTTGCTTGGCCTCCTCGCGCCTCATGCCAAGCGCGGGGACGCGCTGCTCGACGTCGGCTGCGCCAGCGGCTATTACACGACGCGCTACCTCGTGCGAGGCGGAAGCGCCGTCGGCATCGACGTTGCGGAGTCCAGCCTGACGCTCGCTCGCCAGCGCGCATCCAGAGCCGGCGTCGAAGCGCGTTGCGAGTTCCGGGCCGGCGACCTTCGTTCACTGCCCGCCGACGACGGGTCGTTCGACGTGGTCCTTGCCACCGAGGTTCTGGAGCATGTCCGCGAGCAGGAGCAGGCGCTGCGCGAGCTCGCCCGGGTGGTGCGACCCGGCGGCACGCTCATCGTCAGCTCGCCCAGCGTCCTGGACCCCCTCTCGACGCGGAAGCGGCTCGCGGCCCGCAAGGCCCGAACGCCACAAGACGCCGGCGTTCAGGTCGAGCAACTGGGCTACAACGAATCGCTCACTGCAGCTGGCATCGCGCACGGGGCATACTTCCACGACGCCTTCACGCTGCCGCAACTGCGATCGCTGCTACCGGCCGAGCTCGAGGTTGCGCGCCTTCACTCGTTGCTCTTCGTGCCGCCGCGTATGTGGACGTACGGCTTCCTTGCTTGCGAGGCGCTTCTGCGCCGGCTACCCTGGCGCCGGGCGGCGCCTGCGCCGACGGAGGAGGGGCCGCTAGACATCCCCGGGGCATACGCGGAGGCCCGCGCGCTCATGGAGTGGACGAGGGCGCTGTGGCGTATTCCGGTGCTTCGCGAGGTCGGATCAGGTGTGCTTCTGGTTGCGCGGCGCACGGGCCGCGCTCCGTAGCAAGGCGCGGAAGCGCTGGGTCACGCGGGACGTTGCACCACCGCCATCACATGGCTGCGCAGGAACGGCAGCGCCGCCGCGGCGATAGCGACCGGTCGGGCGCGCACAAGGTAGCGCCCGAGATCCAGGTTGAGGCTCACCACGCGGTGCGTGAGCCGCCCTGCCGGAAACAACGCCCTCAGGTCATCGACATCGATCGGCTTCGTCGGCGTGACCCCGGCGTCGCCGCCCACGCGGCCCGCGTGAACCGCCCCCATAGCGCGGATGAGCCTGGGGGTCGTCCGCATGTCGTACGAGAGAATGGCTCCGCCGGGCCGGCACACACGCCACATCTCGGCGGCGACAGCCCGGCGCATGTCTTGATCGAGGATCGAGCTCAAGCACGTGAACTGGGTCACGAGATCGAAGCTCAAATCGGGCCACGGGAGCGCCGCAGCATCGCCGACCACGAACTCGAGCGTCGGGTAGCGGATGCGCGCGTCCTCGATGCGCCGATCCATCAGATCGAGGCCGGTGGCCCGCGCTGCGCCGTATTCCCGCAGGCGGTGGAGGAAATAGCCGGATCCGCAGCCCACCTCCAGTATGTCGCTGCCCGTGACCGGCGTCCCGGCGCGATCCAACGCGCTCAGGATCGCCCACTCGAGATCCTGCATGTAGAAGCGGTACGCCCGATCTGCCCACGTGTACGCCGTGGCGACTGACGCGTCGCGGGCGCGGTAGGCGGCCCGGATCCTCTCGGCCTCGGCTGATTCGTTCGCCACCGGCCGGATGATGCCACTCGGACCGGGCCGCTGAGGAGGGACCGCGACGCTACCCTGTTCGGCTTGTCTGCCACGTCGAAGAACCTGGCGCAGCGAGCGCGATACGCGTTGGGAACGCGCCGTATGTTCGCCCCGCTGCGAGTGGCCTGGCGGTCCGTCTGGCCCGCGCTGGACCGCGCGCAACACCGGCTCCGGATCCGTCGCGAGCGAGTGCTCACGACGGACTACGAGGGTTACGTCGTGCACTATCCCGCCCTCAGCATCATCGGGCAGGCGGTCGCCTCCGGGACGAGTTGGCAGGGGTCGCTCGGCGGAGTGACGGCAGCGCTGTTCGAAGGCGCTTCCGAGCCGACCATCGTCGAGGTCGGGAGCAACATCGGCGCCAGCCTCCTCGAGATGAAGCACGCCCGCCCCGATGCGAGGGTGTTCTGCTTCGAGCCGTCCGCCCGGTTCGCCGACCTGCTTGAGCGCAACGTCGCCGACAACCATCTGTCGGGAGTCGTGATCGAGCGCCTTCTCGTCGGCGCGGACGATCGCGTCCACGATCTCTACGTCAACACGAGCACCGCGAGCGTCGCCACCTCCGACTACGGCGGGCACGAACCGCTGGGCCGCGAGGCCATCCGCATGGTCGCGCTTGACTCGTACTTCGACGCGTCGGTGCGTATCGATCTCCTGAAGATCGACACCGATGGCTACGACATGGCCGTGGTGGCCGGCGCGAAGCGGCTCGCGACCACGTACGGGCCCGCCATCTATTGCGAGTTCGCCCCGTTCCTGCTGGAGCGGACGGACGTCTCCGGAGAGAGCTTCCTGAAACTGCTGCGCTCGCTGGGTTACGAGACGATCTTCCCCGTGCTCGCGGGGGGCCAGGAGCTCGCCGCGCCCTTGTCCCATCGCGAGCTGCTCGCGGCGGCGGATCGGGAGCAGTACATCGACCTCGTCCTCGTCCACGACCTCCGCTCGGATCAGCGCGACGCCCTTTACCGCCTCCTCGAGACGCGATGATGCGAGAGGTGCGCCAGCCCCATGCGGGGCCAGGATGGTCGGAGCTCGCCTCCTCGCGTGACGGATACGCCGCGGTCCTCGACCCCGGGGACCGCGTCGGGGCGAAGAACACGCTCATCGATCGCGTCCACCGGCGAGTCCTCGCACGCGTGCTCTCACCGCTCGCGGGCATGAGCGTCGTCGATTTCGGTTGCGGCACCGGTCGACTGACCGAATGGATGGCCGCCCAAGGCGCCGACGTCACCGGGGTCGATGTCACCCGCGAGATGCTTCAACGCGCCCGCGCGGCGGTGCCACGCGCGCACTTTTACGAGATCGATGGTTTCAGCCTCCCGCTCGAGGCCGCGACGCAAGACGCGATCGTAAGCGTCTATGTGCTCCAGTATTACGTCGGTGACGACGACGCGATGGCGGCCCTCCTCTCGGAGTTTCAGCGGGTGCTGAAGCCGGGCGGGAGGGTGGTGGCCATCGAGCAGGCGAGCGAGGGGGACATCGGGCGCGGCGCGAGCATCTCCGGCTACCGCGACGCGCTGATCGCCGCTGGCTATGGCGGCGTTTCCTCTCGTCCCGTGCGCCTCGGCGACTCGCGATTCACCCGGTGGGTCGAGCGATGGCCGCAACTCGCCGATCGTGTGTCCGCCCTGCCTTCGCTGATAGTCCGGGAGGCTCAGCGCACCCCATCGTCTGCACTCACTGGGGAGCGATACGCTGACGCGCTCTTCCTGGCGGGCGTCTAAGTGGAGGATGCACGGCGTCGACGGCTGCGACGGCTCGCGCGGGCGTCGTTGAGCTTCGCGACCAGGCCGTGGTAACCGGCCTCGTAGATGGGCCGCTCGTGCGCACCGAGACGGCGCTTGAAGTCGCCACCTCCGGTTCCAGGGGCGCTTGCGCCGAGATTGACACACGGGACCTCTGCCCGGGCGTCGGTCAGTAGGCGGTCATAGGCCAGGTAGCTGGCGGAGATCTCACGGCCGGGGCCGGACTGAGCCGCAAGCCAGCACATCCAGTGATCCTCGGCCTTGAGGGTCATCAGTCCGGCCACCATCTGACCACCGAGCAGCACCTCGTCGAAGCGGGCGACCCCCACTTGGCCGAGCTCGATGATCAGTGCCTCTGGGTAGCGCATCTCCCACGAGGCTGACGCCGCCCGATAGAGCGTCGAGAACGCCTCTCCATCGCCGCTGGCGCGTACCGTGGCGCCGGCGCTCTCGGCCCGCCGCAGCGACCTCCGCGCTAGCCGGGCATACCTGCTGCCAGGTTCGCTGCCTGGATCCACCGGTATCACGCTCGCGGTTCCGATTCGCCGCGCGAACGACCAGTCGACCTGGTCCGTTCCCAGGTCGACACCTCTCACGATGAGCCGTCGCGACCCGCTGCCTCGCCGCGCCTGGGCGAGGAACGAATTCGCCTCCGCCGCAGAGAGCGGGTGGGTTGAGCGAACTGCCGCATAGCCCTCGATCGGCATCCCCATCGCCAGCGGGGTGTTGCCCACCAGCGCGACAGCCGCGGCGACACCGTCGGACCGCACTGCCGCCCAGCTGCGGTCCGCCGTCCCGGGCACGGCACGGACGACTGCCCGGCGGTAGCCGGTCGACTCGAACGGCCCCCCACGGCTGTCGAGGAGACCGAGTGCCTTGACGTCCCGACGCCAAATCACGGGCGCCGCCGAACGCCGATCACTTCCTCGACCATGTCGACCTCCCAGGCGATGCGCTCCTCCTTGCTGGGGAGTCTGGTCTCGGCGGCGTAAAGGGCGCCGGCCGCGAGCCGCGAACGGAGGGCTCGATCCCCGAGCAAATCATTCAAGGCGCCGGACAAGGCATTCGTGTCCTCGGGGGCGACGACAAGACCGGCGACGTTGTGGGAGACGAGATCGCGTGTGCGACCTGAGTCGGTGACGACTACCGGCGCTCCGCACGACATCGCCTCTTGCAATGCGTTCCCGAGATTCGAGTAGTCGTATGTGGCCGTGAAGACGTCCGCCGCGGCCATGAGCCGGAGGTTCTGCTGGCGGGGGATCGCGCCCGCGAACGTGACTGCGCCACTGACCCCCAGATCCTCTGCGAATGTCTCCAGCGCCGCCCGCTCGGGTCCGTCGCCGGCGATGACGAGGGTCGCCGTCGGATGCCGGGCGAGCACTCCTGGAAGCGCGTGGACGATCCGGTCGACCCGCTTCCAATTCACCAACCGGCTGGCGGTGTAGATCATCGGTCCCTCGGCGGTCAATCCCGCCTCGTCACGGACTCGTTGCGGCTCGGCGGTCGCGCGGGCCAATTGGCAGGCGGCGCGATCGACGCCGTTCCGCCAAAACCGGAGGCGGGTCTCCGGCACGCGCAGCCAGCGAGCGACGATGTCGCCGCCCGTCCCGTCGTCGTGGACCACCAGGCGCGTTAGCGGGACCCAGAATCCGAGCGCCTCGTCCCATTTCTCAAGCAGGCCCGCCGGATGCCCCACAGCCGGAAGCAAGAAGGTGCCGAACAGCTTGCCGACGGAGGGGCGTCGCCAGCGTGCCGCGCAGATCGCTGCCGCCGGTGTTGCAAGCGCCGAGAAGCCATACACGAGGTCCGGTCGACCGTAGGTGTGTGTGTACGAACGTGCGCCGTCGACAAGGACTCGGGTTCGCTGAGCCCAGATGCGGCCGCGAGACAGCAGCCCCCCGGTGATCGTGACCGGGTCTGTGCGCATGACGCGGAGCCTCGGATGCTCCGGATAGTCCTGGGTTGCGCCCGGCGCTGCCAGGACGTCAACCCGGTGCCCACGGGCGAGCATACCTTCGATCAGATACGCCCAGCTAGGGGCGCCGCCGCCCGAGAGCGACCACATTCGATCCCACGGAGTGAGAACCAATACCCGACTCATCGTGTCCTCGGGCGTAGGCGCCGTGCGAGCCCGGTGATGGGCGTCCGGAGGGGCGCCCACTCTTCCCATGAGACATAGCCGAAGCCCAGCAAGCCGGCGGCGTAAACGGTGCTACCGCCAACGGCCGCAGCGATCGGGCCGAATCCGGCCATCGCGACCACGGTCCCCGCGGCGACGGCGCCGGCCGCGAGCGGGCGGCCGATGATGGCCCCCCAAGGCACGGCAAAGATCTCCCTGTGAACGAGGCGGACCTGACCGAGGATGACGAACAGGTCGCTCGCCACGAGGGCAGACGCAGCGCCCTCCGGGCCGAACAGCGGGATCAAGATCGCATTCAGCGCGGCATTGAGCAGGAGCCCGATGAGCATGATGCGGACTACCCGACGTTCGAGGTGGCTGGCCAGGATTACGTACCACAGAACGTAGCTCTGAAAGCCGAGGAGGCTCGCCCAGGCCAGGATCGCCAGGACACCGCGGGCGGCGGCGTACTCGTGACCAAAAATCCCGACGAGCAACGACTGGCCGGCCACGGTCAGGAATAGGACGACCGGCAGGCTCGCGACGAGAAAGAGGCGCACGACGAGGAAGAACGAATGCCGTGCTAACGCGCGATCGGTCCTGAGCTGGTGCGCCAGGACCGGAAAGTACGCAGCCCCGACGACCTGCGGAAGGACCCAGCTGTTCTGCACCAGCGAGTACGGCACCGTGTAGATGGCCACGAGGTCGTCACCGGAGATCTTGGAGAGCATGAGGATGTCGAGACGTTGGTAGATGATCGCGAGCCCTCCGGTGGCGGCGATTGGGACTGCGGCGCGTATGAAGCGGAGTGCGTCGCGTGACGGAAGCTGGAGCCGCGGCTTGTGTCCGAGCCGCCGGGCGAGCAGCCAATAGCCTCCGGTGACCGCCAGCAACTGCGCGGCCAGTGACCCGATCAGGAGACCACTCGGACCTAGGCCCATCTCGATGAGGCCGATCCCGACCCCGGTGGACACCACGACGGAGGCGATCGTCAGCGCGGACGGGTAGGCCAGAGCGCGACGCGCGTTGAACAGTGCGAACAACGGCGTCGTACTGGCCTGGCAGATCAGGATGCCCGCGGCAAGCGCGATCAGAGCGATTCGATCGAAATATCCGAGGGCCGCGGCGGTGGCGATCATGAGCCCCAGGGAGATCGAGCCGGTGAGGGCGACCGCGGACTGTGCCCGAGCCAATATCTGGGCTTCCTGCTCGGGCGCCCTCGACGCTTCACGCAACGTGTGCGATGAGATGCCTGCCTCCGTGAACATGCCGAAGATGGCGATCATCGAGACGATCGTGGAGTAGCGCCCCCACTCACCTATCTCGAAGCTCCGGATCGCGACGATCGAGAGGGCTCCGCCGAGCGCGATCGAGATCAAGCGCGACGCGAGCAGCCACGTGGAGTTCGTGACGAGCGACGATGGCGTGACGATCCCGCGCTTGCCGGCTGCTCCCCGCGACGGATTCAACCGAACAGCTCCGGGCGGTCCGCCAACTGGCCGGTCGCCCGCTCGTACTCCGCGAAGGTCCCGATGTCGTACCATTCGGCGTCATTGCGGAATGCGGCCACTGGCTCGCCTGCGGCCAGCAGGCGTTGGA
>JBDTYI010000119.1:0-2361 GCA_040005775.1 Solirubrobacteraceae bacterium
CGTTGCAGCAGGGCGACGGCCTGCGGGTCGGGGGCGCGGGCGGACAGCTTCGACGGCAGCTGCGGGAGGGGCAGGCGGATCACGAGGCCCTTGCCCGTCCGCGTGGCGGCGATCACCGGATGGTCGCCGAGGGGCTCCTGGGTGACGGCGCCCGCGACGAGCTTGGAGCCACCGGGCGACTCGAGCTCCTGGTAAGCGGCGAACGGGCCGAACTGGCCGTTGGTGCCCAGGAAGAGCTGGATGTCGTCGCCCGCGTCGACGAGCGTCACCGGCTTGGCTGCGCGCAGCAGGGGTGGGCGCAGCTTCGCGCCGAAGAGGTCGATCGAAGCGGCTGCGGTCGGGTCGACCATGCGGTTGCGCTTCGTCAGCGAGACCTCGCGGCGCAGCGAGTCCACGCCCAGCGAGCCGAGGCGCCCACCGCCCCGTACGAACCGCCGCAGGCGCACCTGCGCGCTGCGCGGCAGCCAGCGCACGTCGCTCGGGAGCAATACCGCCCGGTGCCCGCTCAGGGTGGGGCCGGTGTTGCGAGCGAGGGCCGCGTCGGTCGTGACGTCGTAGCGCTTGTTCGTGCGATCGAGCCAGGCCAGCAGGGGCGCATCGCGTGTGGCGAAACCGGCGGGCAGGCCGTCGCCGGCATACACTCGGGCGAGCTTCGCGCCGGTGCCGCGATCGAGCAGGTTCGGCAGGCCGTCGCCGTCGTCGTCGACGGGATTGCGGCCCTGCCAGGTCATGACCGGCAGCACGACGAGCACGCGGCGGGACGCGCGCTTGGACTGGATCGCGAACGGAACCGTCGCCCGGTGGCGCGCGGTGCGCACCGTGAGCAGGTAGGCGCCCGAGCGCCCGCCCGGTGCGGTGACGCGCAGCCGCGCGCTCGTCTTGCGCCCCCGCTTGAGCACTCGCGTGCTGCCTACCCGGCGCAGGGTCCACGTCCACGGCTGCTTGCGGGCGTCGATCCCGAACTCGGCGCCCGCGCCGACCGCGACCGGGGCCGACGGCGGCTGCACGCCCAGGTAGCGGATCGTGACCCCGCCACGGCCGGGCAGGCGCCCGCCGTAGGGCGTGCGCGGCAGGCCGTTGCGCCCGAGCGGCGGGGAGACCCCGCGGTTGCCCGCCTGGTCGCGCACCTCGATCGAAACGAGGTAGGTGCCGGGCGAAAGACGGCGGCCGCTCTTCGTCGTGCCGTCCCAGTCCCATGTCTTCGCGCCGTCGGGCAGCGCCTCTTCGCGGGCGAGCTTCAGCGGCCCGGGCCCGGTCTTGAACACGCGCACGATGGGCCGTCGGCCGGGTGCGCGCAGGTGCACCGTCAGCGGGCCGCCTTTGGGCAGCGGCAGCAGCTCGGGGCCGGGGCCCTTCTCCGGGCCGATCGACGTCACGAGCGGGCGCGGGGGGGTGACGTCGAGGCGCGTGCTGCGGTTCATGATCGTGATGCTGCGGCCCTCGGTGCGCAGCGTGATCCGCACGCGATACGTGCCGTCGGGCGCACGCGCGCCGTCATCGGTGCGGCCGTCCCACCCGAAGCGCACGGGCGTGTAGGCCGCGATGCGCCGCGACGCAAGCCGGCGCACGACGTCTCCCTCGGCGTTGACGACGGCCACTGTGACGTCGTCGGCGCGCTTGAGCTTGAACGTCACATAGGCGCGTTCGAAGCGCCCGTCGCGGTTGGGCGAGAAGAACGGGCCGAGGCGGAACTGCTGCACCACCGACGGCGAGTTCTTCAGGCGCTGCGCCACGAAGAACGCCCCGAACGTGGCCACCACCAGCGCGGCGAAGACGCCGGCCGCCAGGCGGCTCATCGGCCTTCCACGCGGCCGTCCGCGTGGAGCGTGACCAGCGCCGTGTTCGCCATCTTCCACAGCCGCGCGGACTCGTCGCCGCGGGCGGCGAGGGCGAGCCGGATCACCCCGCCGTGACAGACGACCAGTGCCGGCAGGTCCTCGTCATGGCCGAAGAGATCGGCGAGGCCGTCCTCCACGCGCGCCATGTGGTCCGCGTAGCTCTCACCGCCGGGGAACGCGAAGGCGGCGTCGGTGCGCAGGAACGCGGCGAGGGCTTCGGGGTCCTCCGCACCGACCTCGGCGTACGTCCGGTGCTCCCAGTCGCCGACGTCGGTCTCGGCGAAGCGCGCGTCCTGAGTCGGCGTGATGCCGATGCGGGCGCCGACGATCGCCGCGGTCTCCCGCGCGCGCTCCAGCGGGCTGCAGACGAACGTGCGCAGCGGCCCCAGGGCGGCGACGCGCTCGGCGAGCTCGGCGGCCTGCTCGCGGCCGTTCGCGTCGAGCGGCACGGGCGCGCTGCCCTGGAAGCGGGCCTCGTGGTTGTAGGCCGTCTGCCCGTGGCGGGCCAGGTAGACGACGGGCA
>JBDTYI010000120.1:0-5033 GCA_040005775.1 Solirubrobacteraceae bacterium
CAACGAGATCGCCGGCGTCCTCGGCATCTCACCCACCAACGCGTCCACGCGCCTGTACCGCGCCCTCACCCGCCTCCGGGAGGCCTGCCATGTCCCGTCGTGACGACGCACTCGATCCGGGCCTCGAGGCCGAGCTCGACCAGCTCGAGGCGCTCTTCGCCGACGACGTCCGCGCCACCGCCATCCGGCCCGATGCGGCGTTCCGCGCCGCACTGGACCGTCCCGTCGCAGGAGGCTTCCCGCGCGCGCAGCGCGAGTGGCCCGCGTGGGTGCGCTGGTCGCCCGCGGTCGCCGTCGTGGCCGCCGCCCTCGTCGCGCTCGTCGTGGCGTTCGGGTCGAGGGATACGTCGAGGACATCGGACTCGCTCACGAGGCTGAGCAACGACTCCGGTGGGTCTGCCGCTTCGTCGCCGGCCGCGCCCGAGTCGGCGCGCGCCTCCGGCGGGCGCTCGGTGGAGCGCAACGCGACCCTCACGCTCCGCGGCGGCGCCGAGGTCCAGCGCGCGGCCGACGGGGTCGTGCGCGCGACGCAGGGCGCCGGCGGCTACGTGCAGAGCTCGAACGTCGCGGTCGGCGCCCGCGGCCGGGCCGACTTCGTCCTGCGGATCCCGAGCGGGCAGCTCGCCACGGCGCTCGCCGCCCTCAGCCGCCTCGGGCACGTCCAGTCGCTCGAACAGACCACGCAGGACATCACGAGCACCGTGAACGCCGCGGCGGCGCGACTCCAGGAGGCCCGGGCCGAGCGGCGCGGCCTGCTGCGCGCGCTGGCCAACGCGGCCGCGCGCAACGAGGTCACGGCGATCCGCGCTCGCCTGCGCGACAACCGCGCCCGGCTGGCCCGCGCCGAGCGCGAGGCACGCGCCGCCCGTGGGCGCGCGGCGCTCTCGACGGTGTCGGTCGGCGTCGTCGGCGTGCGCCGGAGCGCCGTCGCACCGCCGGCGGACGGTCCGTGGTCTCCGGGCGACGCGCTGCACGATGCCGGGCGGGTGCTCGAGATCGGCGCCGGGGTCGCGGTCGTCGCGCTCGCCGTCGCCCTTCTGCTGGCGATCCCCGCCGGGCTCGGGCTCCTCGGCCGGCGCACGGTGCGCCGCCGGCGCCGGGAGGCGGCCCTCGAAGCGGGGTGACGCAATACCCTGGGCGGCGATGGCGACCTTGGAGGAGAGCGTCGACCTGCTCGGGAACGTGCCCGTCTTCGAGACGCTGATGCCCGATGACCTGCGGCAGGTGGCCGACGTCGCCGTCCCGCGCTCGTTCTCGGCCCAGACGGTCATCTTCCGCGAGGGCGACGAGAGCGACACGTGCTACGTCGTGCGCAACGGCCACGCCCGCGCCGTCCGCGAGAACCCCGACGGCCGCGTGATCACGCTCGCGCACTTCGGGCCGGGCGACATCTTCGGCGAGCTGGCGATGTTCGACGACGAGAAGCGCTCGGCCACCATCGAGGCCCTCGACTCGCTCGACGCGCTGGCGATCCTCGGCGCTGACATGCGACGGCTCCTGCGCGAGCACCCCGAGATCGCCGTGAAGCTCGTCATCGCCCTCGGCCGGCGCCTGCGCGCCGCCAACGAGCGGCTCACCCGCCAGTCCTTCCAGACCGTGCAGAGCCGCGTGGCGGTCGTTCTCGCCGGGCTCGTGCGCCAGGCCCAGTCCGAGGGCGCCGACGGGCAGGACGTCCTCGTGACGATCACCCAGGCCGACATCGCCCAGCTCGCGGGCTCCTCGCGCGAGTCGGCCAGCCGCTTCCTCGCGGTGCTCGAGCGCGCGGGCGTGGTCACCCAGGGCCGCGGACGCGTGACGGTCCACGACCCCGCCGCGCTGGATGGCTACGTCTACTGAGTTCAGCGCCGGCGGCGTGGTCGTCCGCGACGGGCAGTGCATCGTGATCGTTCCCACGCGCCGGGCGGCCGACGGCTCGAAGGTCCTGGCGCTGCCCAAGGGCCACCCCGAGGAGGGCGAGTCGCCGGGCGACGCCGCCCTGCGCGAGGTCCGCGAGGAGGCGGGCGTCCGCACGGCCCTGGTGGAGAAGCTCGGCGACACGCGCTACTGGTACATGCGCGACGGGGAGCGCGTCGCGAAGGTCGTCGCATTCTTCCTGCTGGACTACGTCTCCGGCGATCCCGCCGACCACGACCACGAGGTCGAGAAGGCCCGCTGGATGAGCCTCGAGCAGGCCGCCCGGCGCCTCACGTACAAGGGCGAGCGCGAGATGGCCGAGCGGGCGTTGTCGCGGACGTCCGGCGCCCGGTAGTGTCCGGCGCCGCATGCAGGTGCTGAACTTCTATTCGACGATCTTCGCCGACCAGCTCAAGCGGGGCCGCAAGACGGCCACCATCCGGCTGGGGGACAAGTCGCACAAGTACCGCAAGAACCAGGCGGTCCTCGTGACGATCGGCTACCAGCACTCGCCGCGCGAGAAGATCTTCGACGCGGTCATCGACCAGGTCGAGGTCAAGCGCGTCAAGGAGCTCACCCCCCGGGACATCGAGCACGACAACCCGGAGTTCCGCCGCCACGACGAGATGATCCACTTCCTCGAGCAGATCTACGGCAAGTCGGTCTCCATGGACGACATCGTCACCGTCGTGCGCTTCTCCCAGATCATCGTGCGCCCCCAGGGCGTGACCGATGCCCGCCTGGGCATCGGCGGCGCTCAGAACTAGGCAATACGTCCCGCAGCGGTCGCTATGGCGACCACTTGGGGACGTTTTTGATCCGGAGGCCGGGCTCGGCCGCCGCGAGCAGCCGCACCGGATGGTCCTAGACGGCGTCGGTGTGCAGCCGCGCGACGACCCAGCCCGCGCGCTCCCACGTCGCCTGCTTGGCCAGGTCGGCGTCGGGAAACCGGTGGAAGTCCGGGCCGCCGAGCTCGACGATGTGGCGGACCGCGGGCCAGCTGAGGTCGGCCTCCTCGCCCGCGATCGTCGCGTTCACGTCGGGCTGGGTGCCGCCGGCCCGTCGAGGAGCTCGACCGCGTGGGCCTCGGCGTCCGAGCGGGCCCGTGCGATCGGCAGGCGGGCGTAGCGAGCCGCGAGCCCGGCAAGCCGGGCGGGCCGGTTGCGAGGGGCCGCGCGGGCCAGCATCACCTGATGTGCGCGCACGTCATGACGCGGAGTCGGAGCGCCTCGCGCGTGCACCGCGCGAGACGGCGATCGTCGAGGCTCGGCGCCAGGTCGGCGAGGACGCGTTCGACGGTCGTGATCGGCAGTCCGTTCAGCGTGCTGGTGTTGCCCTCGAGCGTCGTTGCACGGCACACCAGCAGCGACCCCCGGCGCCGTGGGCCGCCACTCCCGGCGCTGGTGACGACCTCGAAGGCACCTGACCACGGGCGGAAGCCGTTGGCAGCGGCCGCGCTCGCGTGACTCAGGAAGCGACCTGGCGCGCTCACGGCGGCCCCTCATCAACGCTGCTGCAGTGTGATCGGCGCGTGACCTTCGACGAAGACCCCGTCCTGCACCTCGCGCAACGCGCGCGTGCGGTGTCGCACCGCGGCACGGGTCTTCCCGCCGGCCCGGAGCTGCCACGCCGCGACCACCCCGTCCTGCCGACCCGCGAGCTCCCGGAAAACGTCACCCACTGGTCGCTATAGCGACCACCCCGTGACGTTTCGCCCCCTCAGACCGGCGCCAGCACCGCCCGGGCGCCGCGGCCGGGGCTGAGCGTGATGTTGCGCCGGCGAGTGAGCTCCAGGCGGCCGTCGCCCGCCGCGCGGAGATCGGCGGCCTCCAGCATGGCGCGCAGGACGACCTTCATCTCCGCCGTGGCGAACGCAGCGCCGATGCACCGGCGCCGGCCCCCACCGAAGGGCAGGAACGTGTAGGTGCCGGGCGTCTGGTCGAAGAAGCGCTCGGGCCGGAACGCATACGGGTCGGGGTAGATCGCCGGGTCGTGGTGCACGAGGTAGGCGTTGACGCCGAGGATCGCGCCCGCCGGGTAGGTCCAGTCGCCGATCGTGACCTCGCGCATCGTCAGACGCGGCTCGGCGTTCGCGAGCACGGGTCGCCGGCGCAGCGTCTCGTTGACGGTGGCGGCGAGGTAAGCGTCGTCGCCCGCACGGACCTCGCGCGTGAGCCGGTCGAGCACGGCGGGCGCGCGCAGCAGGCGCTCGACCGCCCAGGCGAGCTCAGAGGCCGTCGTCTCGTGCCCGGCGACGAGCAGCGTCATGAGCTCGTCGCGCAGCTCTTGGCGGGTCATCGGGTCGCCGGCATCGTCGCGGGCGCTCAGCAGCAGGGCGAGGATGTCGCCGCGGTCCTCCCCGCTCGCTCGGCGCTCGTCGATCTGGTCGAAGATCAGCGCGTCGACCTCGGCCTGCAGGCGCAGGAAGCGCGACCACGGCGAGCCGGGGAAGTCGCGGCGCAGCGGCGGAGCGGTGACGAACGGCCCGCCGCCCAGCTCGAGGATGGGCGCGAAGCGGTCGCGCAGCGCGTCGAGGCGCGGCCCCTCATCCAGGCCGAACACGGCGCGCAGGATGATCTCGAGGGTCAGTGCCTGCATCCGCGGATGCAGGGCGATCGGCTCGCTCCTCGGCCACGACGCGACCTCGCGCTCGGCGACCGCGGTCATGAGCTCCGCGAGCGCGCGCACCGACTCGCCGTGGAACGCCGGCAGCATCAGCCGTCGCTGGCGCAGATGGGCATCCTCGTCGAGCAGGATCAGCGAGTTCTTGCCCACGACCGGCTCGAGCAGGCGGGCGCCCTCGCCCGGGTGCAGCACGTCGGGCGCGGCCTGGAAGACCTCCTTGATCTCGTCGGGGTCCGAGAGCTGCACGAACGGCGGCGTCCCGAGCAGCTTCATGGTCCAGCGGATCCCGAACCGTGCCCGCGCGCGCTCGAAGAACGGGATCGCCCGCGTCCACCACGCGAGCGTGTGCAGCGCGGCGGGCGACCGCGGGCCGGGCGGGAGCGAGGCCATGGCGCCGACCCTAACGCGGCGGCGGCACCGACGGTGATGCGTCTGGGGCCGGCGGCGCCCAGGCCGGCGCCGCCGCGACGGCAGCGTCGCCATCGCTCATGACCGACCCGGCCAGCGCGACCGCG
>JBDTYI010000121.1:0-1805 GCA_040005775.1 Solirubrobacteraceae bacterium
ACCGCCGGGCTGAGCGTAGGCATAGCCTGCGCGCATGGACGACAAGATCAACCTGGCGGCCAAGCTCGCGCTGCTCGAGCGCCCGTTCTCTCCCGGCGTGGTCGGCTACCTCAACGACCACAAGCTGCTCGTGGTCAAGGTCCGCGGCGAGTTCGTCTGGCACAAGCACGACGAGACGGATGACTTCTTCCTCGTCCTCGACGGCCACCTGACGATCCAGCTGCGCGACCGCGACATCGAGCTCGATCCCGGCGAGCTCTACGTCGTGCCCGCGGGCGTCGAGCACTGCCCCAAGGCCGATGTCGAGACCCACGTGCTCCTGATCGAGCCCCGCGACACGGTGAACACGGGCGATGCCGGCGGCGACCTGACCGCCGAGCCGGTCGAGCTCTGAGCCGTGGCCCACGACCCCGACCTGCTGGCCCTCGCCCATGGGCTCGCCGACGAGTACCTGGCGGGCGTGAACGAGCGCCAGGTCGGTGGCGGCGACGCGCCCGGGCTGCGGCGCGAGCTCACCGACGCCGGCGAGGACCCCGCGACCGTCCTGCGCGACCTGGCCGCCGACGCCGATCCGGGCCTGACGGCGTCGGTCGGCCCGCGATACTTCGGCTTCGTGATCGGCGGGTCGCTGCCGGTCGCCGTCGGCGCCGACTGGCTCGTGTCGGCCTGGGACCAGATGTCCTTCGCGCGTGCGAGCTCTCCGGCGGTGGCCGTCGTCGAGGAGGTCGCCGCCGCGTGGGCGCTGGACGTCCTCGGGCTGCCGGCGACCGCGAGCACCGGGTTCGTGACGGGCGCGCAGATGGCAAACGTCACGTGCCTGGCCGCCGCACGCGACGCGCTGCTGCACCGCGCCGGCTGGGACTCCGCGGCGCGCGGGCTGTTCGGCGCGCCCGAGATCGAGGTCGTCGTCGGCGACGAGGTCCACGCGACCGTCCCGGCCGCCCTACGGCTGCTGGGCCTCGGTGAGCAGCGCGTCACGCGCGTCGCGACCGACGCCAACGGCGCGATGGACCCGGGCGCCCTGGCCGATGCGCTTGCACGCTCCGACGGCCCCGCGATCGTGTGCGCGCAGGCGGGCAACGTCAACACCGGCGCGTGCGACCCCCTCGAGGCGATCGCCGACGCCAGCGACGCCCGCGGCGCCTGGCTGCACGTCGATGGCGCGTTCGGCCTATGGGCCGCCGCCGCCCCCCGTCGCGCGCCGCTGGTGGCCGGTCGCGAGCGCGCGGACTCCTGGGCGGTGGACGCGCACAAGTGGCTCAACGTCCCCTACGACTGCGCGTTCGCCATCGTGGCCGACCCCGAGGCACACGCGCGCGCCACCGCGCTGGTGGCCCCCTACCTCGCGCTCAGCGCCGAGCGCGAGCCCAATCATTATGTCCCCGAGGCCTCCCGCCGCGGCCGCGCGATCCCGGTGTACGCGGCGCTGCGCACCCTCGGCCGCGAGGGCGTCGCCGACCTCGTCGACCGCTGCTGCGACCACGCCGCGCTGATGGCCCAGCTGCTGCGCGAGGGCGGCCTGGAGATCCTCAACGACGTGATGCTCAACCAGGTCCTGGCCGCCGCCTCGCCCGACCACGTCGCGCGCATCCAGGCCGACGGGACCTGCTGGCTGGGCGCCACCGTGTGGCGCGGCCGCGACGCGCTGCGCGTCGCGGTGTCGAACTGGTCGACCACCGAGGAGGACATCCGCCGCTCGGCCGCGGCGATCATCGCGACCGCTGGTCCCTAGCGGCCGGTCCGGGCGCCCTACGCCGCTCGTCCGCCCTGCCGGCCCACACTCGCGCCGACACGACCGGGCGCCG
>JBDTYI010000122.1:0-2561 GCA_040005775.1 Solirubrobacteraceae bacterium
CGAAGCCTCGCGCTAGAGCGCTCGTTTCGCTGCGGGTACTCGCTTGCGCTCCTACGCGGCGGCCGGCATGGGGGCGTCGCGTACTCTCCCCGCCGATGTCGCTCTACCGCCAGCCGGGCCGCTACGCCACCCGCACGATCGCCCTGGCGGCAGGCGCGGCGTTGGTCGTGGGGCTCGTGCTCGGCCTGATCCTCGGCCGCTCGACCGCGCCCGACCCGACCCTCGCCGAGAAGGTCGCCGGCCTGCGCACCGCGCTCGCGCCCGCCCGCCAGGGCGTCGAGCTCGTCGCGACCGAGTACCCGCAGGCAGTGCGCGGCGGGCGGGTCGTGGCGAAGACGGAGTACGCGGCCGCCAAGGCCGACGTCCAGCGGGCGCGCGCCGCGGTCGACGCTCACGCCGCGGATCTGCGCGCCGTCGGGAAGGCCACTGCGCTGCAGCGCGCGCTCGCCGAGCTCGCAGCGGCCGTCGACCGGCGGGCGGACGCGGTGCAGGTGCGGCGCCTCGGTGACGCCGCCAACGCGGCGCTGGGCGAAGCCACGAAGTTCTAGCCCCGCGAGTTGCGGCGTGCGAGCGCAAACGAGCACCCGCAGCGAAACGAGGGCTGTGCCCGAGGCTTCGCCGGCTACTGCTCGTAGCCCTCGACGGTGCCCTCGTCGCGGATCGACGCGCCGTCGGGGTCGATGCCCGCGTCCTCGCGGGCGCGGCGCTGGCGCAGCAGGTCCCAGAATCGGTCGAGCTCGACGCGCACGGCCTCCAGGCGCGTGTGCTCCGCCTCGCTGAGGCCATCGCCCTGCGCGTGCGCCTCCAGCAGCCGGTGCTCCTCGGCCACGAGGTCTTCGATGTGCCCGCTGACGGTCGCGTCGTCCATGGCCGTGAGGCTACCGCGGCGCCCGCGCCGGACACGCGGCCGGCCCAGGCGGCAGGCCGTCGCAGGCTAAGCTTGCTCGCCCCATGCCGCTGTTCAAGGACGCCGACGAGCTCTACTCCCACCTCGGCCGCCTCTTCGAGGAGGCGCTGAAGGACCCCGAGCTGGGGGCGCGCCTGCGCGAGCTCGACTCCACGGTGCAGCTCCGCCTGCGGCGCCCCGACGCACTGATCACCGTCAAGGCGCTGCGTGAGGAGGAGCCCGAGGTCGACCTCGGGATCACCAAGCTGCGCCCCGACGTCACCCTGCTCGCCGAGGCGGACACCATGCATCGGCTGTGGCTCGGGCAGGTCAACCCCGCGGTCGCCCTCGCCTCCGGCCGGATCCGCGCCACGGGACCGGTGGGCAAGATCCTCTCCCTCGTGCCGCTCATCAGCGTCGTGCTCGAGCGCTACCGCGCGCAGCTGACCGAGGCCGGCCGCGAGGACCTCGCCACCGTCTGACCCAGGCGCGGGGCGGGTAGGGCGGCGGGCATGAGACTGCTCGTGCTCGCCACCGATCCCGTCGACGCCGCCGCTGTGCGCGAGGCGCTGCCCGGGGAGGACCTCGAGGGCGCCGAGGTGCTCGTCGTCTCCCCCGCGGTCAACGAGTCGCGGATGGCCTTCTTCGTCTCCGACAGCGACGAGGCGATCGCCGACGCGGATGCCGCCGGGCGCGAGAGCGCCGCCGCCCTCGACGACGAGGGCGCCGGGCGCACGCGCACGACCACCGGCGACAGCGAGCCGCTCGTCGCGCTTCAGGACGCGCTGGCCACGTTCCCGGCCGACCGCATCGTGCTGTTCGTCGCCGACGACGAGCACGACCTCAAGGCCGCGGCCGAGGAGCGCTTCAGTCTCCCGGTCACCGACATCAGCCGCTGAATCCCGGGCGCGCGGCGATCATCGCGTCGAGCGTCTCGCGCGCGTCGTGGCGCGGGCGCCACTTCAGCAGGCTGCGCGCCTTGCTCGTGTCCATGAGCACCGGACGCCGCAGCGCCTCGATCCACGACGCCTCGTCGGGCATGAACGGCGCGCGGGCGATGAACTCGGCTGCGGCGTCGACGGCGATCTCGGGCATCGGCACGCTGTAGTAGCCCAGCGCGTCGGCGAGGTCGGACATCGTCAGCTCGCCCGCGGCAGCCAGGTTGTAGGCGCCCGGCTCGCCGCGGCCGAGCACGCCGCCGCGCAGGGCGGTGGCGACGTCGTCGTGGTGCACGAGCTGGAAGGGCACGCCCGGGTCGGGCAGCACCGGCTTGAGCATCGGCGCCTGGTCGAGGACGGCGCGGATCGACGCGGGCAGCCGGTCGCCCCAGCGCACGTAGGGGATGTTGTCGATCAGCAGCGGCGCCTCGGGGCCGGCGACGATGCACGGGCGGAACACCCACGCGCCCGTGGTGCCGCCGGTGAGCGCGTCGGCGAGGACCGTCTCGACCTCGCCCTTCTGCGCCGAGTACGGGAAGCGGTCCAGTCCGCGCGCGGGCGTCTGCTCGGTGATCAGCTCGCCGCCGAGCTGGGGGAACCCGTACGCCGCGACCGAGCTCGCGTACACCAGGCGCTTGGCGCCCGCCGTGACCGTTGCCTCGAAGACGTTGCGTGAGCCCTCCACGTTGAGCTCGTGGCTCTCGTCGCCCGCGCCCATGATCACGAACGCGAGGTGC
>JBDTYI010000123.1:0-2754 GCA_040005775.1 Solirubrobacteraceae bacterium
CAGGACGAGTTCGCCGAGGTCGTGCGCAACGATCGCCTCGACGACGCCGTCGACGCGCTCGAGGCGATCGTCCGACAGCGTGTGAACCCTGCATAAGCCCCGATCGAGGCCCGGATTGCGGGGCGTCGGCGACTGGTACCCTCGGGTGATGATCAACCCCCGCATCGACCGGCTGCTCGAGCAGGTCGACTCGAACTACGCCTCAGTGCTCGTGGCCGCCAAGCGCGCCCGGCAGATCAACTCCTACTACCACAACCTCGGTGAGGGGACCTTCGACGAGTTTCCGCCGCCGATGGTCGACTCGGGGTCTAAGAACTACCTGACGATCGCCCTCGAGGAAGTCGCGGCGGGCAAGGTCAAGTACCACTACCGTTAGATGGCTGATTCCACGACCCGCGTGGCTTTCTGCCCGCGCCTCGTGGCGCCAGCCGGCACGTGCCGAAGGGGCCCGTGCCGCCGGGCACTGTTCCCCTTCGACCCGCACCGGCTGGCATCCACGATGCGTGGACATGCGACCACGCCGGCCGCGGAACCAATCATCTAGGAGCCTTCTTGGCCCGCATCCTCCTCGGCGTCAGTGGCGGGATCGCCGCCTACAAGGCGTTGGAGGTGGTGCGCCTGGCCACGAAGGCCGGGCACGCCGTGCGGGTCGTTCAGACCCCCGCGTCCCAGCGGTTCGTCGGCGCCGCGAGCTTCGCGGCGCTGACCGGCGCCCCCGTCCTGACCGACGAGTTCGAGCGCGACCCCGCCCGGGGCGCGTTCGGAGACCAGGCGGCACCCGATCACGATCCGCTCAGCCACCTCGAGCTGGTTCGCAACGCCGACGCCTATCTCGTCGCGCCTGCTAGCGCGAACACCATCGCCAAGCTCGCGCACGGCCTGGCCGACAACCTGCTCACCAGCGCGGCGCTCGCCGCCGGCTGCCCGCTCCTCGTAGCGCCCGCGATGAACGATCACATGTGGGAGCACCCCGCCACGCGCGCGAACCTCGCGCTGCTGCGCGAGCGCGGCGTGACCGTCATCGACCCCGGCACCGGCGCACTCGCGTCCAAGGGCGAATGGGGCGCCGGGCGCCTGGCCGACCCGGCGCAGCTGCTGGCGGCAGTCGAAGCGCTCGTGCCCGCCGGCCCCCGCCCCTGGGATGGGCTGAACGTCCTGGTCACCGCGGGCGGCACCCGCGAGCCGATCGACTCGGTGCGCTTCGTGGGCAACCGCTCGTCGGGACGGATGGGCGTCGCGCTCGCCGACGAGGCCGCCGCGCTGGGCGCGAACGTGACCCTGATCTCCGCCAACGCAGTCGTCGCTGCCGGGCCCGCGGTGCGGACCGTCGAGGTCGGCACCGCCGCCGAGCTGCAGGCCGCCTGCGCGGCCGAGTTCGCCGCTGCCGACGTGCTGCTCATGGCCGCCGCCGTCGCCGACTTCCGCCCGGCCGCCGCCGACACCAAGCTCAAGAAAAACGGCCGCACCACGCTCACCCTCGAGCTCGAGGCGACGCCCGACGTCCTCAGCGCCCTCGCCGCGGGCCGCCGCGGTGGCCAGACGATCGTCGGCTTCGCCGCCGAGCACGGCGACGGCGCCGTGGAGTACGGCCGCGACAAGCTCGCTCGCAAGGGCCTGGACGCGATCGTCGTCAACGACATCGCCCGCGCCGACATCGGCTTCGAGGGCGACCACAACGAGGTCACGATCCTCACCGCAGCGGCCGAGCGCCATGTCCCGCGTGCCGGGAAGGCCGAGGTCGCCCGCATCGTCCTCGAAGTCGTGAGCGACCTGCGACGCGCCGAGCGCGCCCCGGCATGAGCACCGACCGCGTGGAGTCCGAGCCCGGCCGCCTGGGCGACGACGAGCTCAACGCGGCCGCCGAGCTCACCCGCCGCATCGCCCTCGCTGTCACCGACGCCGTCGAGGTCCGCACCGAGCTGCTCGACCACGTCCTCATGTGCGTCGTGGCGGAGGGCCACATCCTGATCGAGGACCTGCCCGGGGTCGGCAAGACGACCCTCGCCCGCGCCGTCGCCCGGTCGCTGGACCTCCAGTTCGCCCGCGTGCAGTGCACGGCCGACCTGCTGCCCGCCGATGTCGTGGGCACGAACGTCTTCAACCAGCGCGAGGACCGCTTCGAGTTCCGCCCCGGCCCGATCTTCGCCAACGTCGTGCTCGTCGACGAGATCAACCGCGCGTCGCCCAAGACCCAGTCGGGGCTGCTGGAGTGCATGCAGGAGCGCTCGGTCACCGTCGACGTGCACTCCCACGAGCTCGCCCGGCCGTTCGTCGTGCTCGCGACCCAGAACCCCGTCGAGTTCGAGGGCACCTACCCGCTGCCCGAGGCGCAGGTCGACCGCTTCATGGCGCGCCTGTCGCTCGGCTACCCGTCGGCGGCCGGCGAGGTCGCGATGCTGCGCCACCACGAGAGCGGCGACCGCGTCGACGCGGTGCAGCCGGTGGCCACCGCCGCCGAGCTGCTCGCCGCCCAGGACGCGGCCCGCCGGGTGCACGCCTCCGACGCGCTGCGCTCCTACGTCGTCGCGCTGCTCAGCCGCACCCGCCAGGACGAGCGCGTCGAGCTGGGCGCCAGCCCGCGCGCGGGCCTGCTCCTGCTGCGCGCCGCCAAGGCCCGGGCCCTGCTGGCCGGTCGCGACCACGCGCTGCCCGACGACGTGCAGGCGCTCGCGCGGATCGTGCTCGCCCACCGCATCGTCCTCGCTCCCGAGGCGGTCGAGGAGACCGCCGAGCGCATCGTCGCCGACGCGCTGG
>JBDTYI010000124.1:0-3643 GCA_040005775.1 Solirubrobacteraceae bacterium
TGCGGCTGATCAACGTCGCGGCGATCCGCTCGACGGGGCTGAGCGCCTCGCTGGGCATCGCCGAGCACGTCTGCGGGCTCGTGCGTGACGCGGGCGTGGAGCTGGGCGAGGAGCGCGAGCTGCCGCCGGTCGCGCCCCCGCCCGCGGGTCGGCGGCCGTGGTGGCAGCGCGCGGCGGAGCGGTCGCGCGCATGACTCATCTGCTCGGGATCGACGAGGGCACGAGCGCGGTCAAGGCCGTGCTGTTCGACGAGGACTTGCGGCCGGTGCGCGAGGCGCGGCGGACCAAGCGGATGCTGTACCCGCGGCCGGGCTGGATCGAGCAGGACGGCGAGGACGTGCTGCGCGCCGTCGTCGAGGCGGTGGCCGAGGTCCTGCATGATGCGCCGGGCGAGGTCGTGGCGTGCGGCCTCGATCATCAGGGCGAGTCGGTGCTCGCGTGGGACGGGAGGACCGGCACGCCGCTGACGAACGTCATCACATGGCAGGACAAGCGCTCGCAGGGCGTGCTCGACCGCCTCGAGGGGCAGGCCGACGCGATCACGGCGCGCAGCGGGCTGCCGCTGGACCCGTACTTCAGCGGGGGCAAGCTCGCGTGGCTGCTGGAGAACGACGAGCGCGTGCGCAGCGCGCGGGCGTCGGGCGTGCTGCGGATGGGCACGGTCGACGCGTTCCTGTGCGATCGCCTGGGCGCGGGCTTCTCGACCGATCCGGCGACCGCGTCGCGCACCCAGCTCTACGTGCCCGGTGACGACGAGTGGGACGACGAGCTGTGCCGGTACTTCGGGGTGCCGCGCGACGTGCTGCCGTCGATTCGAGATACGGTCGGGGAGCTCGGTGAGCTGCGCCACGAGCAGTGGCCGGTGGTGCTGCCGCTGCGCGCGACGACCGTCGACCAGCAGGCCGCGCTGGCCGGCGCGGGCTGCGTCGAGCCCGGGCGCGTGAAGGCGACCTACGGCACCGGCGTGTTCGTGCTCGCCCACGCCGGCGACCGGGTGCCGCGCGGCGCGGGCGGGTTGCTGCCGACGGTGGCGTGGCGGATCGACGGGCGCACCGAGTTCGCTCTCGACGGCGGTGTGTTCGCGGCGGGCGCGATGCTCGAGTGGATGTGCGAGGCGCTCGGGCTGGCCGAGAGCCCGGCGACGCTGAGCGCGCTGGCGCACACCGTCGACCACGCGGCCGGCGCGCGGGTGCTGCCCGCGCTGGCGGGGCTCGGAGCGCCGTGGTGGCAACCCGACGCGCGGGCGGTGCTCGCGGGCCTGCACGGCGGGGTCACGCGCGCGCACGTGGCACGCGCGGCGCTGGAGGGCATCGCCTGGCGCGTGGCGGACATCGTCGAGGTCGTGCGCGAGACCGTCGGCGTCGAGGAGCTGCGCGTCGACGGCGGGCTGACCAACGAGCCACTGATGCTCGAGCTCCAGGCCGACGCGATCGGCGCGCCGGTGGTTGCCGGGGGCGCGGATGCGACGGCGCTGGGCGCGGCGCTGCTGGCCGGTGTGGGCGCGGGTGTGTTTGGCTCGCCGGTGGAGGCGGCGAAGCTGCTGTCATTCGACCGCCGGGTGCAGCCGCGCATCGACGAGGAACGCCGCGGCGCCGAGCACGGCGCGTGGCGCGAGTTCGTCCGCTCAGCGGCGCGCGTTCGCTGAGGTCCAGAAGCTCGTGCGCCGGGCGGCCCCGGCCAGCGAGAGGCCGATGTGCAGGTGGTTGCGGTGCGCGAGCGTCGGGTCGACGTTCTTGCGGATGTCGCCCGTGGCGTTCTGGCAGGCCGAGTAGGGCTTGAAGTCCTGCATCCCGGCGCCCCAGTAGCCGCAGTCCCAGATGATCTCCTCGACGCCCATGCGCCGCGCGAGGGCGTGAGGGGTGCCGGCGCGATCGGTGGCCAGGAAGAGCGCGATCAGGCGCGCGGCCTCGGCCTTGTCGGCGGGGTTCGTGACGTCGAGGTGCCAGTCGACGGCGCGGCCCTCGGCGTGCAGCGAGGCCTGGTTCTTGCCCCACATCTCGCAGCGGTAGCTGCTCCAGAAGACGCCCTTGGCGTTGCGCTGCAGCCAGGAGATGAGCGCGGTCGTCACGGGCCGCGGCTTGCTCGAGCAGTGCGTCGCGGGGTCGTAGGTCTCGGGGTCGGGCGTGAGCGCGGCTTTGCGGTCGGCGGGGTTGTTGGCGACGCTAGCGCCCGGCTGGGTGAGGCGGAACGCGCCGGCGGGCGCGGCGACCGCGAGCAGCGCGAGGACGGCGACGAGCAGGAGGGCACGGCGGTGCATCGTCGTTCAATCGGCGTGCTCGCCGGAGCTTTGAGGGGTCCTCGCCGGATGGACGGTCGGGCCGTGGGCTTCGACCAGTACCACGAGCCGCCCGACGAGCTTCCCCCCGAGACGCGCACGTTCGCCCGCCTCTGCGCGTCGCTGACCGAGGAGGCCGAGGCCATCGGCTGGTACGAGCAGCGATTGGCCGTCGAGCCCAACGCGACCGCGCGGGCGGTCATGGCCAACGCGGTCGGCGAGGAGTACACGCACTTCCCCATGGACCTCGTGTTCCTCCTGCGCCAGAAGCCCCAGTGGCGCGCCGTCGCCCAGGGGATCCTCTTCCAGGAGGGCGACATCGTGGAGCACGGCGAGGCCGCCGAGGAAGCCGCCGATGGCGATGGCGACCCAACCGTCGAGGTGGCCCCCAGCGGTCCGTCGCTGGGCATCGGCAGCCTGAGGGGGCGATGCCTGTGAGCGCCGATCATCTGCTGCGCGAGCACGCCCCGATCACCGCCGGCGGCTGGGCGGAGATCGACGCCGAGGCCCGCGAGCGTCTCGTCGCCGCGCTCGCCGCCCGGAGGCTCGTCGACTTCGCCGGCCCCCACGGCTGGGAGCACTCCGCGACCAACCTGGGACGCGTGGAGCCGATCGCCGAAGCGCCGTGCGCCGGCGTCAACGCGCAGCGCCGCCGCGTGCTGCCCGTCGCCGAGCTGCGCGCGCCCTTCGACGTGAGCCGCGAGGAGTTGCGCGCCGGCGACCGCGGCGCCGAGGACGTCGACCTCGACGCGCTCGACGCCGCCGCGCGCAACATGGCCGTCGCCGAGAACAGTCCGTCTTCCACGGCTGGAGCGAGGCCGGCATGGAGGGCATCACCGAGGTCGCGCCCCACGAGGCCATCGGTCGCGGCGACGACTTCAACGACTACCCGCGCCCCGTCGCCGAGGCCGTCGAGCTGTTGCTGCGCAGCGGCATCGCCGGCCCGTACGGGTTAGCGCTGGGCACCGACGACTACACCGCCGTCACCGAGACGGCCGAGCACGGCGGCTACCCGCTCTTCGACCACCTCCGCAAGATCCTCGGCGGCCCCATCGTCTGGTCGCCCGGTGTCAACGGCGCCGTCGTCCTCAGCCAGCGCGGAGGCGACTTCCTCTTCGACTGCGGCCAGGATCTGGCCGTCGGCTACGACCACCACGATGCCGACGCCGTCCACCTCTTCATCGAGCAGAGCTTCTCGTTCCGCGTCGCCACCCCCGAAGCTGCCGTCGCCATCGTCCCGGCCTGACCGACGAGGCCTGGCTATACTTCGCGCCCCGCGCGGCTGTAGCTCAGTTGGCTAGAGCGTCTGCTTGCCATGCAGAAGGTCGAGGGTTCGAGTCCCTTCAGCCGCTCTCAAGAAAGCCCCGC
>JBDTYI010000125.1:0-2826 GCA_040005775.1 Solirubrobacteraceae bacterium
CTACTGCGCGCCGCTGCGCGCCGCCGGCGTGGACACCGTGATCCTGGGCTGCACGCACTACCCGCTCGTGCGCCCGATGCTCCAGCGGTTGCTCGGCCCGCAGGTGCGAGCGATCACCTCGGGCGAGCCGCTGGCCCGTCAGGTGGGCCACGTGCTCGGCGCGCGCGATCTCGCCAGCCCGCGAACGGGGGAGGGCGACTACCGCTTCCTCACCACGGGCGATCCGGAGGCCTTCCGCGCCGACGGGTCGCGCTTCCTGCAGCTGCCGATCGGGGCCGTCGAGCCCGTCTTGCTCCCGGTCGGGGAGGCCGTGGCATGACCGACGAAGCGACGCGCTCCTACGACCGCCCGGCAGACGGCCTGCGCCCGGTGACGATCGAGCCGGGCTTCGTCGCCACGGCGACCGGCTCGGTGCTGATGAGCGCGGGCGAGACGCGCGTGATCTGCACCGCCTCGCACACCTCCGGCGTGCCCCGCTGGATGGCCAACCGCGGGCGCGGCTGGCTCACCGCGGAGTACGGGATGCTGCCCGCGTCGACCGGCGAGCGCAAGCAGCGCGACGCCACGCGCGGCCGGCAGGACGGTCGCACGATCGAGATCCAGCGGCTCATCGGGCGCTCGCTGCGCGGCGTCGTCGACTTCGGGGCGCTGGGCGAGAACACGATCTACCTCGACTGCGACGTGCTCACCGCCGACGGCGGCACCCGCTGCGCGTCGATCACGGGCGCCTACGTCGCGCTCGCGCTCGCGTGTGCGCGGCTGCGAGCCGACGGGGTGCTCAAGCGCTCGCCGCTCGTCGGTTCATTGGCGGCGGTCTCGTGCGGGATCGTCGGCGGGCAGCCGCTGCTCGACCTCGACTACAGCGAGGACTCGACCGCCGAGGTCGACGCGAACGTCGTCATGACCGGCGAGGGCGGCCTCATCGAGGTGCAGGCGACCGCGGAGGGCACGCCGCTCTCCCGCGCGCATCTCGACGACCTGCTCGCGCTGGCCGCCGGAGGCATCGAGCACCTGCGCACCGCGCAGGAGAGCGCGATCGCGGCGGCCGGCGCATGACGATGGGGCATCGGTCCACAGGCCGCGACCCGGAACGCCGAATGCAGTGCGCTGGGCTGCCGGTGCCTGACACTCGGCTCGCCATCGCCGCGGCGGGCGCATGATCGCCGCGCCGCGACTCATACTGGCGACGCGCAACGCGCACAAGGTCCGCGAGTTCGCCGTCCTGCTCGACGGCGTCGAGGTCACGGCCCTGCCCGACGACGTCGAGCTGCCCGCGGAGATCGGCGAGACGTTTGCCGACAACGCGCTGCTGAAGGCTCGCGCGGCGGTGGCCGCGACCGGCGCCACGGCGATCGCGGACGACTCGGGCATCGAGTCGGCGGCGCTCGGCGGTCGCCCCGGCGTGCGCTCGGCGCGCTTCGCCGGCGAGGACGCGACCGACGAGCAGAACCTCGCCAAGCTCATCGCCGACGCGCCGCCGGGCAGCGCGGTGGCCTACGTCTGCGTGATCGCCCTCGTCGATCCCGGGACCGGTGCCGAGCACGTCTTCGACGGGCGCTGCACCGGCACGCTGTCCGCCGAGCGCCGGGGGTCGGGCGGCTTCGGCTATGACCCCGTGTTCCTGCCCGACGACGACGGCACCGGACGCACGATGGCCGAGCTGTCGGTCGCCGAAAAGGACGCGATCAGCCACCGCGGGCGCGCAGCCCGGGCGCTGCTGGCACACCTCAGCGCAGGTTGATCGCAGCCGACGCGCCGACGAGGAGCAGCACGGCCGCGTAGCCCTGGTAGCCGGCCAGCAGCGAGATCGCCGCCGAGAGGAGGCAGACCAGAACGGTCGCGAGCCACGAGAGCCGGGCGAGGGTCACGCGCTGCATTGTGGCCGGTGCGGGAGACGGCGGCTCGGCGGCGTTGCTCGGACGTGCCCCGTTTGCGGCCCGCTCGCGGCGGAAACCGGCCTGGGGACAGGGTTTTCGGCGCGGAACCCGTCCGCACCCGTTGCTAGCGTCGCGCCGAATACGACCTCATCAGAGGGGAGCGAATCACGTGACGAAGTCAGAGTTCGTCGACCAGGTCGCCAGCCGGTCGGAGTTGGGCAAGGGCGACGCCGGCAAGGCAGTCGACGCCGTGCTGGAGGTCATCCAGGAGACGCTGAAGCGCGGGAGCGACGTCACGTTGTCCGGCTTCGGCAAGTTCGCCGTCGCCGACCGCGGCGCGCGTGAGGGCGTGCACCCCCGCACCGGAGAGAAGATCCAGATCAAGGCCTCGAAGGTGCCGCGCTTCACGGCGGGCTCGGGGCTGAAGAAGGCCGTCAACGGCTGACCGCGGAGCGGTCGGCATCGACCGCTCCACCATCGGAGAGCCCTTCGGCGACCGGCTGGCCGCCGTCGTGTCGGCGCGCGAGTCCCAGATCGTCCTGGGACTCGATCCCGACCCGGCGCGGCTGTGGCCGGACGTCGCGGTCCAGGCGCCCTCGGACGCATCCCCGTCCGAGCGGACCGCCGCCGCGGTCCTCGCGCACTGCACCGCGGTCATCGACGCCGCGGCGCCCGCGTGCGCGGCGGTCAAGCCGCAGGTGGCGTGCTTCGAGCGCCTCGGCGCCCCCGGCTGGGCAGCGCTGCACGCGGTCGCCGCCCACGCGCGCGCCGCGGGTCTGCTCGTTCTCGCCGACGGCAAGCGCGGCGACATCGACGTCACCGCGACCGCGTACGCGCAGGGCATGGTCGGTTCGGTCCCGGCGCCGCTGGGCGAGATCCCCGGGGTGGGGGCCGACGCGTTCACCGTCAACCCCTACATGGGCGTCGACACGCTGCGGACGTTCGTCGC
>JBDTYI010000126.1:0-4531 GCA_040005775.1 Solirubrobacteraceae bacterium
GCCATCGCCCGGACCTGCCGGCGCTTGCGCGGGTGCAGCGCCTCCCAGGGCCCGCGCCCGGCGGCGCTCTGACGCCGGGTCTTGACCTCCACGAACACGAGCGCATCGCCGTCGCGCACGATCAGGTCGATCTCGCCGAAGCGGGTGCGGTGGTTGCGCTGCACCAGCTCGCAGCCGAGCCGCTCCAGATGCGCCAGCGCAAGATCCTCGCCGAGGCGGCCGAGCTGGTGACGCAGGTCGGTGGACATGGCGAGGACGCTACGGACGGTCGCGTGCCACGGGACCCCTGGACTGTGCCGATTGTGCGGAGAGAACGTGCCCTGCCGCCGGTCCTCCGCAGTCCCTCTGCAGGATCGTCACGAACGCGCGGTTTCGCCGTCACGGTCGTCCGCTTAGCGTCACCGCCATGCTCGCCCGCGTCACCACGTTCGCCATCGACGGCCTCGACCCCAGGCGCGTCACGGTCGAGGTCGACGTGCGCGCCGGCCTGCCCGCGTTCACGATCGTCGGGCTCGCCGACCAGGCGGTGCGCGAGGCTCGCGAGCGCGTCCGCTCGGCCGTCCTCAACTCGGGCTTCGAGTTTCCGCTCAAGCGGGTCACGGTCAACCTCGCGCCGGCCTCCCTGCGGAAGAGCGGTCCCGGATTCGACCTGGCCATCGCCTGCGCGATCCTCGCGGCGGGCGGTCAGGTTCCGCCGGCCGCGCTCGAGCGACTGGCGATCTTCGGCGAGCTGGCCCTCGGCGGCGAGCTGCGCCCGTGCCGCGGCGCCCTCGCCGCCGCCGAGGGGACGGTGCGCGGCGGCCTGATCGGCATCGTCGTGCCCGTCGAGCGCGCGCTTGAGGCGGCGCTGGTCGAGGACCTCGAGGTGATCGGCGCCGGGACCCTCGCCGAGGTGGCCGCGGTGCTGCGCGGTGGCGAGCGCCCGCCACCCCCGTGCCGAGTCGAGCTGCCGCCGGCCGAGGACCTCATGCCCGATCTCAGCGACGTCCGCGGGCATCCCGACGTGATCGGCGCGCTCACGGTCGCCGCCGCCGGCGGCCACAACCTGCTGCTCAGCGGGCCTCCTGGCGTCGGCAAGACGATGCTCGCGCGGCGGATGCCCTCGATCCTGCCGCCGCTGACGCGCACCGAGGCGCTGGAGGTCACGCGGATCCACAGCGTCGCCGGCTACCACGACGGAGCGGGCCTCGTGGGCGCGCGGCCGTTCCGGGCTCCGCACCACACCATCTCGGCGTCGGGGCTGGTCGGGGGCGGAGCGACACCGGCGCCGGGTGAGGCCAGCCTGGCGCATCACGGCGTCCTCTTCCTGGACGAGCTCACCGAGTTCCCGCGGTCGACGCTCGAGGCCCTGCGTCAGCCGTTGGAGGACGGGCGCGCCGCGATCGTCCGCGGGCAGCGCGCCGCGATCTTCCCGACGCGCTTCATGCTGCTCGCCGCGACGAACCCGTGCCCGTGCGGCCACGCCCCCGATCCGCGCTGCCGCTGCACCGAGAGCGACCTAACGCGCCACCTGCGCCGGCTGAGCGGGCCGCTGCTGGACCGCATCGACCTCCAGGTCTCCGTCCAGCGCCCCGAGGCCGCGTCGCTGAGCGGCGAGAGCGCAAGCTCGTCGGCGGCACAGCGCGCCCTCGTCCTCGAGGCCCGAGCGCGCCAGGCGGAGCGCCTCGGCGACGCCGGGATCCTCTGCAACGCGCACATGGACGCCCGCACGCTGCGCGCCCGGGTGCGCCTGGACCCCGAGGCCGAGCTGCCGCTGACGGCCGCCTACCGTCGCGGCGACCTGAGCGCGCGCGGCCGCGACCGGGCACTGCGCGTCGCCCGCACGGTGGCCGACCTCGCCGGCAGCGACGACGTCCGCCGCGAGCACGTGATCACCGCCCTCGGCTTCCGCGCCGATGCGGCGACCGGCACGGGCGTCGCGGCATGAGCGCCTGCGACGCCTGCCTGCACCGAGCGTGGCTGCTGGCGACGCTGTCGGGGTCGCTGGAGGCCGCTCGCGGCGCGCGCCGACGGATCCGCGAGGTCCTCGCGCTTTCGGACGAGGAGCTCGTCGCGGCGCTGTGCACGCCTCAGGAGGCGCTCGCGCTCGCCGGCGCCGCGCCGGCCCCGAGTGCATTGCGGGCGACGGTGACCGACGCCGGGCTTCGCGCCGTCTGCCGTCATGACGTCGCCTACCCGTCGCGCCTGGCGGACCTGCGCGACGCCCCGGCCGTCCTCTTCGCTGCCGGGCGCCCGGACCGCTTGACGCAGCTCGTCGGCGGCGACCTCGAGGACGGACCGCGCGCAGTGGCGATCGTCGGCACCCGGCGCGCGTCGGCCGATGCGCTTCAGATCGCGCGCGGGCTCGGTCGTGGTCTGGCCGCGGCCGGGGTCTGCGTGGTCAGCGGGATGGCGCTCGGGGTCGATGCCGCCGCGCACGAGGGTGCGCTCGAGGGCGGTGGCGCCACCGTGGCGGTGCTCGCCTGCGGCCCCGACGTCCCGTACCCGCGCAGCAAGACGGCCCTGCACCGGCGGATCGCGGCCGCCGGGTGCGTGGTCAGCGAAATGCCGCCGGGCTGCCCGCCGATGCGCTGGGGCTTCCCTGCCCGCAACAGGATCATCGCCGCGCTCGGGGCCATGACGATCGTCGTGGAGGCCGCCGAGCGCTCGGGCTCGCTCATCACCGCTGAGGTGGCCGCCGATCTGGGGCGGGAGGTGGCGGCTGTCCCTGGTGCGGTGACGTCGTGGCGTGCGGCGGGCGCGAACGCGCTGCTGCGCGACGGCGCCACGCTGATCCGCGACGCGCGCGACGTGCTCGACGCCGTCGTCGGACGCGGAGTCGCGGCCGGGCCACCGCCGCCGGAGCTGTCGCGGCCGTTGCAGACCGTCCTCGAAGAGGTCGCGGGCGGGCGCGACACGCTGGCGGCGCTGACCCCACGGCCGGCGGACGCCGCCCCGGCGCTGGCGGCGCTCACCGAGCTCGAGCTGCTTGGCCGCCTCGCCCGTGCGGCCGGCGGGCGCTACGTGGTGGTGCCAGTGGTCCACTGATGACCGCGCCTATCCTTCGGCGCCGTGACCGACCCCGAGCGCACGCGCGTCTGCCTCTCGATCGCCGGCTCGGACTCGGGTGGTGGCGCCGGCATCCAGGCCGACCTCAAGGCGTTCGCTGCCGCCGGCGTTCACGGGGCGACGGCGATCACGGCGATCACGGCGCAGAACACCCGCGAGGTCGTCGCCGTCGAGGGCGTGTCGGCGCGGATGATCGTCGCGCAGGTGCGGGCGGTAGTCGACGACCTCGGGGTCGACGCGGTGAAGGTCGGGATGCTGGGCACGGTGGCCAGCGCGGAGGCGGTGGGGGAGGCCCTCGGGCTGCTGGCGGCCGGGACGCCGGTCGTCGTGGACCCGGTGATGGTCGCCGAGTCCGGCGGGCGCCTGCTCGACGCAGACGCACTGGACGCGCTCGTGCGGCACGTGATCAGCCGGGCGACGGTTGTGACGCCGAACCTTCCGGAGGCGCGGGTGCTTGCGGGCGACGACACGCTCGAAGGGGAGGCGCTCGCGCGTGCCGTGCACGCCCTGGGTCCGCGCGCGGTGGTGGTCACCGGCGGCCACCGCGAGGAGGCCGTCGACGTCCTGTTCGATGGGGAGCGCATCACCGAACTGCCCGGTCCGCGCCACCCCGACGGCGCCGCCCATGGCTCGGGCTGCACACACTCCTCGACGCTCGCGGCGCGACTGGCGCTCGGCGACGACGTGGTGGCCGCAGCCCGCGAGGCGAAGCGCGTCGCCGCGGAGGCGGTCCGCAACGGCCTACGTGATGTCGGAGGCGGCCCCGGGCCGGTGGACGCGCTGGCCATCCCGCGCCAGGTCTGACCGGTCGGTCGAGCTGCTTCCCGCCTTTGCCATAATCGCCTGAGGATGAGGTTCCTGCGCATGAAGCCGGGCCATGGCGAGGTGCTGCTCGCGGAGGGAGACGTCGACGTCTCCGAGGACGAGGCGCGCCTGCTCGCCGAGTTCCGCCGCCAGCTCGACCTCGGCCTGTGGGCCGCGGTACCGAGCCAGGCTGCCGGCGGGCGCCGCGAGGCGCGTATGGTCCGCTCCTTCGACGAGGTCCCGCGCGACGCCGACCGCGTGATCTTCTTCCCCCGCGCGGCCGGCGGCGCCTGAGCCATGCTGCTCGCCGCGATCGCCATCGGAATCGTGATCGCCGGCCTGCTCTGGGACCTGCTGCTCCCGCCCGCCCGCGAGGCGTTCGAACGTCATAGGGCCCGCCGGAAGATCATCCCCGCCGACGGCTACGACCCGGGCCGCGAGCGCCGCGCAGAGGCCAGGGCCCGCGAGCTGCTGCGGTCGTGCGTCAACGCCGAGGAGTGGGCGATGTACCGCGACCTCGGCTTCATCCGGGTCTGGGGCGGCATGTCCCGCGCCCCGCGCCGCCGCCGCGCCGACGAGCACGCCGACGGCGACGATCCGCGGGCCGGCGCGCCCTACGCCTATCTCGTCTACCCCCACAAGCCGATCCTCGCGTTCATGCCCCAGACGCGCGAGCTGC
>JBDTYI010000127.1:0-2615 GCA_040005775.1 Solirubrobacteraceae bacterium
ATGGCGACACCGGCCGACGGCGTCGCGGCGACGATCGAGCGCACGCTGACGGCCCGCCGCCCGCGCGCCCGCTATGTCGTCGGCACCGGCCCGCGGGTGCAGGGCGTCCTCTCGCAGCTCACGCCGACGCGCGTGCGAGACGCGGCGCTGCGCCTGGCGACGGGCGTGCCGCGCCGTGTTAGGCAACACACTCCTAGCGCACCGTGTAGATGCCGGTCGACTCTGCGTGGTAGCCCTTCACGCCGACCGCGGCGGCGAGCTCGCTGCGCAGCGGGCCGCCGTGGCGCAGGCGATCGAGCGCGTGCGCGAAGTCCCAGCGCGGCGCCCAGCCCAGGTCGCGGCGGGCGCGCTCGTTGACGTACACGCGCTCGATGCTGTCGAGCATCCGCCAGCCGCGCGCGGCGAAGAGCTCCTCGTAGCCCGGGTACAGGCGGCGCACGACGGCGGGGGCGTCGGTGCGCACCTCGACCAGGTCAGCGGGCGTGAACGGCGTCGTCGCGGTGACGATGTAGCGGCCGAAGCCGATCTGCGGCGCGCGTTCAAGCGCCAGGCGGTGGGCCTCCACGACGTCCTCGAGGTCGACGCGGCGGTAGAGGAGCTCGTTGACCTTGAGGTTCCCGTCGGGATAGGCGGCGCGGACGTCGTCGCGGTCGTCGGGCTCGGGGAAGAAGCGCGACGTGCGCAGGACCAGCACCGCCAGCCCGTGGTCGCGGTGCACGAGCTCGCAGATGTCCTCGGCGGCGGTCTTCGTCGCGCCGTAGATGTTGCGCGGCACGGGCCGGACGTCCTCCGTGATCCACGCGGCCGGCGCCCCCGCAGGCGGGGTCAGCGCGCGGCCGAAGGCGCTCGTGGTGCTGGTGAAGACGAAGCGGCTCGCGCCCGCGGCGGCGGCCTCCTCCAGCAGTGTCAGCGTGCCGGCGACGTTGGTCTCGACGAACGCCGCCCGCGGATGCGAGGCGACGTGCGGCTTGTGCAGCGTCGCGGCGTGGAGCACTGCGTCGGCGCCGCGCAGGCAATCGCGCACCACGGCGCGGTCGGCGACCGACCCGACGACCGACGTGAACGGCGACGCGAGCACGTCGAGCGAGACGACGTCGTGGCCGTCGGCGCGCAGCACGCGCACGAGCCCCTCGCCGAGGTGCCCCGCGCTGCCGGTGACGAGGATGCGCATGCCGTAGCCCTAACACACCGCTGTGGGTCTACGGCCGGCGGACGCCGTTGAGCTCGTCGGCGACGCGGAACACGTCACCGCGCTTGTAGAAGTTGACCGCCAGAAGCGTGGGCCGGTGGTGCCGCAGGCGGGCGCACTCGCGTGCGCGTCGCAGCAGGGGTTCGTAGGCGTTGATCTTCGACGCGTCGCTCGGGCGCTGCACCGGCGCCGTGGTCACCCAGTGGTTGACCAGAAAGAGGGGCGCCTGCTGCGGCCCGCGGTTCGCCGCGCAACTCGCCCGCAGGTGGGCTGGGTCGGTCAGCAGGGAGGCGCGCGCGAACGAATAGGGCGTCTCCACGGTGAGCCGCCGGTAGGCGAGCTGGTACCAGGGCGCGGCGCCCGCGCGGTTCTCGGCCAGCACGACGAGCCGCTGGTCGCGCGCGATCGCCTCGCGCAGCGTCGGCCAGCGGCGCGCGTCGAGGTCGCGGAAGACGTACCGGGTCAGGCCGGCGTCGCCGAGCGCGCGCACGAAGTCCGACGGCGTGACGTAGTCCTGGTTGACGACGACGACCACGTCGCCGGGATGGGTGACGAGGAAGTCGTGGACATCGCGGAGGCCGTCGGCGACGGGCGTGGCGCCGAGCTCGCAGAACGAGTGGCACAGGTACATGCCGCGCATGCCCTTGCCGCGGAAGCCGACTCGGCCGCGCAGCCGCTCGGCGGCGGCCGCCTGCTCGGCGCTGACACCGTCCTCTCCCTGCGCGACGCGATCGCCCAGCACCGTGCGCACGCGCCCGTTGTCGAGCCGGTCGCCGTAATGGGT
Organism: Solirubrobacteraceae bacterium; assembly: GCA_040005775.1. Lineage (GTDB taxonomy): Bacteria > Actinomycetota > Thermoleophilia > Solirubrobacterales > Solirubrobacteraceae > JAOPZW01. Next base: position 1,974 of record JBDTYI010000127.1, read on the forward strand.
GTCGATCAGCAGGCCGCGGATGCCGTCCTGCAGCTGTCCGCCGATGGAGCGCTCCTGCTCGGCCGACTTCCAGCCGGGGAGCGGCGCCGACATCGAGTTGTGCGTCGCCGGCAGCGCGATCTCGTCCAGGCGCCGGCCGCAGAGCGCGGCGTGCCCGTTGCAGCGGGTGACCACACCGGCCGCAGGAGCGTCGACGCCTCCGCCGGCCAGGAACGTCGCGGCGCTCGCCGCCACCGCCAGCACCGCGACCGTGGCGACCACGGCCCGGCGCGTGCCGGAGGTGCGCCGCCGGCGCGGTGCGGCGGCGACCGGCGGGCCCGCCGCCACGACCTCGAGCGCCGCCTCGATGCCCAGCGCCAGGCAGACGGCCCCGGCCACCGCGGCGACGATCTCGAGCGCCGCCAGCGGCTCCGCGATCAGCGCCACGCCGGTCACGACGAGCGCCAGCGCTTGCAGGAGCCCGGCCGACGCCGACGCGGGCACGGTCGCCGCGCCGCGCCCCAGCGCCGCCAGCCGGCGCCGGACCCCCACCGGCCCGATCAGCGACCGCGCTGCGGCATAGGCGACGGCGCCGGTCACGACCAGCACCCAGCCCGTCGTGCGCAGGTCCGTCAGGAACGCGTCCCACACGGCCTCCGCGAC
>JBDTYI010000128.1:0-2409 GCA_040005775.1 Solirubrobacteraceae bacterium
CTCGATGCGCAGGCAGTTGAGCAGCATCTCGAAGCCGGCCTTCGAGGCGCAGTAGGCGCCGAGGCCGCCCGTGGGCGCCAGCGCCGCCGCCGAGGCGACGCCGAGGACGTAGCCGCGGCGGGCGATGACGTGGGGGAGGCAGGCGTGGACGAAGCGCCAGTTGCCGACGAGGTTGACGTTGAGCTGCGCGGCCACGACCTCCGGGTCGAGCATTCGCAGCGCGCCCGCCGTGGCGATACCCGCGTTGGAGATGCAGACGTCGATCCCGCCGGCCTCGGCGACCACCTGCTCGACGGCGGCCGTGACGCCGGCCTCGTCGGTGATGTCGCACTGCACCGCGATGGCGTCGCCGCCGAGGCCGGCAGCCGCCTGGTGGGCGCCGTCGCCGTCGAGGTCGAGCAGGGCGACGCGGTGGGTCGAGCTCAGCTGACGCGCTGCCTCGAGGCCGATGCCACGGGCGCCGCCGGTGATGACCGCGACGGGGCGGCTCATGATCGCGGCGCTTAGCGCCCCGGCATGCGGTGCCGGCGCGCGTATTCCTGGTTCTCGGCGCGCTCGCCGAAGACCTGCGCGATCGCGAAGGCGATCAGCCCCTGCGCCAGGACCGGGAAGACGACGAAGAAGATGACGACGAGGCCCAGGGTGGCCGCCACGTCGCTCAGGGCGAGGACCATGGCGCGAGCCTATCAACCCTGGGGCGAACCCTGGCGCTGCCAGGAACGCGCCATGCGGCGCCGCGTGCGGTGGTGCAGCAGGTCGGCGAACGTGCCCGCCAGCGAGCTGACGACGACGATCGCGTAGAGCTCCATGACGACGTCGAGCACCTTGGTCAGCGTCCGCTCGGGGTTCGGTAGCGACGAGGAGACCGTCAGCAGCTGCGTGCTCGTCCAGAACAGCGCCGCCCAGTAGCTCGTGAACGCGTCGGGGGCTCCGCGCTCGCTCCAGTATGCGACGGCCGCGGTGACGAGGTCGAGCGCCACCGTGACGAGCGCGATCATCCCGACGCGCGTGCGGAAGCGCCCGACGGCGACGCCGACGTCGTGCTCGGTGCGCTTCACGGGATCGTCGGCCACCCTGCGGGATTCGCCCGCGGCGGCCGGACGCCTGCCCGCGTCGAGGCCCGCGGCGCCGTTCAGTCCACCACGTCGCCTCGCCCTAGGACCCCAGGTCCGCGGTGAACGTCGCCCCGCCGTGGCGGCCGGGCGCGCCGCGCGCGATGCCGACGCCGATCGCGTCGAAGCCACCGGCGAGCAGCACCTGCCGGTGGGGCGCCGAGCGCATCCACATCGCCACGATCGCGGCCGGGGTGGCGGCGCCGGCCGACCAGGCGATGGTCTCGCCGATCGACCCGCCGCGGTAGCCGGCGCTCCGGGCGCGCTGCTTCGGCGTGCTGCCGCTGGGCGACATGTGGTCGAAGAAGTCCCGGCGGACCATGTCGCGGGCGTGTGCGCCGGCGGCGTGGTCCAGCGCCCCGGCGTCGCGCAGGCGGCGCAGGCCGGACCGCGCACGCGCGGCGTTGACCAGGCAATGCGTGGCGCTGGCGGCGCGCGCCAGATTGGATCGGACAGGGGCCTTTGCGCCGGCGCACGCACTGGCGGCAGCGGGAACGGCAAGCAGACACGCGACGACGAGCGTCACGGTCAGCGGCACGCGATGGGGGGGCATCGTGCAACTCCGTGGGTCGCTTCACAGGGGGCGGAACCCTGCGCGATCGTTCGGGTAGAGCTATCAGAGGCCGCCGACGGACGCGGTGCGCTCCTCCGGGAGATCTCCGACCCCGTTGGTAGGATTGAGGTCATGATCTTCACGACCAAGGCCGAGTACGGCGTGCGGCTGCTCATCGAGCTCGGTCGCCACGGTCGGGACCAGCCCGTGTCGCTGAAGGCGATCGCCGCGGCCGAGGGCCTGCCCCTCGCCTACCTCGAGCGCATCGTCGCGCTGCTCAAGAAGGCCGACCTGGTCGAGAGCACGCGCGGGGCGCACGGCGGCTACCGCCTAGCCCGCGAGGCGTCGGCGATCACGATGGACCAGGCCGTCGTCGCCCTGGAGGGCGCGGTGGCCCCGATGAGCTGCTTCGTCGACGACTCCGCCGGCGAGGAGACCAGCCGCGTGCTGTGCTCGCACCTGGAGGACGACGGCCGCGCGTGCGGCACCAAGCTGCTCTGGCTGCGCGTCCACGGCGGGGTCATGGAGGCCCTGGCCAACACGACGCTCGCCGAGCTCGTGACCTTCTCCGAGCGCTCCGGCACGGCGCCCGCGGCGCACGTCGCCGCCTGAACCCACAAGACACCAAGGACGTACGAACCCACACATGGCTGATCTCGAGATCCGCAACCTCCATGTCCAGGCCGGCGAGAAGCAGATCCTCAAGGGTCTGGACCTCTCCGTCAGCAAGGGCGAGGTGCACGC
>JBDTYI010000129.1:0-19456 GCA_040005775.1 Solirubrobacteraceae bacterium
GAGGCTACCCGTCAACGACGAGGGGCGGGCCAATGGCCCGCCCCTCGAGACGACGTCCTTGTCGCGTTCAGGCGATTACTTCGAGCACTTCGACGTGGTCGTGGCCGTCTTGCTCGTGCCGTCGGAGTAGTTGAAGACGCCCTTGTACTTCAGCTTGCCGCCGGTGCAGCCCTTGAGGGCGGCGTAGGGGGTGCCCTTGCTCGTGCCGCCGACGCTCGTCTTGAAGTCGGTCAGCGTCGCGTAGGCCCCGGCGACCGGCTGCTGCAGGTTCGTCGGGATCTTGACGGTGAGCTTCTTGCCGTAGTCACCCGAGGCGGAGGAGAACGTGCCGTCGAGGGCCTTGTTGATGTTGAACGCCGAGTTCTGCGCCAGCAGGTAGAGCTTCGTGCCCTTGGTGCTGCCGTTGTACGCCTTGATCAGCAGGTTGATCGTCTGGCCGCTGAAGACGGCGGTCGCCGAGCCCGAGCCGACCCTCGACCCGGTCTTGCACTTGGTCTCGTCCTTCTCGACCTGCGTCAGCGAGCACGTCGGGAACTTCGAGGCGCTGAGGACGATGTTCTTGTCGAACGAGATGACGGCGGTCTTGGTCGCGAACGTGCCGGCCTCGCCCTCGGCGGGCTTGGTGGGCGTCTGCACGGTGATCCTGCCGAGCGACTTCGGCTTGGCCTTCGTGCCGGCCTTCGAGAGGGCAGTCTTGACGATCAGGGTCTGCTCGGGGTTGACGGCTGAAGCGATCCCGACGACACAGAGAACGGCGGCGAGCGACGCCACCGCGAGAAGCATGAACTTACGCATCAATCCTCCTGCGGATTAAAAGAAGTGTGGGACGAGTGGAGCGGTACGGACAACCCGGCAGAACGGCCCAAGTTGCGCCGTGACCGGGCGCGAGTATGACTGTCGCCCGACGCATTGTGGAGAATTCCGCTCCGCTACCGTCCTCGCCGCAGATGCGCGCCCCCGTCGACACCATCCCCGCACCGCCCTTTCCGCAGGGGCTCGAGTGGGTCAACGTCAAGACGCTGCGCATGGACAAGCAGCGCGGCCGCCCGGTGCTGATCGAGTTCTTCGACTTCTGCCGCCCCAACTCGCTGCGGACGCTGCCCTACCTCCGAGCGTGGCACGAGCGCTATGCCGACGGCAACGCGGGGCTGCGCGTGGTCTCGGTGCACTGCCCGGGCTTCCCGCCTGGTCAGCACGCGGACACGGTGCGCGACGCGGTCGCCCGGCTGGGCATCGAGCACGCCGTCTGCCTGGACCCGGGCTTCACTCTCTGGCGCGCCTACGACAACGAGGGCTGGCCCGCCCGCTACCTCTTCGACGCCGACCAGAAGCTGTTCGAGTTCCACATCGGCGAGGGCGGCTACGCCGAGACCGAGCTCGCGATCCAGGAGCTGCTCGGCGTCACCGGCGACCTCGTCGCGCCGGTGCATCCCGAGGACGTCCCCGACACGGCGATCGTCGCGCAGACGCCCGACCAGCCCGGCGCGTACTCCGGGCCCTACGCCGCAGGCGCCGTATGGGCGGTCGTGGAGGGCGCGGGCACCCTCGAGGTCAACGGTGCGGCCGTGACGGTCGACCTGCCGGGCGCGCTGCGCGTCGTCGAGCATCCCCACCACACCGAGGGCGTCATCGACCTGCGCCCCGGCGCGGGCGTGACCGTCCACGCGACGTGCTTCACGCCGGGAGTCGCGCCACCGGCGCCGTGAGCGCCGCGGCGCTCACCCCCTGAAGCAGGCGCACATGGCGCGGCGCGGCGCCGTCGTCGAGCACGACGGCGTCCCCGGGCCAGTACGGGCTCTGCGGCCCCGCGTCGTTGTACATCGACTCGTAGACCCAGGAGCCCGCGTTGTGCAGCCGCACGCCGGACGGCGTCGTCCACGGGCCGGGCTCGTCGCCCTCCAGGGGGCCGGCCCGATGGGTGTGGCCGAAGATCACGTGGCGGGCCGGGACGCTCAGGTGCTCAACGACCGCGCCCATCGCACGCAGCCCCGCGTTGCGCAGCCCGACCCCGGAGAGGTCGGCGTGCACCGGCCCGATCCCGGTGCGGTTGATCGCCGCGACGGCCACGGGGAACGTGCCGCCGAGCACGCGCCCGCGCCAGTCGCGCCGGCCGTCGGTCGACATCGTGTTCCACGCCCGCGAGGACACGCCGTCGTGCGCCCCCGTGCCCTTGCGTGGCGCGCGGGCGGCGACAGCGTCGAGGAAGGCGTAGATCGGCGTGAGAACGCGCTCGTAGTCGTCGGGTGAGGCCGTGTCGACCAGCGGGGCGCGGAGAAGGCGCCCGATCACGCCGGCGGCGAGGCGCTCGAAGCTCGGCGTCGTGTTGTGGCGGTCGAGGTAATGGCCGTGGGTCGCGTACACGCCGTCGGCCAGCCACAGCCCCGGGTAGGCGACGTCGAGGCGCGCGGGCGCGACCATCCGCTCAACGGCGCGCGTGGCGTAGGACGCCCGGGCGCCGGCGTGCTCCTCGACGCGCAGCGGCTGACGCCCTGAGCGCTCGCGCCAGTCCAGCCACGGCGCGACCAGGCGGTGGTCGTGGTTGCCGGCGACGAGCACGACCTCGGCGTCGGGCCCGAGGGCCTGGCCGATCGCCCGCAGGACCGGCCGCGCGAGCGCGAGCGCCTCGTGCACCGGGCCGTGGCGCAGCTCGAGCAGGTCGCCGAGGATGACGAGGCGGTCGACGCCCACCAGCTCGGCGAGCAGCGCGTCGAGAGCCTCGGGGCGGCGCAGGACGTCCACGCCGGTCCGCGCGCCGAGGTGCAGGTCGGAGATCACGAGCGTCTGCACGAGGTCGGCAGGCTACCCTGCCCGCCGGTGGCGGCGCACGCTTTGGATGGGATTCTGGTGGCGGACATGTCGCGCGTCCTCGCGGGGCCGCTGTGCGCGATGACGCTCGGCGACCTCGGCGCAGACGTCATCAAGGTCGAGCGCCCCGACGGCGGCGATGACACTCGCGCCTGGGGCCCGCCCTTCGTCGAGGAGGGCTCGACCTACTACCTGGGGCTGAACCGCAACAAGCGCTCGGTGACGCTCGACCTCAAGGACCCCGGCGACGTGGCCCTCGCCCACGAGCTCTGCTCACGCGCCGACGTCGTCATCGAGTCCTTCCGGCCGGGGACCATCGACCGGCTCGGCCTCGGCTACGACGAGATCCGCGCGACGAACCCGGGCGTCGTGTACTGCTCGGTGAGCGCCTTCGGGGCCGGCGAGGCGGCCGCGGGGCTGCCGGGCTACGACCTGTTGCTGCAGGCGATGAGCGGGCTGATGTCGGTGACCGGCGAGCCCGACGGGCGCCCGCTGAAGGTGGGTGCCGCGCTCATCGACATGCTCTGCGGCCTGCAGGCGTCGGTCGGCGTCCTCGCCGCGCTTCGCGCCCGCGAGCGCGACGGCCTCGGCCAGCGCGTGGAGGCGTCGCTGATGGACTCAGCGCTGGCCGCGCTGCTCAATCAGGGCTCGGCCTACCTCAACGCCGGCACCGTGCCCGGGCGGATGGGCAACCGCCACCCGTCGATCGTGCCCTACGAGACGTTCGCCGCGGCCGACGGCGACTTCGCGCTCGCGGTCGGCAACGACACGATGTTCGGTCGCCTGTGCGAGGTCATCGACCGCCCGGAGCTGGCGACCGACGAGCGCTTCGCGACGAACACCGCGCGCCTGGAGCACCGCGACGCGCTGGGGCCGCTGCTCGACGAGGCCTTCGGGACCGCGCCGGCCGCGGACTGGGCACGGCGCCTGGGTGACGCGGGCGTCCCGGCCGGCCCGATCCACGATGTCGCGCAGGCGTTCGGATTCGCCGAGGCGCTGGGCCTGGAGCCAGTCGACGAGACCGACGGCGTGCGGACGGTGCGCCCCGCGGTCCGCCTGTCCCGCACGCCGGCAGGCGTGCACCGGCGCCCGCCGCGCCTGGGCGAGCACGACGCGGACATCCGCGCGTGGCTCGCCGCCAAGCCCTAGGCCGACTGCGCCGCCAGCGCCTGGCGGATCGTCTTGGGGAGCATGAAGCGCACGTCCTCCTGGACGACCTGGAACTCCTCGACGTCCTCGGTGCCCCGGGCGCGGAAGAACTCCACGAGCCGCTGCACGAGCTCCTCGGGGGCGCTGGCGCCCGAGCTGATGCCCACGACGCGCTTGTCCTGGAGCCACTCCTCCTGCACCTGATCCTCGTTGTCGATCAGGTAGGAGTCGGCGCCGTGGTCGCGGGCGACCTCGACGAGGCGGTTGGAGTTCGACGAGTTGCTTGAGCCGATGACGAGCACGAGGTCGCAGTGCGCGGCCATCTGCTTGACGGCGGCCTGGCGGTTCGTCGTGGCGTAACAGATGTCGTCGGTGCGCGGCCCGGTGATCGCCGGGAAGCGCTCGCGCAGCCGGTTGATGATCGCGCGGGTCTCATCGACCGACAGCGTGGTCTGGGAGATGTAGGCGACCTTCTCGGGATCGGCGACCTCCAGCGCGTCGACGTCGGCCTCGGTCTCCACGAGGACGATGTGCTCGGGGGCCTCCCCCATCGTGCCCTCGACCTCCTCGTGGCCGTCGTGGCCGATGAGGACGATCGTGTAGCCCTCGGAGGCGAACTTCAGCGCCTCGCGGTGGACCTTCGTGACCAGCGGGCACGTCGCGTCGATCGTCTGCAGCGAGCGGCGCTCGGCGTCGGCGTGGACCGCAGGCGACACGCCGTGGGCCGAGAAGACGGTGATCGCCCCCTCGGGGATCGAGTCGTCGAGCTCCTCCACGAAGACGGCGCCGCGCTCGCGCAGCTGCTCGACGACGTGCTTGTTGTGCACGATCTCCTTGCGCACGTAGACCGGCGCGCCGTGGAGCTCGAGCGCGCGCTCGACCGTCTGCACGGCGCGGTCGACGCCGGCGCAATAGCCGCGGGGGGCGGCGAGCAGGAGCTTCTCGGGGGCTGCCATGGGCCCCATGGTAGGGCGAGCCGTCTACGGGCCGCCGCGGGGATCGCGGACCAGCAGCTCGACGTTGCGGTCGGTGGCCGCGCCGCGGGCGTCGCTCGAGCCGCCCTGCCCGTTCTGGGCGTCCGGGTCGTTGTAGGACAGCTCGCGCGAGATCGACGCCAGGCGGCTGGTCGACGCCGATGCCTGGCCGCCGCCCGGATTCGGCGCCGCGGCGTGGTCGAGGATCGTCCCGAACAGCGACAGCGTGCCGTCGTGGTTGTCGAAGACGTCGATCGTCCGCGACTGCTGGGGCCAGTCGATGTGCGAGGCGGTGTTGATCTGCCAGAAGCCGCCGGCCTCGCTGCCAGGAACTCACCCGCAGCGGCGACTCCTCGTCGATGACGTGGATATCGGTGAGCTGGCCGAAGAAGAGCTTCTCCTCCCGCGTCCGCGCGCGCTCCGGCTGCGCGGTGCCGAGCTCCTGGCGGAGGACGTAGTCCTCGCCCGGTGCCGGCTCGAGGCGGTTGTCGCCGTCGCGGTCGGCGATGGTCTGACTGAGCGTGGTCTGCCGGCGCGCTTGAGCGGCGGCCGGTGGGGCCGGCAGCGCCAGCGCGGCGAGGAGCGGGACGAGGCGGCGGGTCATCACACCCACAAACGTAGTGTCGGAGCTCAGCGCGTGCGCAGGTCCTGCACGAGGCCCAGGACTGCCTCTCCGACGGCGTCCATGCTGCGCGCCGACAGCTTGTCGAGCGTGTCGGACTTCTGGTGGCCCGGATAGCTCCAGTCGATGAGGTCGACCGCGGGGACGCCGGCACGCAGGTAGGGCGTGTGGTCGTCGATGATCGCCGGGCCGGTCGCGCCGGGGAACACGGCGCCGACGCCCGCCGTGCGCGCCGCGCCGCTCAGCCGCGCCCACAGCGCGGTGTTCGAGGTGCCCTCGCGGGGGAGGCGCAGGCCGCGGTTGCCGACGTAGTCCAGGAGGATCATGGCCTTCGTGGTGCGGGCGTTGCGCTTCGCGTCCGCCCGCGAGCCGCGCAGCCCGGTCGCATAGAAGTCAGTCTGCTCCTCGGGCAGCCCGGCGTCGGGCTCCTCGCCGTCGAAGAGCACGAAGCGGACCGCGCGGGCATTTGCCGGGCGCTTGAGCCGGGCGAGGTCCCGAGCGAGCTGGACGACGATCGCCGACCCCGCCGCCCCGTTGTTCGCACCGACGAAGCCGGCGGGCTTGACGAGCGTGTCGTAGTGGGCGCCGACGACGATCGCCGGCCTGCGCCCCGCCAGGGTCCCGACGACGTTGCGCAGCTTCGGCGCTCCTGGGATCGCCTCGAAGTGGCCGCCGGGCAGCTTCGGGCGCAGCTCGGCGGCGAGGCGCCGCAGCTGCGGCGAGCCCGCGGGGCGCTGGCCCGAGCGCACCTGGAGCGCGGCGAGCCGGTAGGCCGAGCGCGCGTCGAAGTGCCCGGCGCGCGCGGCGGGCACCGGGCCTGACGTCTTCGACGGGCCGGTCAGCGCGAGCGCGACCGCGACGAGCCCGGCCACCAAGACGACCTGAAGCGCCAGGACGACGACCACCCGGCGGCGAACGTGGTCAGAGAACATCCGAGGGGATGATCTCCTAGTCGTTTGCCGTCACCGCCTCGAGGACGTGGGCGAACTTGCGCCGCGCCGCCTCGCGGCGGGCGGGCACGAGCTCGGTGGGGACCTCGCCGGGCGGCGGTGCGTAGCCGCGCAGGATCTGGCGCGCGACCGACTGGCGGTGCACCTCGTCGGGCCCGTCGTAGAAGCGCGCGGCCCGCGCGTAGCGGTACATCGCCTCCAGCGGGAGGTCGGTCGAGTAGCCCAGCGAGCCGTGGACCTGCAGCGCGCGGTCGACGACGTCGTGCAGCACGCCGGCGCCGAAGAACTTGATCAGCGAGATGTCGGTGCGCGCGGCGCTTGCGCCCTGGGTGTCCATGACCCACGCGGCGTGCAGCGTCATCAGTCGCGCGGCCTGCATCTGCGCGGCCGAGTCGGCGATCCAGTTCTGCACCGTCTGCTTGTCGGCCAACACGCTGCCGCCGGAGTAGCGGTAGGTCGCGCGCTCGCAGAGCGTGTCGAAGGCGCGCTGCGACACGCCCAGCCAGCGCATGCAGTGGTGGATGCGCCCCGGCCCGAGGCGGTGCTGGGCGATCAGGAAGCCGGCGCCTGCCTCGCCGAGGAGCGCGTCGGGCCCGACGCGCACACCCTCGTAGCGGATCTCGGCGTGCCCGCCGAGCTTGCCGAACTCCTCCTGAGGGTGCTCCATCGTGGGGACGTCGCGCACGATGTTCACGCCCGGCGTGTCGGCCGGCACGATGAACATCGACGCGCGCTGGTGCGGGCGGGCGTCGGGGTCGGTCACCGCCATCACGATCAGGAAGTCGGCGATCGACGCGTTCGACGAGAACCACTTGTGGCCGTCGATCACCCAGCCGTCGCCGTCTCGCACCGCGCGGGTCTTCAGCGTCGTCGGGTCCGAGCCGGCGGAGTCCGGCTCGGTCATCGAGAAGGCGGACTTCAGGTCGCCCGCCAGCAGCGGGTGGAGCCAGCGGTCCTTCTGCTCGGGGGTCCCGGCCAGAGCCAGGATCTCCGAGTTGCCCGAGTCGGGCGCCTGGTTGCCGAAGGCGTTGGGCGCGAACGGCGAGGAGCCGAGGATCTCGTGCATCAGGCCGAGCTTCACCTGGCCGAAGCCCTGTCCGCCGAGCTCGGGATCGAGGTGGGCCGCCCACAGCCCACGCGCGCGCACCCGCTCCTGCAGCGGCGCGTAGATCCGGTCGAGCTGGGCCTGGCTCAGCTCGCCCACGATCGTCTCCAGCGGCCAGATCTCCTCGCGCACGAACACGCGCATCCAGTCCAGCTGCTCGGCGAACTCGGGGTCGGTCGAGAAGTCCCACGCCATCGCGCCATTATGCGTACTGTCCGCACCATGGCGCAGGAGCACTTCGACAGGTTGACGGCGATCGACGCGTCGTTCCTCCATCAGGAGGGACCGTCGTCGCATATGCACGTGGGCGCGATCTCGCTCTTCGAAGGCCCGCCACCGCCCTACACCGAGCTTCTCGACGCGCTGCGCGAGCGCCTGCACCTCGTGCCGCGCTACCGCCAGAAGCTCAGCGTGCCGCCGGCGGCCTCGGGCCGTCCGCTGTGGGTCGACGACCCGACGTTCAACCTCGAGTACCACGTGCGCCAGACCGCGCTGCCGCGCCCAGGCAGCGAAGCGCAGCTGATGCTGCTCGTCGCGCGCATCTTCTCCCAGCAGCTCGATCGCTCCAAGCCCCTGTGGGAGACCTGGCTCGTCGAGGGCCTCGACAACGGCGGCTTCGCGCTGATCTCCAAGACCCATCACGCGCTCATCGACGGCGTCGCCGGCGTCGACCTCGCGCAGGTCATCTACGACCTCAGGCCCGTGCCGACGGAGATCGACCATCCCGGCGAGCCGTGGCGCCCATCGCCCGAGCCGACGCCCGCCGGGCTGCTCGCCGCGGGGACACTCGGCCTGCTGCGGACTGGCGTCAACACCGCGGCGGCGGCCGCGGGCCTGGCGCTGCGTCCGATGACGGCGCTCAAGGGCGCTCGCGAGGCGGCCGAGGGCCTCGGCGAGGTCGCGTGGGCCGGCATGAACCCCGCGCCCGACACGCCGCTGAACGTGGAGATCGGCCCGCACCGCCGCTTCGCCGGCGTGCGCACGCAGCTCGACGACTTCAAGACGGTCAAGGACGCGTTCGGCGGGACGGTCAACGACGTCGTGCTCACGGTCGTCAGCGGGGCGCTGCGCGGCTGGCTGCAATCGCGCGGCATGCGCACCGAGGGCATGGAGTTGCGCGCGCTCGTGCCCGTCTCGATTCGCGGCGAGGGCGAGCGTGGCACCGGGGGCAACCGCCTCGCCGCGATGCGGGGCCCGCTGCCCGTGTACATCGACGACCCGATCGCCCGCCTGCAGGCCGTCCGCGAGGGCATGGGCGCGCTGAAGGAATCCAAGCAGGCCGTCGGCGCCGAGGTCCTGGCCAGCGTGCAGAACTTCGCGCCGCCGACGATCCTCGCGCAGGCCTCGCGGCTGAACTTCTCCACGCGCCTGTTCAACCTGATCGTGACGAACGTGCCCGGGCCGCAGTTCCCCCTCTACGTGCGCGGACGCGAGCTGCTCGACGTCTTCCCGATCGCGTTCCTGCCCAAGGACCACGCGCTGGCGATCGCGATCATGTCCTACAACGGGCACATGAACTTCGGGCTGCTGGGCGACTTCGACGCCCTGCCCGACATCGACGCGATCGCCGACGGCATCGACGCGTCGCTGGCCGAGCTGCTGGCGCTCGCGCGCAAGGCCGGCTCGGGCGCACGCGACGTCCGCAGTGCCGTGAGCGTCTAGGCCAGGCGCTTCAGGCGCACCGAGACGTCTGGTCGCGCCGGCTTGGCCTCGCGGTTGCCGGCGGCGTCGGTCGCCACGGTGTAGAAGCGGTACAGGCGGCCCCCCGTGACCGGCAGCGTCCGCGTCGTGCGCCGGGTCACGACGACCCGGCGGTAGGGCCCGCCACCGCGCGAGCGCCACAGCTCGTAGCGTGCGACGCCTGAGCGCGCCACGCCGGGCGGGCCGACGTCGCTGCCCTTCCAGCGCAGCGTGACCCGGCGGCTCCGGGGGCGCCGCGGGATGCGCACCTTCGACGCGGGCGCGGTGCGGTCGGTGTCGCGCGCGCGGGCCAGCGCGGCGCCCGCGTCGAGGATGCCCCAACCCAGGTCGGCGTTCCAACCCGATCCCGGCGGTCGGCGCGCGGTGTCCTTGATGTCGCGCACGATGTCGGCGACCCCGAGCGCAGGGTTCAGGTGGCGCATCAGCGCGCCGGTCGCGGCAACCATCGGGGTCGACATCGACGTGCCCTGGACGTAGGCGTAACGCGCGTCGTCGCCGAACGTCGCGCGGCACCGGCACGGTGGCCTCGGGGGCACGGAGGCCGAGCCGGTCTCGAGCTGATTCGTCGACGAGGTGAAGGCGCCGAAGATGCCGCGCGGGCCGCCCCCACCGCGGGGCCCGTAGCTGCCGTAGGCGGCCAGCGAGATCTGCGAGCCGCGCCCGGCGAACGACGCGCGCTGGTCGGTCGCGTCGGCCGCGGTCACGCTCAGGCCGCGCCCGGCGGAGAGGTCGGAGCCCGTGCCCGTCGGCTGCAGCAGGCTCGCCGGGTAGCCCTGATCCTCGATCGCGTCGTCGGCGGCCGCGGCGGCCAGAACCACGTTGCGGGAATAGGCGTAGGCGATCGCGTACTGCACCGCCTGATTGGGCTGCACGCCGGGGTCGGTGCCGAAGCTCATGTTGATCGCGTCGGCGCCGTGGTCGGTCGCCCACACGATGGCCGCGGCGACGCTCGAGTCGGAGAAGTCTGAGCGGATCACCAGCAGCTTGCAGCGCAGGCCGGCGCCGGCGAGCCCGATGCCGTTGTTGCCCGCGCCGCACGCCAGTGAGGACACGTGGGTGCCGTGGCCGACGGGGTCGCTGGTCGCCGGGCCGTCGCGGTCGAAGCTCTGGGTTCCCGCGACGCGGTCGGCGAGCTCGGGATGCGTGGTCTCCGCCCCGGTGTCGATTACCGCGACGGTTGCGCCGAGGCCGGTCGTGACGTCCCACGCCGCCGGGAAGGCGCTGCGCGCCGCCCACCACTCGACCGCCGTGCCGGGCGCCGTGCCGTTCGCGGTCTCGGGGGTGCTGAGCGCCGGGTCGTCGGGCTCGAAGCGGATGCGGGCCCGGTGCTCGGCCTGCACACGGGCGACGCGCGGATCGGCGCGCAGGCGCCGGGCCAGCCCGGCAGCGCTCGCGCCGGGCGCGGGGCGCAGCGTCACGAGCCCGATGGCCGGAACCGACCAGCCGGCGCGGCGGGCGCCCGCGGCCGCCACCACGGCTGTCGCGGCCCGCGTGTGCTGATGCGCTGCTCCGGGCGCGAGCGTCACGAGCAGGCGGCCCGTGCCCGTCGGCGCGGCCGCTGCCGGCGCAGCGGGGGCGAGCAGCGCGAGGACCGTCAGCGCCAGCGCGCGCCGGGTCAGTACCCGAGCGCGAACTTCGCGTCCTCGCTCATCTTCTCCGGGCTCCACGGCGGCGTGAAGATCATCGAGGAGGTCACGTCGTTGACCCCGTCGAGCTCGCCGACGAACTCCTCGATCTGCTCGGAAACCTGCGGGCCGATCGGGCACGCCGGAGTGGTGAGCGTGAAGGTCACGTGGATGTTCGCGCCGTCGATCTCGACGCCGTAGATGAGTCCGAGCTCGACGAAGTCGAGGCCGAGCTCGGGGTCGATCACGTTGGTGAGCGCGTCCTCGACATCCTCCAGGGTGGGCATCGGTTCAGTGTAGCCAGCGATTTTGTGTAGGTTCCCGCCATCGTCGAGTACTCGGATCAGCCCGCCGTCCTCGTCTGCTCGGGCGAGGAAGGGGCCGCCACGCAGGGCAGGCGCCGTGGCGCCCTGTCACGTGCGCTGCGCGCCGACAGCGACCTGCTGGTCGACCTGCGCGCGCTGCGCTTCGCCGACCCTTCGCTGATCCTCGACCTGACGATGGTCGCCTGCCGCCTGCGTCGCACCGGCCGGCGCATGGTGCTCCGTGGTGCCCAGCCGCCCGTGCGGCGGCTGATCGAGGCCCTGGGATTTAACCGCTTCAGCGGCGTGATCCTCGAGGCCCCGGGCGCCCGCAACCTCTAGGTTCTAGTCTCGGTCGAGCGATGTTCCCGCTGCTGCTCGTCCTCTTCATCGTCATCCCGATCGTGGAGATCTTCGCGATCGTCACCGTTGGGCAGGCCATCGGCGTCTGGTGGACGATCGCCCTGCTGATCGTCGACTCGATCCTGGGCGCGATGCTCATGCGCTCGCAGGGCCGCGCGGCCTGGCGGCGCTTCAACGAGGGGATCGCCGAGGGCCGTGCGCCCGCCCGCGAGGTGCTCGACGGCGTGCTCGTGATCTTCGGCGGTGCGCTGCTGCTGACCCCCGGCTTCGTGACAGACGTCCTCGGTGCCCTGTTCCTGATTCCCCCCACCCGCGCGGTGCTGCGCCGGGTGCTGGTGCGCCGCTTCGCCGCGCGGATGATCGTCAGCGCTCCGCCGCGCTTCGGCGCCCGCCCGCCCGCGCATGGCGACGCCGACGTCGAGGGCACCGCCAGCGAGGTCGACCCCCGCGCGCTGCGATGAGCGCGCACCCGCACGAGGCCCCGCGCGCCGTCGCCGACGATGCCTTCAGCGACGCGCTGACGGTCTCCTTCGGCGACGCGGGCGCCGACGTCTACGGCGTCGCCCGTCTCGGGCTCGCCGGCGGCGGCGCGAGCGGCCTGGTGATCCTGTTCGCCGGCGGTGCACCCGTCG
Source organism: Solirubrobacteraceae bacterium (assembly GCA_040005775.1). Taxonomy (GTDB): domain Bacteria; phylum Actinomycetota; class Thermoleophilia; order Solirubrobacterales; family Solirubrobacteraceae; genus JAOPZW01. The sequence continues at coordinate 12,229 of JBDTYI010000129.1, forward strand.
CGGTCGCGGCCGAGGGCGGGCTGGAGCGCGACGGCGCGCCCGCGTCGTGGGACGAGGTCCAGGCTGCGGGGCTCTCGATGCAGACCGTCGACGCCGGCCGCGCCTGGCGCGTGCAGTACGCGGGCGACGACGCGCAGCTCGACCTCGAGCTCGAGGCCACCGGCGCGATCGCCGAGCTGGCCGAGGACGAGAAGGTCGCCAGGCTCGGCGGCATGGCCGGCTTCGATCAGCCCGTGCGCGTGAGCGGCACCGTCACCACCGCGGACGCGACGTTCATGCTCGACGGGCGCGGCCAGCGCGGGCGCTCGTGGGGGGCGCCGGACTGGGGACGCATCGCCCTCGCGCGCACCGTCTCGGCCTGGTTCGACGGCGACCGCTCGGTGTCGCTCACGGCCATACGCCCGGCGAAGAAGTCCGACCACGAGTCCGAGGCGGTGGCCGCCACGTGGCTGGACGCCGCGGGTGACGACGGCAACGGCGGCGGCCCGATCGCCCTGGCGATCGACGACGCGCGCCTGTCGACGACCTACGACGGCGAGGGGCGTCAGCGCGCCGCCGGCCTCGAGCTGTGGATCGACGCGGACGGCTGGGCGCATCGCGCGGCCGGCGAGGTCGTCTGCGGCACGTCGCTCGACCTCGGCCGACTGCGCCTCGACTGCGCGTTCCTGCGCTGGCGCATGGACGGCCGCGAGGGCTTCGGGCGCTACGACATCCTGCGCCGGGCCTGATTGCCCCAGCGGCCGGGCGCCGAACGTCCGAAGTTGGCCCCTATAGGGGCCAAGAAAGGACGCTCGGCTCGTCCGCTGTCCGCTAGCTGGAGTTCCTGAGGACGTTGTTGAGGTCAGGAATCGTGGGCGCGCGGGTGCTACGTGGCTGGTGAGGAGGGGTCGGCGGCGGTCCGCCGCGTGTCTGGCGCTCCGCGAGGACCGACGTTCCACGCGCTCAGGGCGCTCGCGGTGACGCGAACCCGACCTTTTCCCCCGTGTCGGGGGGAAAAGATCAGGTTCGATGCTTCGCGCCGGGCGACTGCGGATGACCACGAGCGCCGCGCCTCGCCGCCCACGCCCACCCCTTCGATGCCCGACCCCCCAGCAACATCCTCGGTCTCTACAGCTAGCGGTGCAGGACTCCGTCGGTCGCGCCGGGCGCGAGCGTCTGGCCCGTCACGGGCACGTCGCCGAGCGCCTCGTCGATCGCCCGCAGGGCGTCGTCGGAGAGCGTCACGCCGGAGGCGGCGACGTTCTGGTGCACCTGCTCGGGCCGGGAGGCGCCGACGATCGCCGAGGCGACCTCGGAGCGGCGCAGAACCCACGCGAGCGCGAGCTGGGGCATCGTCAGGCCTGCGCCCTCCGCGATCGGCTGAAGACGCGCGACGGCCTCGAGCGTGTCGTCGGTCAGGCGGGAGGTGATGAAGTCGTTCATCGAGTCGCTCGCGGCGCGCGAGTCGGCCGGCGGGGCCTCGCCCGGCTTGTACTTGCCCGTGAGCACGCCCTCGGCCAGCGGCGACCAGACGACCTGAGAGATGCCGTTCTCGGCGCAGAGGCGGAAGACCTCGTCCTCAGGCGCCTGCCACAGCATCGAGTACTGCGGCTGGGAGGAGACGAGCTTCTCGGCGCCCGCGACCTCCAGACCGGCGCGGATCTGCTCGGGTGTCCACTCGGAGAACCCGAGGTAGCGGACCTTCCCGGCGCGGACGATCTCGCTCAGCGCCTCCATGGTCTCCTCGACGGGCACCGTCACGTCGAAGCGGTGGCACTGGTAGAGGTCGACGTGATCGGTCTGCAGGCGCTCGAGCGACGCGTCGATCTGCTTGTGGATCTGCTCGGCGGACAGGCCGGTGTCGCCCTTGATAGGGAAGAAGATCTTGGTGGCGAGCACGTAGGAGTCGCGGTCGTAGTCCTTGAGGATCTCGCCCCACGCCTCCTCTGCGGCGCCGTCGCCGTAGGCGTTGGCGGTGTCGAAGAACGTGACGCCGGCGTCGAAGGCGGCCTTCGTGCACGCCTCGGTCTGGTCGCGCTGCACGCCACCCGAATAGGTCAGCCACGACCCGAGGGAGACGTCGGAGACCTCGAGGTCACTGGATCCAAGCTTGCGGTAGTTCATGCTTCGACCATAGATGGATCCACTCGCCTCGCTCGATCGTCGGACAGGGGACGCCATGGAGCGCGCCGCGCGTGCCCATCACCACCGCCGCCTGCGCAAGCTCGGGCAGTTGGCGGCGCTCGACCCGCCCCACGACGGCAGCCTCTGGTGCGCGGGCGACCCGCCGGTTCGCACAGGCAACGCGCTCGAGGTGCTGATCGACGGTGCCGCCGCGCTGCCGCGCATCGCCGCGGAGATCGCGGGCGCGCGGTCGCACGTGCACGTTGCGGGCTGGCACCTCCAGGCGGGCTTCGGCCTCGTCCGCGGCAGCGAGACGACGACGGTGCGCGACGTGCTGGCGGCCGCCGCCGAACGCGTTCCCGTGCGCGTGCTGCAGTGGTCCGGCGCGCCGCTGCCCGTGTTCCCTCCGGGGCGATCCGACGTGCGCAGCGGGCGTGACGCGCTCGTCGATGGCACGCGCATCCGCGCGGAGCTGGACGCCCACGAGCGCCCGTTCCACTGCCACCACGAGAAGCTCGTGATCGTCGACGACCGCGTGGCGTTCGTCAGCGGCATCGACCTGACCGCGCTGGGCGGCGACCGCTTCGACTCCCCCGCCCACGACCACCGCGCCCTGGGCTGGCACGACGCGAGCTCGCGCCTGCGCGGCCCCGCCGTTGCCGACGTGGCCGGGCACTTCCGCGCGCGCTGGCAGGAGATCGCCGGCGAGCAGCTGCCCGAGCCCGTCGTGCCCGAGTCCGCGGGCGACGTCGAGCTGCAGGTCGTGCGCACGCTCTGCGAGGACATGTACGACTTCGCCCCGCGCGGTGACTTCCGCATCCTCGAGGCCTACACGCGGGCGCTGCGGTCGGCCCGCGAGCTCGTGTACCTCGAGAACCAGTTCTTGTGGGCGCCCGAGCTCGTGGAGATCCTGGCCGAGAAGTTGCGCAACCCGCCGACGCCCGGCTTCCGGGTCGTCGTGGTGCTTCCGGCGAAGGCGAACAACGGCGCCGACGACACCCGCGGGCAGCTCAGCGTCCTCGTCAACGCCGACGATGGCGCCGGGCGCTTCCTGGCCTGCACGCTGTACGCCCGCGACCCGGGCGGCGGGCCCGAAGCCCCGGTCTACGTGCACGCGAAGATCGGCATCGTCGACGACCGCTGGCTGACGATCGGCTCGGCGAACATCAATGCCCATTCGCTCTACAACGACGGCGAGGTCAACGTGATCACGCAGGACCGCGCCCTCGCCCGCGACACGCGATTGCGCCTGTGGGCCGAGCACCTCGAGACGTCGACGTCGGCGGTCGCCGGCAATGCGACCGCGGTCGTCGATGAGCAGTGGCGGCCGACGGCCGAGCGCCAGCGCCGGCGGCGCGAGGCGGGCGAACCGATCGAGCACCGCCTGTCGGAGCTGCCGGGCGTGTCCCGGCGCTCGATGCGCGTCCTCGGCCCGGTGCAGGGCCTGCTGGTCGACGGCTAGGTCGTTCTTGAGGCCCGGGCGAGCGCCGCCGCGTGACATCGAACCCGACCTTTTCCCCCGACACGGGGGGAAAGGTGGAGATCGGTGACGTCGGGGCGACTCGCGGGCACCGACGGACGCGCACGCACGGTCCAGATCACAACCAGCCCTCCCACAGCCCGTGCCTCACCCGCGCCACGGCCCGAACAACCTGCTCGGGACCGACCCTAGTTGTCGGAGCCCAGCCGGTCCCAGAGGTAGAGGTCCAGGCACTCGGTGGCCAGTTCCTCCGCCCGCGCCCGGGACAGGAAGGGCAGCACCGTGTCGAGCGCCTGCTCCTCGGCAACGCCGGCGTCGAAGGCCTCCTCGCCCCGGAAGCCGGCGGCGATCTTCAGCGCCTCGCGGCGGTTCTCGCCCAGCGACGAGAACACCTGCACGAGGAACTCCCGGTTGGCGATCGGGTGGCCGACCTCCAGCGAGGCGTGCCAGGCGGCGAGCATCGAGAGGTCGTGCTCGTCGAGGTCCGCCACCGCCTTGAGGTAGTGGGCCTCCAGCTCCGGCTCGGGGATCTCGTCGACCCACGCACGGACGATCTCACCCAGAAGCTGACGGCGGGCCTCCCGGCCGACCGACTCCGCGATCACCCGGATCGCGTCCTTGGGCTCGATGAAGCAGAGGGGCATACCGGCTCCCTGGCTCTCGGAGGACATCCCGGGAAACCGTAGGGAGGCGGTCGGACGGCATCGTGGCCCGTCGGAAAGCGGATTTCCCCACGTTGCGGGGTGGTCGTCCGGCGGTCGTCGCGGCGACCGCAGGGGCTAGCGCGCGTCCTCCGGCGAGAGCCCGGGCGAGACGCACTCCGGGTTGCCGCACACGTAGGCGCCGCCGGGGCCCGGGTGGAAGTGGACGCCGTCGGGCGGGGTCAGGTTGCGGCCGAAGGCCGAGGTCAGCTTCTTGATCGTCATACGCATGCCTCTCAAGCTAGAAGCACCCTGACGATCCTTCACGGCCCGTGTGTCGAAGATCACTCGCCGGCAGCAGTGCAGCCTCACGGCCCCTCGAAGCCGAACTCGCCCGCGGCCGAGCCGCCGCCCGAGCTGCTGCTCGCGGCCTTGGTCACCGGCTGTTGCGCAGGCGCCGCGTTCGTTGTCGCCGGTGAAGGCGACGGCGAAGGCGCGGTGGCCTGCTGGGGCTGCGTCTGCGTCGGCCCCTGCGTCGATGTCGCCGTCGGCGTCCGGTGCGTCACGACGCGACGTCGCGGGGGCCTTCGGCGCACGACGCGTTTCGGTTTCCTCGTCGCGTGGCGCGCCGGGGCGGCGGCGGGCTCGGTCGCCAGCTGCGCGACCTGTGCGCGGTGGATGATCGCCGCCGGCCGCTCGTCGGCGCGGATCGCGCCCTGGACCGCCGCGCCTCCACCCGCGACCGCGGCCACCGACGCCGCGGCGACGGCCATCTTCCCCGACGCCACCGTGTCGACGACGGCCTGCGCGCGCAGCATCGCGTTGGCCGCACGCTCGTTCGCGGTCATCGCCAGCGTCTCGTACACACGCGAGAAGAACCCGCTGCCCGGCGGCGACGCCGAGGTCACCGTCGCAAGCGTCGCGGCGGGCAGCACCACCGACAGCGGCTCCGCCGTCTCGTGCAGGCCGCGGACGACCGCCCGGCAGCCCGCGCACGCCCGCAGGTGGTTGCGCACCTCGATCACCGCGCGCGCCCCGGCCTCGCCGTCGACGAACGCCGACACCGCGGGCGCCAGGCGCACGCACTCCTCCCCCGCCTCGATGCCCGCGTAGCGAGCCAGGAAGCTCTTGCGACCCTCGGCGAGACACCGGTTCACCTTGGTGTACGTCCACCCCGTGGACTCGGCGATCTGCTCGTAGGAGTGCCCCAGCGCCTTCAGCCAGATCGCCCGCACCTCCTGGGGCTTGAGGCTGTGCAGCGCCTCCGCCGTGCGCGCGATTCGCTCGGCCGACTCAGCGTGCTCCTCGGGCGAGGCCACCGTGCTCGTCTCGAGCGCGTCGAGGTCGACCTCCTCGCTCCCGACGATCCGCCGCCGGGCCTGGTTGATCGTCAGCGCCTCGTGCTTGACCACCGTGTGGATCCACCCGGACGCGCGGTCGGGATCCAGGCGCCGCGCATGGCGCAGCAGGATCTCCATCCCGCGCTGATAGGCGTCGTGCGCGTCGTCGGCGCACAGCGAGTAGCGCCGCGCCACGCGCAGCAGCGAGTCGGCATGATCGGCGACCAGTTGGAGCACGAGCGCGTCCGCCCGCGCGACGGTGAGCCTGGCACCCTCGGGCGCCTGTTCGACAGCGATCTGCGACACGTCCGGTGACCTGAACTCCATTCGACGGCTCGTAGGCGCCAGCATGTCGCGCCTCGCCCCGGTGCAACAGCCCCGGAGTCGGAAATTGCGAGGTTTTCCTACGGCGTCACAGTTCCGCGCAAGCTCCCAATCCCAATGGCGACAACCCGGTTCAAGCGGACGGCGGCGACTGGTCCTGGCTCACCCCGGCTTCTTCGCGGCGATGCCAGACGCCAGGTCCCGGACGGCCGGCTCTGGATCCTCGGCCGCAGGATGGCAGGGCCGAAGTGTCATGGAACGGAACCACGTGCTGGCAGCCGCTTCAGTTCACCTGCCAGCGCAGATTCCCGGGGAGGCTGTTCGGCAGCTTCACCGGCAGCAAGCGCGACGACGTCCTTTCGGCCGGCGTGACTCCCACGCTCAATCGGTATTGGCTCTCGAGAGCAGGCCAGACCGCCGTTCTTCCAGTGGGCGCTGGCCGACATGCTCTGACTCAGAGCGCCGGGCGCGCCTTGCCTGAAGAGGGGTCGGGCTGAGGCGGACGACAACGGCGAACGTGATCCACATTTCAGTGCACACGAATAGTTCAAGTTGACTATGACACGGCGCCAGGCAGAGACTCGGAGCCAATTCGCGCGCCGTGTTCCGAGCCTTCGTGACGGGTCGCCGGAGCGCCACAGACGCCACCAAGCCGCTCCCGCGCGCTTTGGTTCCGTGTCGCGCTTGACACGAAAGGACGCCCCAGGTCCGGTCCGCAGAATGGCGAGGAGTCAGCGCGGAGAGGGTCGCGGTACGGGCGGAAGATGCAGGTCCCGCGCGAGCGCGACCGCGGCGACAAGCGCTGCCACCGCGGACTCGAGGAGAAGCTGCGCAAGTACGAGGTCCACGGGGAGGGCTACGAGTTCGTTCCGGCGTTGATGCACGTCCTGGACCGGTATGTCCGGCAGGCAAAGCAGCAGACGGAGCTCGACCGCCGGATGGCCAAGGCGCTCGACGAGATCCCGGGCGCCCGAGAGCAGATCGCCGAGGCGGTCAAGGTTCATCAGCCGATTCCACTCGAGCTCAAGCGGCGTTCGTTCTCGCCTGTCTATCTCGACCTGCCGCTCGAACGCCCGATCGACGTCGAGGAGGCCGCCTCGATCGTCGAGCGGGCTCAGCTGTTTCGCAACCGGCCGGTCGCGGAACTGGCAGCGTTCGCCGCGCGCGCTCACATCCCGCCGAAGCCCGTGCCGACGAAGCATGACCCCTGCTGCTGCGCGCCCGAGTCGCCGCCGTCCGATCCGAAGCCTCCGCCGCCGCGTCCCAACCAGTACGAGTTGACGTTCGCCAAGCTGTACTGCGTCGATGAGAGCGATCCCGAATGGCTCGGGAGCGACGAG
>JBDTYI010000130.1:0-2673 GCA_040005775.1 Solirubrobacteraceae bacterium
GGCCGAGCTCCTTACGGTCGTGTGAAGTGTGGTCGACGCCGGGGACCCCTCGTGCGAGCCTGACGCGATGCCCGTCTCTGCCGCCCTGCAGGTCCCGGCACCAGGCGCGCGCTATGGCAGCGCCCAGCCGTGGCCGCGCGACCGCTTCAGCTGACCGCCGCGTCAGCTCGCGGCGAGGTCGTAGATCGAGACGTGGTGATGGACGGGCATGTCGAAGCGCTCGCGGGCCCGCTCGATGAGGTTCTTCTCGAGCCAGTGCGAGTGGCCCGGGGGATGGGTCGAGACCATGAGCTCGTCGGCGGGGAACCGGGCCAGGGCGTCGCCGATGGCCACGAGCGGGTCGGCGTCGCCGATCTCGCCGCCGGCGGACACCCCCGCATCGGCGAGCAGGCCGAGCGCGGTTCGCAGCCGCTCGCGGGCAGCCGCGACGGCGCCGTCGACGTCGGAGACCCAGTGGGCCAGGCGGCTGTTCAGCGCGGGACAGACGATCAGCACCTCCGCGTGGTCGCCCGCGTGGCGGCTGACATCGTCGGCGAGGCCGGGGCACGGGCACGTGCGATTGGCGACGACCATCAGCCGCTTCGGTTCTGCGGGGTGGGGCATGCGACGATGATCGCGGCGAGGTCTGACGCCGCGGTGACGGGCCGCTGAACAGATGGTGAACTCGGCCGGAGCGGACTTGTCCCGCGCGCCGATGAGCCGCACACTGGACGCGATGGCGTCCAACGGCCGCGTGCGCGGCTCCATCCTCGTGGTCGACGACGAGCCGACGATCTCCGAGGTCGTCTCGCGATACCTCGAGCGCGCCGGCTACGAGGTGCGTGTCGCAGGAGACGGGCTCGGCGCCCTTGCGTTGGCCGACGAGCGGCGTCCGGACCTCGTCGTGCTCGACCTGATGCTGCCCGGCATCGACGGGCTCGAGGTCATGCGCCGGCTGCGCACGCTGGGGGACTCGGCCGCGCGCCCGCACCTCGCGGTGATCCTGCTGACCGCCAAGGGCGAGGAGTCTGACCGCGTGATCGGGCTGCGACTCGGGGCCGACGACTACGTGGTCAAGCCCTTCTCACCGGCGGAGCTCGTCGCCCGTGTCGACGCCGTGCTGCGCCGCGCCGATGCCTCCCCCGAACGCGAGGCGCCGGTCGAGGTGGGGGTCGTTCGCATGGAGCCCTCCGAGCGCCGCGCCTACGTCCGCGGCGAGGAGGTCGCGCTGACCCAGCGCGAGTTCGACCTGCTGCTGTTCCTCGCGCGCCATCCGGGACAGGTCTTCTCACGCCATCAGCTCATGGACACGGTGTGGCAGTACTCGTTCTACACCGACACCTCGACCGTGACCGTGCACATCCGACGGCTCCGCGCGAAGGTCGAGGCCGACCCAGGGCGCCCCGAACATGTGCAGACCGTGTGGGGCATCGGCTACCGCTTCCAGCCGTGATCGCCCGCGGCCCGCTGCTCGCATTGCTCGGCCTCGCCGCCGTCTTCGGCGTTCTCGTGGGCGCGATCTACGGCGTTCCGGACGGGCTGATCACCGGCGCGCTGCTGGCGGTCCTGGGCGTCGCGACGCTGGCCGCAGCGGGGTCGGTGGCCGGCCGGCGGGCGGCGATGGGACCACTGCGGCGTCAATTCGCGGTGGCCATCGCCATCGTCGTCGGGCAGGTCAGCATCGCGCTGGTGGCCGGCGCGGCGCTGATGTTCGTCTCGCCCCACGACGTGCTGCTCGCCCTGCTGCTCGTCGCGTTCGCCGGGGTCGCGGGCGTGCTCGCCGCGCGGCGGCTGGCGGCCGGGGTGATGGGCGACATCGACGCGTTGCGTCGCACGTTCGTGGCGGTTGGCGAGGGCGAGCGCGAGCCGGTTCCCGCGACCGGCACATCCGACGAGCTGGCCGATCTGACCGCCGCCGCCAACGTCGCGATCGCCCGCCTGCGCAGCGCAGAGGGCGCGCGCGCCGATCTCATCGCCGCCGTCTCGCACGATCTGCGCACCCCGATCACCTCGATGCGCCTGCTGGCCGCCGCGATCGACGACGACATCGTCGACGAGGAGACGCGCCACCGCTATACGCGGGAGATGACGCTGCACATCGAGGGGCTGTCAGGTCTGATCGACGACCTCTTCGAGCTCGCGCGGCTGGAGGCCGGCGAGCTGGCGTGGAGCCTGGAGAAGGTACGCCTGGACCAGCTGATGGGCGAGACGGTCGAGGCCATGCAGCCGCAGGCGCGGGCAAAGGGCATCCGGGTGGAGGCGGTGCTCGACGGCGTCCGGACGGCCCAGGGCAACCCCGAGAAGCTGCAGCGGGTGCTGTTCAACCTCATCCAGAACGCCATCCGCCACACGCCGCAGGACGGCTCGGTGACGGTGACCGCGACCGCCCACGCGGCGGCCGACTCCGTGCAGATCGAGGTCGCCGACACGGGCGACGGGATCGCCGCCGGTGACCGCGAGCGTGTCTTCGAGCCCTTCTATCGCGCGGGCGCCGAGGCGGCCCGCACGCGCAGCGGCGCGGGGCTCGGCCTGGCCATCTCGCGCGCGATCGTCGAGGCCCACGGCGGTCGTATCTGGCTCGAGGACGCGCCGCTCGGAACGCGTGTGCGCTTCACGGTGCCGCGCACGCCCGCGCGGTAGCAGTCCTGTTCGTTCGCGCGTCGCGTAAGCGATCCGTAAGCGTTCTGCCAGAAA
>JBDTYI010000131.1:0-22742 GCA_040005775.1 Solirubrobacteraceae bacterium
ACACGAGCGCGCGGTGCCAGGAATCGCTGAACGCCATACCTACGGTCGAAGGTTATCCCTTAGGCGCGATTCTCCTGCAACTCACGTGTACAACCTGGTGCCTATGCGCACGATCGTGGCCCCCTCCTGGGCGGCCACGGCGAAGTCCTGGGTGGTGCCCATCGACAGCTCGGACAGCCCGTGCTCGGCGGCCAGCTGGGCCAGGGCGGCGAACCAGCGGCGGCTGTCCTCGGGCTTCTCGGCCAGCGGCGGCATCGTCATCAGACCCATCACCTTCGCCGTCGACCGCGCGATGAAGTCGCCCAGGTCCGCGGGCGCGACGCCCGATTTGCCCTCCTCCCGCGCGACGTTGACCTCGACGAGGATCCGCGTGTCCGGCGTGCCGTGCTTCTCGATCTGCGTGAGGGCGGAGTCGGTGCACACGGAGTGCACGTAGCGCACGAGAGGCAGCACGGTCCTGACCTTGCGGCTCTGGAGCTGGCCGATGAAGTCCCACGTGAAGCCGTCGTGTGCGGCGGCCTTGCCCTCGAGCTCCTGAGCGCGGTTCTCCCCCACGACGGTGATCCCCGCCTCGGCGAGCGTTGCCAGCTCCTCCAGCGCGACGTACTTGACCGCGGCGAGGATCTCCACGTCGTTGCGGCCGATCTCCTCGCGCACCCGCTCGAGGTTGTGGGCGATGCGCCCTGCGTCGAGGCCGCGGATCAGCTCCGCCATGCGATCCCCGCCTGGCGGCCGGTGGCGCCATCGTCGCGGCGGTGGGAGAAGAACAGCGGCTCGCCGTCGCGCTGCGCGCATGCCGTGCACAGCCCGGTCGCGTGGACCGCTCCGACGCCGGCGGCCGCCAGCTGCCCGGCGGCGATCGCGGGCAGGTCGAGCGTGCGATCGGTCGTCCCGAAGGCCTCGCGCAGCTCGTCGCCGACCTCGTAGCAGCACGGGCCGATGCTGGGCCCGATGGCGGCCGCCATCTCCGTAGCGCCGAGGTCGCGCAGCGCGCGGACGCCCGTGGCGACGATCCCGCCGTGCAGACCGCGCCAGCCCGCGTGGACGATGCCGACCGCCTCGGAGCTGATCAGCGCGACGGGCACGCAGTCGGCGACGAGCACGAGCGGCGCGAGGGCGCCGTCGGCGGTCACCTGCGCGTCGGCGTCCGCGACCGCCTCGGCGTCGGCGGTGACCACGGTCGTCCCGTGGACCTGGTGCACGGCGGCCAACGGCGCGCCCGCGAGGGCCGCGGCGCGCTCGCGGTTGGCCGCCACAGCGGCGGGGTCGTCCTCGGTCCGCACGCCGAGGTTCAGCGACGCATAGGGCCCCGCCGACACGCCGCCGTGGCGCGTCGTGAACAGCGCGGTGCCGCCGGGGAGGTCGATGGCGAGGTGGTCGCCCGCGGCGCGGAAGCTCATCCGATCAACACGCTCGCCCCGGGCACCGGGGCTCGCTGGCCGTACTCGAAATGGGCGCGGCCGTCTGAGTACAGCGTGTCGGTCTGCCGCCAGCGGCGGCCCTCGCGGTGCATCACGTCGAGGTGCATCGTCGCCACCTCGCTGTTGTAGCAGTAGGCCGGCGCGCCATCGGGGTCGTGGTAGGTGACGCCGACCAGCGATGCGCGCGGGGCCGAGACCGTCGCGACCAGACGCCGGTGGCCGTCGCGCGCGGCGAACTGCCAGTCGGTGAGGCCGAATCGGCTCCAGGTGCGCACGACGCGCAGCGGGTCGGTTGCGGCGAACGGCTCGCCGTCGATGCAGCCGACGACCGGTGTGGTCGGCCCCAGCTCCCGGCCGAAGCGGGGCAGGAACACGCTGACGGCGTCGACCCAGTCGTCGGGGCGCCCGGCGAAGTCGCTGCAGTGCCCCCAGGCCCAGCGAGCGGCGTGTGCGCGACCCCACAGGTGCGCCTGGCCGCCCCCGACGGCGTCCAGGACGAGGTCGCGTTCCCCGATCCGCACCGTTCCCGAGACCCGGACGTGCGGATCGGGGAGCGTCAGGATGGTGCGCGCGACGCCGGTGCGCACGAGCAGCGGGTGCACCGGCTGCACAGGCGGCCCGGTGCGCTCCCAGCGCAGGTCCCAGGCGCAGTCGGCCAGCGCCCCGTTCATGCCGTCGTTGCGCAGCTCGGCGCGGCCGATGGCCAGGCGGAACGGGTCCTCGGCGCTCTGCAGCGCCTCGATCGGCAGCGTCTCGGTGTGCGCGGTACGGAACCCGTCGCGGTCCATCGCGACGAACCACAACGCGCACGTCGGCGGACCCGCGTCGGGGGCCAGCAGCGTGTAGCGGATCCACAGCCCGACGCCCGTGCGGGGCTCGGTCACCGTCAGGTAGTAGACCTCGTAGTGGCCCGGGGCGCCGTTCCAGCGCAGCGCGTTGGCGCTCATGCGCGTTAACCATATTTCTTCTCGATCTCGGCGAAGAACGCCGTCGCCAGGCGGGTGAAGTCGTCGCGGGTCAGCGCGATCTCGTCGCCCTCGGCGAGACCGAGCACCGAGGTCTCCGGCTTGACCTTCATGGCCTTTCCGTCGCCCGGCACGGCGCCGTTCTCCAGCAGCGACGCGCTCAGCAGGCGCACCTCGTTGAGCGGGTTGCCGTCCTTGCCCTCACGGTTGCGCACCCGGTGCACGAACGACAGCTCGAGCTCGAGCACGAGGGCGTTGAAGAACAGCACCCCGAAAGCGTCGTCGGCGCCGAGCGCGTCGTAGGCGGTGACGCGCCGGTCGACCGCGGCCCGGCGGGCGTCGACGTAATCCTGGTCGTAGCGGCTGGCGGCGAGGACGGCGTCCTACTTTCGTGGTCGTTGGTCAGGATCGAGGTCGGCCCGGCGGCGCTCCAACGAGCGGCGTTCGGCGTCGTCGTGCACGAGCGCGAGCGCGCGCTCGTAGGCGGCACGGGCCTCGTCGGTGCGGCCGAGCCGGCGCAGCAGCTCGGCTCGGGTCACGTGCAGGTAGTGATAGTCCTCGAGCGCGATCGCTTCGACGACCTCGAGCCCGGCCGCCGGGCCCTGCGCCTCGCCGACCGCTACGGCCCGGCTCAGCTCGACGACGGGCGATTCGGTCAGGCGCGCGAGCTCGGCGTAGAGCGCGGCGATCTGCGCCCAGTCGCGCGCCTCGTCGGCGTGCAGCGCGGCGATCGCGGCCTGGATGACGTACGCGCCGCGACCGCGCAGCGCAAGCGCCCGGTCGAGCGCGGCGCGCCCGGCGGCGATCTGCGCGGCGTCCCACAGGGCGCGGTCCTGGTCGGCGAGCAGCACGAGGTCGCCGTCGCGCTCGCGCGCCGCGCTGCGCGCGTCGAGCAGGAGCATCATCGCCAGCAGCCCGTGCACCTCGGGCTCGTCGGGCATCAGCTCGGCGAGCGCGCGCCCGAGCGACAGCGCCTCGCCGCTCAGCTCGCGGTTGACGGGCACGGTCGAGTAGCCCTGGTTGAAGATGAGGTAGACGACGGCCAGCACGGCGGCGAGGCGGTCGGGCAGCAGGTGCGCGGGCGGCACGCGGAACGGGATCGCCGCGGCCTTGATCTTGTGCTTGGCGCGCACGAGGCGCTGAGCCATCGTCGGCTCGCCGACGAGGAAGGCACGCGCGATCTCGGGCGTCGTGAGACCGCCGAGGGCGCGCAGGGTGAGGGCGACCTGGGCGTCGGTCGCCAGCGCCGGGTGGCAGCAGGTGAAGACGAGCTCGAGGCGCTCGTCGGGGAAGGTCGTCTCCTGCATCGGGTCCTCCGAGGCCTCGGGCACGTCGAGCAGCCGGGTTTTGGCGGCGAGGGTGCGGTCGCGGCGCAGGCGGTCGATCGCGCCGTTGCGCGCGGTGGCGACCAGCCATGCGCCCGGATGGTCGGGCACCCCGTCGCGCGGCCAGCGCTCGGCCGCCGTCGCGAATGCCTCCTGCGCGGCCTCCTCGGCGAGGTCGAAGTCGCCGAGGAAGCCGATCAGGGCGGCCAGCACGCGGCCCCAGTCGTCGCGGAAGGCCTGCTCGAGGATCGCTAACCCTTCATCATCGGCCGGATCTCGACCCAGCCGCCCATGCTCGCGGCGGGCACCCGCGCCGCCACCTCGATGGCGGCGTCGAGGTCATCGGCGTCGTAGAACATGTAGCCGCCGAGGGCCTCCTTGAGCTCGACGAACGGACCGTCGGTGGTGAGCGTCCGGCCGTCCTGCACGCGGACGGTCGTCGCGGCGTCGGGCGGGCCCATCCGTGCGATGCCCGGCGTGACGCCCGGGGTCTCATTGAGCGACTGATAGGCGCCATAGACCGCGCCGCGCTGCTCGTCGGTGAGCGCGTCCCACTCCTCCGAGCCCGGGAGCGGCGTGGTGCCCTGGTGGATCAACAGCATGTACTTCATTCCGTCCTCCTTCTCGGTTGGTCGCCCCTGAGACGAACGGGCGACGCCGGAATCGACAGCCCGCGGCGAAAGTTCTTCACTCGCTCAGCGCAGCGGCCCGCTCTTGGTCGCGGCCGGCGACCTCGCCGTCGAGCTTGCGGTCCAGCGCACGCTGCAGGCGGGCGCCGACCTCGGGGCCCTCGGGGACCCCGGCGGCAAGCAGATCGCGGCCGTCGATCTCCAGGCGCACGTGGCGCAGCTCGTGCAGCCAGCGGCGCGCGTTCTCGCCGCCGGCCAGGGCGACCGCCTCGACGGGGGCGCCGCGCGCCGCGCGCGCGACCTCGGCGTTCGTGTGCGCCGCACGCAGCGGGGCGCCGGTCGACGAGCGCGACGCGACGGCGACCAGGTCGCGGTCGGCGGCGGGGAAGTCCATCGCGGCCAGCCAGTCCAGCAGCGCGCGGGTGTCCATCGCCGCCGAGCACGCGGCCAGCGTCACGAGGTCGACGCGCCCACCGGCGGGCAGCAGCGCCAGCGCGGCGCCCAGCGCCGCAGGCCGCGGGTCGAAGTCCGGCGGCAGGAAGCGCGCGTTGAGCTCGCGCAGCGCCGTCAACGCAGCGGGCGGGTCGGGCTCGCGCAGCGCAAGGCGCAGCTCGGCCCCCAGGCGCGCGCCGCTGACCGTGGCCGGGTCGGCGTGGGCGGCCTGCGCGCGGGTGTCCTGCGCGACCGTGAAGCCCAGCCGCGCTGCGTAGCGGGCCACGCGCCACACGCGCGTGGGGTCGTCGGCGAACGAGTTTTTGTGGAGCACGCGCAGGACGCCGGCCTCGAGGTCGTCGAGCGCGCCGTCGACGGCCTCGATGCGCCCGTCGAGGCTCAGCGCGATCGCGTTGACGCTCACGTCGCGCCGCGCCAGGTCTTCCGTGAGGGTTCCCGGCCGCACGTCGGGCAGCGCCCCGGGGTGGGCGTAGGTCTCGGCGCGGGCGTGCACGACATCGAAGCGGCAGTCGCCGTCGCGCACGAGCGCCGTGCCGAAGCGGTCGTGCTCGGTCGTCTTGCCGCCCAGCCGCGCGACCGCGGCGGCGAGGTCGCCCCTGGCGACGAGGTCGAGCTCGCGCGGCGTGCGTCCGAGCAGCAGGTCGCGGACGGCGCCTCCGACGAGATAGAGGCCGTCTGCAGGCGAAAACAGGTCGAGCAGCCGGGCGCCGCAGGGCAGCGTCCGCAACGCGTCAAGGGCCTGGCTGCCGCTCCGCACCGGGCAATCCAAGCAGCTACCCTCGAAACAATGTTCCCGCGTCCGCGCGGCCGGCTGCGCTGGGTTGCGCTGGGAGCGGTGATCCTGCTCGCAGCCGCCGGGGCGGCGGCGGCGATCGTCCTCACCTCGCAGCCCGGCGACGTCTCGAACCCGGGTGTCGAGTTCACCGCGCCCGCGACCACCAACGCCGACGAGGCGCCTGCTGCGAAGGGCTCCAACCCGACCGACGACGGCTTCTCGTGGCCCGACTACGGCTACACCAAGCAGCGCACGCGCTGGCTGCCGCTGCGCCGGTCGCTGCGCCCGCCGTTCGTGAAGCAGTGGTCGGTCACGGGGAGCAGCCTCATCGAGTTCCCGCCGGTCATCTGCAGGCGGTCGCTGTTCATGCAGAAGAACAACGGCGCGCTGTACAAGGTCAGCCGGCTCACGGGTGACGTGAAGTGGCGCAAGACGCTGGGGTACCTCGCCGCCTCCTCCCCCGCGTGCGCCTACGGGAAGGTCTTCACCGTCGTGCTCGCGCGCGGGAAGGGCGTCGACGCCGGGCGCGTCCAGGCGCGCAGCGCCAAGAGCGGCCGGGTGATCTGGACCCGCGACCTGCCCTCCCGGGCCGAGTCGTCGCCGCTGGTCGACAAGGGCCGCGTGTACTTCGGCTCGGAGAACGGCACCGTCTACTCGCTGCGTGCCAGCGACGGCGCCGTGCGCTGGACCTACAAGGCCGGCGGCGCGGTGAAGGCCGCCCTCGCGCTCGACGGCGGCCGGCTGATCTTCGGCGACTACAGCGGCAAGGTGCAGGCCATCCGCCAGCGCGACGGCTCGCGGATCTGGCAGACGTCGAGCGCGGGCTCCTTCGGCCGCGCGGGGCGCTTCTACTCCACCCCCGCCGTCGCCTACGGCCGCGTCTACATCGGCTCGCTGGACAACTTCGTCTACTCCCTGTCGGCCGCGAACGGCAAGCTCGCCTGGCGCCACAAGACCGGCGGCTTCGTCTACTCCTCCCCCGCCGTCGGCAACCCGCCGGGGACGGGCCCGAGCGTGTACGTCGGCTCCTACGACGGCAAGCTCTACTCGTTCGACGCGCGCTCGGGCAACGTCCGCTGGGCCCACCGCGCGGGCGGCAAGATCTCCGGTGCCCCGGTGATCATCGGCGACCTCGTCTTCTACTCGGTGATCTCCACCAAGTCCTCGGCCGCCGTCGGCGTGTCGACGGGCCAGGAGGTCTGGCGCACGCACCGCGGCGCGTTCAACCCGGGCGTCTCCGACGGTAGGCGCATCTACTTCCTGGGCTACTCGAGCCTGTTCATGATCTCCAGCCACCGCCAGGCGCTGGCCGACTCGCGCGCGCGCCAGGGCCTCCCGCCGCGCAGGCTCACCGCCACCGAGCGCCGCCGCGCCCGGGCCGAGCAGAAGCGCATCCGCCAGCGCGCCACCGACCGCCGCATCGCGCGCCACCAGCGCTTCGTCAAGCGCCGCGTCGCCCGCCGGCGGGCCGCGGTGCGCCGCAACGCCGAGCTGCGCCGCAAGGGGCAGGCGATCTGCTTCCACTCGGGCGCCAAGCGCGTCTGCCGCGTGCCCCGCCCGCTGGTCTGCGTGAAGTCCCGCAAGACCGGGCGCGTGACCTGCCGGGCGCGCGAGGGCTAGCGCGAAGGCAGGCAGCCACTGCCGGGGTTCGGCATGCGCGCCACCTTGAGGGCCGCGGGGCCATGTGCGGAGAATCGGTCTCGACCGCCAGCACGAAGGGAGAGGCCGTGCCCGAAGAGCAGCTCGAAGAGACGGGACCGATCGACTACATGGTGATGGAGTGGGCCGGCGACCAGCCGGTCACCGGCGAGGTGATGCCGCTCCTCCTGGATCTCGTCGATCGCGGCATCATCCGCATCCTCGACATCGCGTTCCTGCTCAAGAACGCGGACGGGTCGGTGGAGGCGATCGACTTCGCCGAACTGGCCCGGGACAGCGCCGACCTCGCCGAGTTCGAGGGCGCGGCCTCCGGGATCCTGGGTGAGGAGGACCTCGCGGAGGCCGCCGCCGCGCTGGAACCCGGCACCGTGGCCGGCGTGCTCGTCTGGGAGAACCGCTGGGCGGCCCCGGTTGCCGTGGCGCTCCGTCACTCCGGCGGCCAGCTCGTCGCCAGCGGCCGCATCCCCGTCCAGGCCATCATCGCCTCGCTCGACGCGAGCGAAGCCGTCCACTGATCGAGAGGAACACAATGCCCGGATTGCTTCGCGGCGTCGTCCGCACCGCCGCCGTCGCCGGCACCGCCACCGCGGTCAGCAACCGCGTGTCGCGCCGCCAGGCGCAGCGCTGGGGCCAGCAGGACGCCTCGTACTACGACGAGCCTGCGCCCGCCCCCGCCCCCGCCGCGGCGGCGGCGCCCGACCCCATCGCACGGCTCAAGGAGCTCGGGGGCCTCCGGGATCAGGGCGTCCTCACCGAAGAGGAGTTCGCGGCGCAGAAGGCAAAGATCCTGAACAGCTGACGAGCGGTACCGCTCGTCCTCGAACGGCAGGTCGCCCGTGCGCAAGTGGTTGCCCATGCTCATCCTCGCGTCGGCCCAGTTCGTCATGGTGCTCGACTCGAGCGTCATGAACGTGGCGATCTCGCAGATCGTCGACGACCTCGACACGACGATCCAGGGCGTCCAGACCGCGATCACGCTCTACACGCTCGTGATGGCGGCGTTCATGCTGCTCGGCGCGAAGCTCGGGGACATCATGGGCCGCAACCGCGCGTTCGCCATCGGCCTGGCGATCTACGGAGCCGGGTCGCTCACGACGGCCCTGAGCCCGAACCTCGCGGTGCTGCTGATCGGCTGGTCGGGCGTCGAGGGGTTCGGCGCCGTGCTCGTGGTCCCCGCGATCGCGGCCCTCACGGCCGCCACCTACGAGGGCCGCGACCGCGCGCTCGCCTACGCACTGCTCGGGGGTATCGCCGCCGTCGCCGTCGCCGCCGGGCCGCTCATCGGCGGCTGGGTCACGACCGAGTTCACCTGGCGCTACGTGTTCGCCGCCGAGACCGTCGTGGTGATCGGGATCCTGCTGCTGCGCGGGAAGATCGCGCGGGCCGCGGCGGCCGCGCGACGCCCGCGACTCGATGTCGTCGGCGTGCTCCTGTCGTCCAGCGGCCTGGGCCTCATCGTGTTCGCGATCCTGCGCAGCAGCGTGTGGGGGTTCGTCCAGCCGCGGACGCCCCCGACGATCAGCGGAACGGAGGTCACGCCGCTGGGTTTCTCGCCGGTGCCGTTCATGGTGCTCGGCGGCCTCGCACTGCTCGCGGCGTTCTCCGCGTGGGAGCAACGGCGCGCGCGCCTCGGACACGACCAGCTGCTCGACACGACACTCCTGGCGGTCGCTCCGCTGCGCGCCGGCCTGTCGACGCTCCTCGGGCAGCAACTCGTGCTCATGGGCACGTTCTTCATCATCCCGGTGTACCTGCAGGTCGTGCTGGGCCTCGACGCCTTCGAGACCGGCAAGCGTCTGCTCCCCCTGTCGGTAGCGATGCTCGTCTTCGCGCTGCTCGGGCCGCGGATCGCTGCACGCCGCTCGCCCCGGACCGTCGCACAGCTCGGCCTGGTCGCGGTGAGCATCGGCGCAGTCGTGATGCTCGCGACGCTTGACGTGGAGGTCAACGACACCGGCTTCAAGGTGGCCCTCGTGCTCATCGGCGCGGGCGCAGGCCTGCTGGCCTCCCAGCTGGGGAACGTGATCATGTCGTCCGTCGCGCCCGAGAAGACCAGCGAAGGCGGCGGGCTCCAGGGGACCGCCCAGAACCTCGGGGCCTCACTCGGCACGGCGATCATCGGCGCGGTGCTGCTCGCGTCGCTCGCGACCGGCTTCAGCGAGCGCATCACCGACAACCCCGCTGTGCCGGCGGCGGCGCGCGAGGCGATCGTCGCGAAGGCCGCGGAGGGCATCGACATCGTGCCCGTCGACGACGTCGAGAAGGCGGCCGTCAAGGGCGGGCTGAGTGACGACCAGGCACGCGCGGTCGCCGCGGACTACGGCGACGCCCAGCTCGACGCCCTGAGGCTCGCGCTCGGCGCGGTCGCGCTCGCCGCGCTGCTGTCGCTGTGGTTCACCCGGCGACTCCCGACGGGGTCGCTGGCCCCCGCGGCCGTCACGTCCTAGGGGGTGCTCGGGGCCGGCGCGGGCGTCGTCTCCGGGGCCGGCGCAGCCGGGGCCGGGGCCGGCGTGGACGTCGTCGGCGGCGGGCTGGTCTGGGCCGGTGGCGCAGTCGTGGGCGTGGTGGTCCCGGGCGCCGGCGTGGTCGTCGGCGTCTCGCCCGTGGACGTGGTGGTCGTCTTCGTGGTGCCGGTGTCCAAGCCGGTCGGCGTGCTCCTCTTGGCACTCTGGCCGCCGAAGAACGTCGTGTGCGACGCCCCCGAGGTCACGGCGCGCCCCGCGACCAGCTCCGGCAGCGTGAACAGGGCGACGACCCCGAGGAAGGCCAGCAGCCCCGTGATGACCGCCAGCTTCCAGCGGCGCTGGATGCCGCCCACGCGGCTTCCGTAGACGCGGCGCTCGGTCAGGCCCGGGTCCAGCGACATGGGCGGCGGCGGGCCGTCGACCTCGGGAGGAGGCTGCACGACGGTCCGCGCGGCGCGGGCCAGCGGGCGCGGCGGCACGGCGGCGCGGCTCGCGACCGCGCTGACGCACTGGACGGGGCGCTCGAGCCCCTCCTTGACGAGCGAGACGATCACCGGCGTGAACGCGGTGGCCCACATCGTGCCGGGCGCCCAGATCTTCGAGACGACGACCGCAGCCACGACCGAGGAGACCCCGGCGATGAGCAGGGTCGACAGCTCCACGCCGCGACGGCGTGGCTCTGCGGGCGCCTGGTGAGACGCGGTGTGGGGCGCATACGACATTTGCATCGGAAGTGGCCGCGCGGCGGACGGCAGCCGGTGGTGCGCCGCGAGGGCGGCACAGGTGTTGTCCCTCAGTTGTAGCGCACCGGGACGCCGGCTTCAGTCAGATGCGCCTTCGCCTCGCCGACGGTGTGCTGCCCGTAGTGGAAGATCGAGGCGCACAACGCCGCGTCCGCGCCGCCCTGGAGGGCCTGGACGAGGTGGTCGAGCTCGCCCGCGCCACCGGAGGCGATGACCGGCACCGCCACGGCGTCAGCGACCGCACGCGTCAGCGGCAGGTCGTAGCCGTCGTTCGTGCCGTCGCGGTCCATGCTGGTGAGCAGGATCTCCCCCGCCCCGCGCTCCACGCCGTCGCGCGCCCACTGCACGGCGTCGAGGCCGGTGGCGGTGCGGCCGCCCGCGACGAAGACCTCCCACGAAGCGTCCCGCCCGCTCGTGGCCTTCGCGTCGATGGCCAGGACCACGCACTGGGCCCCGAAGCGCGCGGCCAGCTCGTCGATCAGCCCGGGCCGCGCGACCGCGGCGGAGTTGACGCTGACCTTGTCGGCCCCGGCGTCCAGGACGGCCTGGGCGTCGGCGACCGACCGGATCCCGCCCCCGATCGTGAACGGGACGAAGACGTTGTCGGCCGTGCGGCGCACGAGGTCGACCATCGTGGCGCGCTTGTCGCTGGTGGCCGTGATGTCGAGGAAGACGAGCTCGTCGGCGCCGGCGGCGTCGTAGCGCTCGGCCAACTCGACAGGATCGCCCGCATCGCGGATGTCGACGAAGTTCGTGCCCTTCACGACGCGTCCGGCGTCGACGTCGAGGCACGGGATCACGCGCTTGAGATGCACGCCTTCAGCCTAGTCGCCGCCTCGAGCAGGTCCGCGTCTCCCACGGCGAGCGACAGCCGCGCCCAGCCCGCCCCGCGGCCGCCGAACCCCTCCCCCGGCGCCACGGCCACGCGGGCCTCCGACAACAGCTGCGCCGCGGTGACGCCCTCGGGCAGGCGCCACCAGGCGTAGAACGTTCCCTCCGAGCGCGGCACGTCCAGGACGTCGCACAGCACCTCGCGGCGGCGCTCGTACACGGCCCGGCGCTCGGCGACATCGGACTGATCCCCGGTCAGCGCGGCCTGCAGCCCGCGCTGCAGCGGCATCGGCACGCCCGCGGCGATGTGGTCCACCAGCGTCCGCACGCGGCCGACGAGCTCGGCGTTGCCCACCACGAAGCCCAGCCGCCAGCCAGCCATCCCGTAGACCTTCGACGCCGACCACAGCTCCACGGCGCACTCGCGGGCGCCGTCGACCTCGAGCACGCTACGCGCCCGGCGTCCATCGAAGGCCAGGAAGCCGTAGGCGAGGTCGCTCACCAGCCACGCCCCGCGGTCGCGGGCGAAGGCGACCGCCGCCTCGAAGGTGCCCGGCGCCTCGCACGCGGCCGTCGGGTTGGAGGGGTAGTTGACGACCAGCAGCGCCGGTTCGGCCTCGGCCAGGGCGTCCCAGTCGGGCTGCCACGTACCCGGCGTCAGCGCGAAGGGCAGCGGCCGGGCGCCGGCGACCTCGATCCCCGACAGGTAGTCCGGATAGCCGGGATCGGGCAGCGCGACCGCCTCGCCACGACCCGCGCAGGCGAGCGCGAGCAGCATGATCGCCGTCTTGACCCCGGGCACGACGGCGACCTCGCGGTCGGGGTCGAGCGCTACGCCGTGGTCGGCCGCGTAGCGCGCCGCGATCGCCTCCCGCAGGGCCGGCTCGCCCTGGAACGGCGCGTAGCCGTGCAGTGTGGGATCGGCGATCGCCGTGCCCGCGGCGTCCAGCGCCCGCGGCGGCGGCGGCAGGTCGGGGTTGCCGCGGCCGAGGTCGATCACGCGCGGGCCGGGCCGCGCCCGCTCGGCGGCCACGGTGGCGAGGATCCCGGCGAAGTACTGCGCGGGCATGCGCTGCAGCAATTCCGGCGGCGGACGGTGCATCGGGGCATCTTCGCGGGCGGGCGGGATCCGGGTCGTCCTGCTCGTCGTATCGTCACCGCAATGATCGCGATGACCGAGCAGGAATGGCGCGCGTTCGTCCAGGCGGGTACGCGCACGGGCAAGCTCGCCACGGTGCGCAAGGACGGCCGCCCGCACGTCATGCCGATCTGGTTCCTCCTCGACGGCGACGACGTCGTCTTCAACACGGGCGCCGAGACGGTCAAGGGGCGCAACCTGCGCCGCGAGGGCCGCGCTGCCCTCTGCGTCGACGACGACCACCCGCCCTTCGCGTTCGTGGCCATCACCGGTCCCGTCGAGCTCGTCGAGGACGTCGCCGAGGTGCGCCGCTGGGCGACCGCGATCGGCGAGCGCTACATGGGCCCAGACCGCGCCGAGGAGCTCGGCGCGCGCAACGGCGTGCCCGGCGAGCTGCTGGTGCGCCTGCGCGCCGAGCGGGTGGTGGCAGAGGCGGGGGTGGCCGAGGACTAGATAGGCCGCCGGCCGCCGGGGCGCGCGGGCGCGCGGCGCCGCGGGCGGTCACGGACGTCGATGCCCGGCCCGCCCGACAACGCTCCCAGGAACTACAACTGGGCCGCCGGCGGCCCGGGACGCACGAGCAGGTGGTCGTCGCCGGCCTCCTCGTCGGGGACGATGAAGCCCGCTCGCCGGTAGAACTCCCGTGCCCGCACCGTCGGCGAGAGCACCAGGCGCGCGTAGCCCCGTTCGTCGGCAGCCGCGATGAGCGCCGCCAGGAGCGCCGAGCCGATGCCCCAGTCGCGGACGTCCTCGCAGACGAAGATGTTGCCGACGTAGCCCCAGCGCGAGTCCGGGCGTGCGGGGTGGGGCATCCGCCGGTACTCGAAGAGCGACGCCAGGCCCACGGGCCTGCCGGCTCGGACCGCGAGCCAGGTCGTGCGGCGATCGCCCTCGGCGGCGAGCCAGGCGCCCATGCGGCCCTCGAAGCCCGGTTCCTCCCCGCCCGCGCTCCAGAGTCTGCGCAACGAGGCGATCGCGGCGACGTCTCCCGCGCCGGCCTCGTGCACGACGACATCGGGCGTGCTCACGCCGGCGCGGGCCGGCGCGGCTCCAGCGCCTCCTGGCCCTCGCGCACCGTGAACTTGCCCTCGTACAGGGCCTTGCCCACGATGACGCCGCCGAGGTTCACCTGGCGCAGCGCGCGCAGGCCCTCGAGATGCGACAGGTCGCCGATGCCGCCCGAGTAGAGGAAACGACCGCGCACGACGCCGGCGATCCGCCGGACCTCGTCGAGATCCGGGCCCTGGAGCATCCCGTCGCGGTCGACGTTCGTGTACACGAAGGAGCGCACGCCGCGCAGCTGGAGGCGCTCGATGACGCTCTCGGCCGACATCTGGGTCGTCTCGGTCCAGCCCGAGGTCGAGACGTTCCCGCCGCGGGTGTCGACCGAGACGATGATCCGGTCGCGGTACGCGCCCAAGACGTCGTCGAGGAAGTCGATGTCGGTATAGGCCGCGGTGCCGAGGATCACGCGCTCGGCCCCGGCGCGCAGCGCGTCGCGCACCGCGGGCAGCGAGCGCAGCCCGCCGCCGTACTGCACCGGCACGGGCAGCTCATGGGCCATCTGCTCGAGGTGCGCCAGCGACTTGGGCGACCCGGTCCGCGCGCCGTCGAGGTCGACGACGTGCAGGAAGCGCGCGCCGGCCTCCACCCAGGCGCGGGCGGCCTCCAGCGGCGAGTCCCGGTAGACCGTCTGCTGGGCGAAGTCGCCCTGGACCAGCCGCACGGCCTGCCCGTCGGCGATGTCGATGGCGGGATAGAGGATCACGCGGTCACCGACGCGCAGATGCGCGCGAAGTTGGCCAGCAACGCGAGGCCGGCGGCCGAGGACTTCTCCGGGTGGAACTGGGCCCCATAGACCGGGTAGCGCTCGACGATCGAAGCGAACGGGCCTCCGTAGTCGCCGCGGCCGAGCACGACGTCGTCGTCCTCGGGGCGGGCCGCGAAGGAGTGCACGTGGTAGAAGGCCGCCGACGCGCCGAGGCCCTCTGTGAGCGGCGACGGTCGCGTGAACGTGACCTCGTTCCAGCCGATGTGCGGGATCTTGAGGGCGGGTGGGTCAGGTTCGATGGGCAGCACCTCGCCCGCGAGCAGGCCCAGGCCCGTGTCGCCCCCCAGCTCGGTGGAGGAGTCGAACAGCAGCTGCATCCCGACGCAGAGCCCGATCACCGGGGTGCCGGCCTGTGCGCGCTCCACGAGCAGCTCGTCCAGGCCGCCGTCGCGCAGCCCCTGCATGCCGGCCGCGAAGGCGCCGACGCCGGGCACGACCAAGCCGTCGGCGCCGCTCAGGACGTCGTGGTCGGCGCTGACGATCGCCTCGGCCCCGACCTTCTCGAGCGCCTTGAGGACGTTGCGGCGGTTGCCCAGCCCGTGGTCGACGATGGCGATCACGAGTGGTTCGGTTCGTGGGTCGTGCGGGTCGTCCGGCCGCGGATTCGTCGTTCGTGGCCAGGACGCAGTGAAGGAGATGGGCCTCTGGCCCGTGACTGAGCGAGGACGCCGCCACGGGCGGCGAGACGCCGCCGGAAAGCCGTATGACTCGCGGACGGGGCCACTAGGTCAAGGTCCCCTTCGTGGAGGGCACGCCGGGCTCGGTCGGGTCGATCGCGACGGCCTCGCGCAGCGCGCGGGCGAAGGCCTTGTAGGCGGCCTCGATCATGTGATGGGCATTCGAGCCGGTCTCCACAGTCACGTGCAGCGTCAGCCGCGCGCTGTTGCTCACAGCGCGGAAGAACTCCTCGGTCAGCTCATGGTCGAAGTCGCCGGTGGCGCCCGGTGGAAGGTCGGCGTCGAAGCGGCAGAACGGGCGCCCCGAGATGTCGATCGCGCACGACGCGCGCGCCTCGTCCATCGGCACGACCGCGTGGCCGTAGCGCGTGATGCCGCGCCGGTCGCCCAGGGCCTGGTCGAGCGCCTGGCCCAGGACGATGCCGGTGTCCTCGACCGTGTGATGCCCGCCGGTCTGCAGGTCGCCGGTCGAGCGCACGGTCAGATCCAGGCGCCCGTGGCGGGCCACGAGGTCGAGCATGTGGTCGAGGAACCCGACACCGGTGGCGCGCTCCCCTGCTCCGGACCCGTCGAGGCCGAGCTCCAGCACGACGCTGGTCTCCTTGGTCTCGCGGCTGATCTGCGCTGAGCGGCTCACGACGATCGATTCTCCCGAACCCGCATCGACGCCGCGTGCACGTCGAAGCCCTCGGCCTCGGCGATCGCAGCGCCGGGCCCCGCGAGGGCGCCGGCGGCGTCACCGATTCGGACCTCGCTGACCCGGCGGCGGAAGTGGCGCACGTTCAGCCCGGAGGCGAAGCGTGCCGCGCCGCCCGTGGGCAGCGTGTGGTTGGACCCGGCGACGTAGTCGCCGAACGCGGTCGCGCTGCTCGCGCCCACGAACACGCAGCCGGCCGAGCGCACGCGCGGGGCCAGCCGCTCCGCAGCCGCGCCGACGAGCTCGAGGTGCTCGGGGGCGAACGCCTCGGCGAAGGCGAGCGCGGTGTCGAGGTCGGGCGCGTCGAGGAGCGCGGCGGCCGCGGCAGCCGGCTCGAAGGCCAGCGCGTCGAGGATCGCCGCGTCGTCGCTGACCGCGCAGACGATGGTGCCCTCGCCGTGCTCGGCCTGCGCGGCGAGGTCGAGCGCGATGAGCTCGGGGTCGGCGCCGTAGGAGGCGAGCACGAGCACATCGGAGGGCCCGGCGAACCCGTCGATCCCCACGACACCGCTCACGAGGCGCTTGGCCTCCTGCACGTACAGGCCGCCCGGGCCGACGATCACGTCGGCGCGCCGCACGGTCTCGGTTCCGTAGGCGAGGGCGGCGATCGCGTGCGCGCCGCCCATGCGGAACACCGCGTCGGCGCTGCACAACGCGGCGGCGGCGAGGATCACGGGGTGCGCGCCGGGGGCGCACACGACGACCTCGTCGACGCCCGCGGCGCGCGCGGTCACCACGCCCATCACCACGCTCGAGGGGTAGGCGGCGCGGCCGCCGGGGGCGTAGACCGCGGCGCGGCGCACCGGCACCTCGCGCAGGCGGACGGTGTGGCCCTGGGGCAGCTCGACGTCGCGGTCGGCGGCGATCCCCGCCTCCGCGACGATCCCGACGTTCGCGACCGCCACCTCCAGGCCGGCGCGCACCGCCGGGTCCAGCGCGTCGAGCGCAGCGCGCAGCTCCTCGTCGGTGACCACGAGCTGGCCGTCGACACCGTCGAAGCGCTCGACGAAACCGCGCAGGGCCGCGTCGCCCCCGTCGCGCACCGCGGCGACGATCGCCTCGACGTCAGCCGTGACCGACGCGGCGGTCGGCGCCAGGGCGCGGACGCGCGCGGCGTCCGCGACCGGGTCGGTCAGCGCGAGGCGCTCAGGTGACCGCTCAACCGCCACGCAGGCGCCCCACGACCTCGTCGATCGCCTCCGCGCGCAGCTTGTGGGCGACCGGGTTGGCGATCAGGCGCGCCGTGGCCACCGCGATCTCCTCGCGCACGACCAGGCCGTTCTCGCGCAGGGTCGAGCCCGTGGCCGTGATGTCGACGATCGCCTCGACCATGCCCGTCAGCGGCGCGAGCTCGACCGAGCCCTTCACTTCGACGATCTCGGCCTGGCGCCCGGTCTCCTCGAACCACCCGGCGGCGAGGCGCGGGTACTTCGTGGCCACGCGCATGACGCCCAGGCGCCGCAGCGCCTCGGCGGCCGGGTCGGGGTCGCCCGCGACGGAGGCGAGCACCATGCGGCACTCGCCGTAGCCGAGGTCGAGCAGCTCGAAGACCTCGCGCTCGGGGTGCTCCATGAGCACGTCCTTGCCGACCATGCCCAGGTCGGCGGCGCCGGCCTCGACGTAGGTGGGCACGTCCGAGGGGCGCATCGTGACGATGCCCACGTCCTCGAACAGCAGCTTGCGGTCGTTGGCGCGCACCTCCGAGCAGTCGACGCCCAGCGACTCCAATGCGGCGACCGAGTCTCCGAACAGGGCGCCGCGGGGCACAGCGAACGTGAGCCCGAAGCGGTTCACCGCCGCTCCTCTCCCGCGAGCGCGGCGTGCAGGCGATCGACGCCGATCGCGAACCCGACGGCGGGCAGATCGCGTCCGAATCGGCCGAGCAGGTCGTCGTAGCGCCCGCCGCCGCCGAGCGGCTCGCCGAGCGCCGGGTCGTAGACGTCGAAGACCGCCGCGGTGTAGTAGCCCTGGCCGCGGGCGAGGCCGAGGTCGAAGATCACGCGCTCGGCCACGGCGGGCTCGAGCAGGTCGAGCATGCCCCGCAGCCCGCCGAGGGCGTCGGCGACGGGGCCGTCGGGCGCGTCGAGCACGCCCGGGCCCCCGCGCAGCTGGGGCACGCGGACGAGCTGGTCGGCCTCCTGCGCGCCCAGGCCGAGGGCCGGGATCGCGCGCTCCAGGGCGACGAGGTCCTTCGAGGCCAGGGCCGAGAGCAGCCCCGCGGCGGCGTCGCCGGTGACGCCGAAGGACTCCAGCAGCTTCGGGTACAGCGACGCATCGCCCAGCCCGACCCGGTAGCCCGTCAGTCCGACGGCGTCGAGCGCGTGGCAGAGCACGGTCAGCGCCTCCGCCGTGCCGTCGGGCCCAGGCGCGCCGACGAGCTCGATGCCGGCCTGGAGGAACTCGCGCATCTGCCCGCGATGGGGCGTCACCTGCCGGTAGGCGTGGGCGACGTAGGAGAAGCGCAGCGGTGGCTCGGCCGACTGGTAGCGGGTGGCGGCCAGCCGCGCGATCGGCACCGTCATGTCGGTGCGCAGGGCCAGAGAGGCGCCGTGGTCGTCGAAGACGCGGTAGGCGGGCTGGCCGCCGACCTCGCCGGCGGCGAGCGTCGTCTCGTACTCGATCGCCGGCGTGTAGACCTCGCCGTAGCCGTGGCGCTCGAACACCTCGCGCAGGGCGTCGGTGATCGCGCGCAGCTCGCGCATCTCGTCGGGCAGCACGTCGCGCGTGCCGCTCGGAATCGGGTGGATCACACCGGGGCGGGCTCGGTGGCGACCCGCTCGATCCGTCCGCCCAGCTCGCGCAGGCGCTCGTCGATCCGTTCGTAGCCACGGTCGATCTGCCCCACGTTGCCGATCTCGCTGTGACCCTCGGCGCACAGGGCGGCGATGAGCATCGCCATGCCGGCGCGGATGTCCGGCGACTCCAGGCGCTCGCCGCGCAGGCGCGCGGGGCCGGAGATGATCGCCCGGTGCGGGTCGCAGAGCACGATGTCGGCGCCCATCAGCACGAGCTTGTCGGTGAAGACCATGCGGTTCTCGAACATCCACTCGTGGATGAGCACCGAGCCGCTGCACTGCGTCGCCAGGGCGATCGCGATCGACGTGAGGTCGGCCGGGAACGCGGGCCACGGGCCGTCCTGCACCTTGGCCTTGTACTCGCCGACGTCGCGCTGGGCCACGAGCTGCTGGTCGCCGGGCACGAGCACGTCGGCGCCGTCGAGCTCCGACTGCAGGCCCAGGCGGCTGAAGACGAGGCGGATCATCCGCAGGTCGTCGGGGTCGGTGTCCTTGATGCGCAGCTCGCCGCGCGTGACGCCCGCGAGCGCCATGAACGACCCGATCTCGATGTGGTCGGGCCCGACGCGGTGGGTGCAGCCGCCGAGCTCGGCCTTGCCTTCGACGATCAGCACGTTGGAGGCGATGCCGCGGATGTCGGCGCCCATCTTCACGAGCATGCGCGCGAGGTCCTGCACGTGCGGCTCGCAGGCGGCGTTGCCGATGATCGTCGTGCCTGGCGTCAGGGCGGCGGCCATGAGCGCGTTCTCGGTCGCCATGACCGACGGCTCGTCCATGAACACCTCACCCGCGCGCAGCCCGCCGTTGGGCGCGGCGAGCACGATGTCGCGCCCGTGGGTGTAGCTCGCGCCCATGGCGCGGAACGCGTCGAGGTGCGGATCGAGGCGCCGGCGGCCGATGACGTCGCCGCCGGGCGGGGGCATGTCGGCGTGGCCGAAGCGGGCCAGCAGCGGGCCGGCGAGCAGGAACGAGGCGCGGATGCGCTCGGCGTGGTCGCGGTCGACGTAGGCCTCGCGATCCACGCCGGCGGCGCAGATGGCGACCTCGTTGGCGCCCCGCCATTCGGTCGTCGCGCCAAGGCCGCGGATCACGCGCAGCATCGCCTCGACGTCGCGGATCCGGGGCACGTTGCTGACGACGACCTCGTCGGTCGTCAAGACCGCCGCGGCCAGGATCGGCAGCGCGCCGTTCTTGTTCCCGGCGGGGATGACGGTACCGCGCAGCGGCACGCCGCCGTCGATGACGAGCTTCTCCATAAGGTGAGGGGGCGCCCCCTGCGCGGCGGGCATTGGGCGCTCGGCTAGCCTAACAGTCATGTCCGTACAGCCTTCGCGCGACGAGGCCT
This sequence comes from Solirubrobacteraceae bacterium, assembly GCA_040005775.1. GTDB lineage: Bacteria > Actinomycetota > Thermoleophilia > Solirubrobacterales > Solirubrobacteraceae > JAOPZW01. Next base: position 19,750 of record JBDTYI010000131.1, read on the forward strand.
GGACCCTCCTGACGGAGTGGGTCGAATCGGAGTCTCTCCGGCGCCACTGCCTCGCGGTCGAGGCCTCGATGCGCGCCTACGCGCGCGAGCGCGGCGCGGACGAGGAGCTTTGGGGCGTCGTCGGGCTGCTGCACGACATGGACTACGAGCGCTTCCCCGACCTCGAGACCGGCCATCCGCGCATGGCGCTAGAAGAGCTCGAGCGCCGCGACGTCGACCCCGCGATCATCCGCGCCATCGCCTCGCACGCGGACTTCATGGGCGTTCCCCGCGAGACGCCGATGGAGAAGACCCTCTACGCCGTCGACGAGCTCAGCGGGTTCGTGGTCGCCTGCGCCTACGTCCGGCCCCAGGGCCTTGAGGGCATGACGCCCAAATCGGTCAAGAAGAAGCTGAAGACCCCGGCCTTCGCGGCTGCCGTCGACCGCGACGAGGTCCGCGCCGGCGCCGAGGAGCTCGGCGTCGACCTCGACGCCCACATCGCGCTCGTCATCGCGGCGCTCCAAGCCCGCGCGGACGAGCTCGGCGTGACGGGCTCAGCGGCGGCCTAGCGCTAGCCCTAGCGGGAGGTCTGCCAGCGCCCGCCGGCCTTGGCCCAGGCCAGCAGGTGCGACACGCCGCAGAACGCGTCGGCGATGCGGTGCTCGCCGCGGTGGCGGACCAGCAGCACGCGCCGGTCGCCGAGGTCGTCGCCGCAGTGGGCGCAGCGGCCGAGGCCGTCGTCGGGGTCGCCGGGGTCAGTGATCCGGCCGGGCTCCCAGTGCGCGCCCTGGATCGCCCAGGGGACGATGTGCTCCAGGCGGCAGAACGCGGCGCGGCGCTCGCCCTCGGGCTCGGCGGCGCGGAAGCCCTCGCCGGCTCCGACGTCCACCCCGCACCAGCTGCACGGCACCGCGCTCATCGCGCGTCAGCGTACCCCGGGGGTCGGCCGGCACGGCGGTATCGTGGCGCGCCATGGCCGACACGCTGAGGATCGTGGTGCTCGAGGGCGACGAGACGGGGCAGGAGCTGCTCGAGCAGGCGCTGCGGGTGCTCGAGCCCGACGTGGTCCAGCTCGACCTCGAGCTGCTGCCGTTCGACCTCTCGCTCGATAACCGCCGGGCCACCGACAACGCCGTCGTCACCGACGCCGCGCAGGCCATGCGCGACGCGGGCTTCGGCATCAAGGCGGCCACGATCACGCCCGAAGGCCGCGACGACGTCGGCTCGCCGAACCGGATCCTGCGCGAGGAGGTCGACGGCAAGGTCATCATCCGCACCGGCCGTCGCATCCCGGGCGTGACACCGGTGGCCGGCGTCCACCACCCGATCAGCGTCGTGCGCATGGCCGTCGACGACGCCTACGGCGCCAAGCAGTGGCGCGAGGGCGAGGAGGGCTCGGGCGACGAGATCGCCTACCGCACCGAGAAGATCTCGCGCGGGACGTGCCGCGCGGTGGCCGAGTACGCCTTTCGCCAGGCGGCCGCGATGGGCGGCAAGGTCTACGGCGGGCCGAAGTGGACGGTCTCCCCCGTCTACGAGGGCATGCTCAAGGAGGAGCTCGATGCGGCCGCGCGCAGCCACGCCGACGTGCCCTACCAGCCCGTCCTCATCGATGCCACCTACGCCGGTCTGGTCAGCGGCTCGATCGAGGAGCCCCTGGTCATCCCCGCGCTCAACCGCGATGGGGACTGCCTCAGCGACCTGGTCATGCCGATGTTCGGCTCGATCGCGGGCGCCGAGTCCGTTCTGCTGGCCTTCGACGACGACTTCGCGACCCAGGTGGCCATGGCTGAGGCGCCCCACGGCACGGCACCCGCGCTCCAGGGCAAGGATCTGGCCAACCCGATGGCCATGCTGCTGGCCTGCGGCGCCGTCCTGCACTACGCCGGCGAAAAAGAGCATCCGGGTGCCGAGCGCGCCTCCTGCGCGATCTACGAGTCGGTCCTCGAGGCGACCGCCGCGGGCATCCGCACGCCGGACCTGGGCGGTCACGCGACCACGAGCGAGTTCGCCGGCGAGGTGGCGGATCGGGTGCGCACCAAGATCGATGTCTGGTCGTCGCTGGGCGCGCGCGTGTGACTGTGCCTGGCCGGCCAGGGTCGCTGCAAGATCGGTTGCAGAACCCGGCTTCCGTCCGGGTGGCTTCCTAGCCTTGCGAACACATGTTCTCCCCCGATTCCACCCTCACCACCTGGCGCCTCGCGATCGAGCGCGCCGCCGACGTCGCCCTCGCCTTTGCGACGCTGGAGAGCATCACGAGCGTGCGCGAGCTTCTTGGTCGCGAGCCCGCCGCTGCCGCCCCACACCCCCATCAGCGCGAGCCGCTGGCGCCCAGGTTGCGCCCCGGCCGCCCCGGCGTCGTCCCCGCCCGCCCGCACGTCTGCACCACGGCGCCGCCGGCCAAGCGCATCATGCGCAGCCGTCCGGCGCACCGCGCTAACGCGTAACGGCGTACTCCACCCCGGCGAGCCCCTTGTAGCTCCACGGCCCGACGTACTGCAGGCCCGCGCGGCGCATCACGGCGATCGAACCGGCGTTGGCCTCGAGCGCGTGCGCGAACACTCGCGGCGCCCCTTCCTCCAGGCCGGCGTTGACCATCGCGGTGGCCGCCTCGGCGGCGTACCCGCGCCCCCACCGGTCGGGCCGAAGGCGGTAACCGAGCTCGCGCTCGCCGCCGGCGCACTCCTCGAACTGCAGAACGCCGACGAACGCACCGGTGTCCCGCCGCCGGATCGCGTTGAAGCCACCACGGGCCACGAGCACCTCCTCGTGCGCACGCAGCCCTGCTTCCTCGGCCGGCAACAGGTCTCCGAACGGGTCCACACCGGCCCGCACCTCGGCGTGGTCGTCCATCGCCACGACCTCGGCGACGTCGGAGCCAAGAAGGGGCTTGATCGTCAGACGCTCGGTCTGCACGCACAGAACCGTACCGAGAACGACGAAGGGCCGCCCCGGAGGACGGCCCTTTCACTGATTAAACCGGCGGCGACCTACTCTCCCGGTCCCTTGCG
>JBDTYI010000132.1:0-6699 GCA_040005775.1 Solirubrobacteraceae bacterium
GTAGGTGCCGGGGGGTCAGCTTCGGCCGCAAGTGTGGTCATGCCCGGCCCAGGCTTTGAGATGAGCATGGTGCCAGCGAGCCGTCCCGCGCCGTCATCGATGCGTATGCCGACGGCGGGGATGTCCCGTGCCCCGCTGAGTCCGATTCCTGAGGCGATGAACCCCACCGCCGCCGGATTTGCGGGCGTGAGATCCTCGACGAGGTCGCGCAGCGATCGATCGACGAGATCGCAAAGTTCATCACGCGTCCCCGGTGTGTCGGTGAGCCTCCAGCCGCCGACACCCGCGAAGATGAGGCGAGTGAGCTCGGTCGTGTTCGCGCCGAAGCGATAGCCCTCGCTCAGCCGCTTGGCGTTCGGTCCGAAGAGGTGCTCGCCTAGGGCGAACGGTGCCAGTTCGAGACCCGCGCCGAACGTCAGGCGCAACTCGTCGGTCACGTATACGAGCCGCCAGCGGTCGTCGACGATCCACGCCCAGTGGCCGGTGTCACGCAGCGCACGCGCCGCTTCCACGAGCGCCGGATGCTCCGGGAGCGGACAGCTCTCCTCGCCCACTGCACCCACTATCCCGGTGGTAGCGCGCGCCGATATCGCTGCAGGACTTCAGCCGGTCGGCGCCTCCTGCTTTTGCGCGAGGAGCGGGCGCCCGGCGCTGGCGCCCCAGACGCCCGTTGTTCGTCCCGAGCGATCGTCTCCAGTGAGATCGGGACATGCTCGCTTTGCGACGCCACGCGGAAGCGAATCCTGTCTGGCAACCCGAACTCCGCCGACACCGCACACGCCTGGAAACCGTGGTCTCGTCCGTCCGAGTCTGGAGCCGGCGGTTTTCCTGGAGATCACCGCAGTCGGCCTCCTGTCCGGAGGGCGCTTGCGTCGCCCTCGCACGGTGACCGTTTGGCGTCGTGCCCCAGTCCGTGTCCCGATGTCCCCTACCGGATCTGCTCGGCCGCTCGGACGAGCACCTCGTTGAGCGCCGCCCGCTCGTCACGCGTGACGATGTGGACGACGGCCGCGGCGACGTCCTGCGGCCGCAGCGGCGCGATCGAGTCCGCCATGTTGGGCGCGGACGCGCGCGGTCAGTTGACCCAAAGCTGGTCGAGCAGGGTGAACCACTGGAGGTGATTCTGGAAGTTGCCGACCCGCTTGGAGGTGAACACGACCGCACGTGAGTTGACGTGCGGGACGACGGCCGCCAGATCGACGACCCGGCGGTCCGCCGCCGCCCATGCCGCGGCGGCCTGCGCGCCCTGGGCCGCGAGAGCAGCGTCGATCTGACGCTCCAGTTGGCGATCGCACAGACGTGAGACGTTGGGGGCGCCCGATCCCGATGCCGACAGGCCCGAGCACGCGAAGGGCGCGGAGATGAAGGTCGACGGGCTGACGTAGTCGGCGAACCAGCCGAAGAAGCCGATCTGCGCCCCCGTGTGAGGGTCGCCGATCTTGGGCCAGTACTCGTCATCGACCATCACGCGAAGCGATGCCTCGAAGCCGAGCTTGTCGAGCAGCGCGGTGAAGTAGCGGCCGATCTCGCGCTCGTAGGCGGGCGCCCACACGACGACTCGTTCGCCTGCCCTCCCCGACTGGGCTATCAGGCGGCGCGCCTGCGCGGCGTCGGGCGCAGTCCACCCGCCCCCGCTGGTCCTCTGGGCGGTGTACGGGCAGTACGGCTGGTAAGCAGGAAAGCCCTTCGGCATCATCTGGCACGTCGGGCTGGCGAACTCGGGGCCGCCTTCGATGTCGACGATGCGCGCTCGGTCGGTCGCGTAGTTCAGCGCGCGGCGGACGCGGACAGAGTCGAACGGGCGCCGCCGGACGTTGAGGAACATCCAGCCGGTGGTCGCCGTCGGCACGCTGTGGACCTGGCCCGGCGATTGCGCGGAGAGCTGCCCGAGGCGCTCGGGGCCGACGAGGGTCTCGCCTGCGGCGGCGAGGACCGCGACGTCGGCCGTCGCGCGTTGGACATCCTCGATCTGCTTCTCGATGTCGCGCTGACGGCGCACCTCGACCTCGATGCGGTCGGCGAAGCCGGTAGGCCGGGCCTGACCGGCGCGCGATCGGAAGTACGGGTTGCGCACCAGTGTTCCGCCCCGGTTCACGTTCCAGCTTGCGAACCGGTACGGGCCCGTGCCCGGTGGTGCGTGATCGCCGGTGAGATGCAGCGGTGTATCGGACGGCACGACGAAGGCGAACGGCTGGGTCAGCTTGTGCAGGAGGTCGCCATCGGGGCGAGTGAGGTGGATGGTGATCGTCCGCGCCCGGGGGTCTGTCGCTATTCCCCGGGACAGATCACAGCGAGCCGGCCGGTTCACGCACTGCGGCGCTCCGACGACGGCCGCGAACCACGGGGTGAATTGGTGGCGCGTGACTTGCAGGAAGCGTTGCATCGAGGCGCGGAAGTCCTCCGGATGGACTGGCCTGCCGTCGGAGTAGCGAAGTCCCCGCCGCAGCGTGAAGACGTAGGTACGGCCGTCGTGACTCGGCCGCGGAGCGTCGGTCGCGAGCGCGCCAACGATCGTCGCGCCCGCGGCCCCGCTGACGCGCCGATAGCCGACGAGGCCGTCGTAGGCCAGCGAGGTCACCTGGGCCGCTTTCCAGATATAGCCGTACTCGGCTATCCAGTCGATCGAGAGCGCCTTCGGAGGGCTCGAGGGGATCAGGACGCGAAGCGTGCCGCCGCGGTGCGTGGCCTGCGGCGCGCCGGCGGTCGCCCACACGCGGCCGCCGGCGACCGTGACCGCCGATGGGCTGTTCCCTGTGTGGATCCGCTCGACCACTGCGGGCGTGTCCGGGTCGACGCGAGCGATCGTGCCGTCCTCGCCGCCCGCCACCCATACGGCGCCGGCGCCGGCGGCCACCGCCGTCGGCTCGCCGCCGACGCGCACGATCCCCGTCACCGTGTTCGTCGCCGGGTCGATCCGGGAGACCGTCCCGTCGTGGCCGTTGACGACCCAGACCGCGCCCTCCCCGGTCGCGATGGCGCTCGGACCGTTGCCGACCGGGATCGCCCGCACCACGGTGCCCGAACGCGGCTCGACCCGGGTGACCGTGCCCGCCTCCTCGCTCGCGACCCAGAGCGCACCCGCGCCGGCGGCCATCGCGGTCGGGTTCGAGCCGAGAGGGATCGTCCGCCTTCCCGATTCACGACCGAGATCGATGCGATCGAGGGTGCCGTCGACCCCCGATGCCACCCACAGCGCGCCGCCCGCGAAGGCCACGGCGGTCGGCGCGTTGCCCACGTCGATCTCCTTCTGGACCTGGTTGGCCCCCGGGTCGATCTGCACGACCCTGCGCGCGTCGCCGTCTGCGATCCACAGGGCGTCATTGCCGAACGCCAAGCCGTGAGGACCTCCTCCCACCGGGATGGTCACGACCTGGCCGTTCTCGCGGTTGACGCGCGTGATCGTCCCGTCCAGGGTGTTCGCCACCCACGTGGACCCGCCTCCGACGACCACCGCGCCCGGCCCGCGGCCGACGGCGTACTGCGTCGTGATCCGGCCGCCGTCGGGATCGATCACTCCGACGTAGTTCTCGTCGATGCCCGGCAGCCCGTCGGCCTCGAGCACGCGGCTGACGCCGAAGGCGGCCGCGCCCGCGAGCAGCAGGACGGCCGCGGCTGCGATCAGGACACCCGTGCGCCGGTGCGGTGGCGGCCTCGCCGGCGGTGGCCTGGCCTGAGTAGGCGGCGGAGCCGCGGCGCCGTCGAGCGCCGGGTCCTGGGCAAGGATCGCGTCCTGCAGCCCCCGTAGCTCGCCGCCGGGCTCGACGCCGACCTGCTCGACCAGCACTGCGCGCGCGTCGCGGTAGGCCTCGAGGGCCTCCGCCTGGCGCCCGCAGCGGTACAGCGCGAGCATGCGCCGGGCGTGCAGCTGCTCGCGCAGCGGGTGTGCGTCGATCAGCGCCTCGAGCTCGCCGATCACCTCGCCGTGCCGGCCCGCTTCGATGTCCGCGTCGACGGCCAGCTCGTTCGCGTGCAGTCGCAGCCCATCGAGCCGCCGGATCTCCGCTGTCGCGAAGGGCTCGTCCACGAGGTCGGCCAGCGCCTCGCCGCGCCACAGCGCGAGCGCCTCCCGGGGCCGCGCCTCGTCGAGCAGGCGCTCGAACTGCGCCGCGTCGACGTCACCGTCGCCCAGCCCCAGCTCGTATCCGCGCCCGTGCGTGACAATCTCCGCGCCGTTGCCGTCAAGCAGCCGCCGCAGGTGCGACACGTACAGCTGCACCATCTTCGGCGCGCTGGCCGGGGGATGCTCGCCCCACAAGCCTTCCGCGAGTCGATCGGCGGACACCGTGTGCCCGACGCGCAGCGCCAGCATCGCCAGCACCGCGCGCTGCTTCGGGGCGCCAAGCGCGATCGGCCGACCGTCGAGGAGCGCCTCGACGGGCCCTAGGAGGTGGAGATCCACGCCGTGGAGCGGGATCGGGGCATGGCGTACCGACCCTACTCCCGGTAGGTACGCGAAGTAAACCGAGCCTCGACCGGCCGTCTACCGGCTCGGGAGCACGTTACGCGGCATGACCACTCACCACTCTCACCCAATTGCCCGCCTGCTCACGGCGGGCCTCGTCGCCGGCGCGCTCGCCGCGCCCGCGGCGGTCGCCCAGCCCATCGCCGACCCGCAGACGTCCGAGCCGGCACCCTCGGACACGCCGGTCGTGCGCACCATCGACGAGGGCCTCGACTGGGGCTCGGCCGCGATCGGCGCCGGCGGCGCCGGCGCGGTGATCGTCCTCATCTCGCTGGGCGGCGTCGCGTACGTCGCCCGTCACCGGGCGCCGGTGCCGCGATGACACGCGCACTCCTCGCCACGGCCATCGCGGCGACCGCCCTCGCGGTGGTCGCCGCCCCGGCCGGCGCCCATCGGACCCCGCGCTCCGATGCCGTCAGCGCCTGGAACGCGAACGCCGGGAAGGCCGCGGTCGCCGCGTGCATCTCCCCGGGTGACGACCCGCTCCACGAATCGCGCATGTACGCGATGACGCACCTGGCCATCCACGACGCCCTGAATGCCATCGACCGGCGTTCGCATCCGTACGCGTTCAACGCCAGCGCAAAGCGGGGCGCCTCCCCGGACGCCGCTGTTGCAGCGGCTGCGCGCGACGTGCTCGTCGCGCTCGTGCGCCAAATCTCGGCTCCCTTCCCGCCGGCGTGCATCCAAGCGGGCGTCGCGAGCGTCGAGGCCGACTACACCGCTGCGCTCGCCGCGATCCCGGATGGTCGGCACAAGGCGCGTGGCATCGAGGTCGGCCAAGCCGCGGCCGTGGCCATCCTTGCGCTAAGGGCCGCCGACGGCTCGGACACGCCATTGGTGGTGAACAACTTCCCGCAGGGCACCGCTCCCGGGGAGTACCGCTTCACGCCGGGCACCCCGTTCGCGTTCGCGCCCGGATGGGGAGGTGTCACGCCGTTCGTGCTGGACGACAGCTCGCAGTTCCGGCCGGGCCCGCCGTACCCGGTCACCAGCCGGAAGTACGCCGCGGACCTCAACGAGATCGAGGCTCTCGGTGGCGACGGCGTCACCACGCCGAGCGCGCGCACTCCCGAGCAGACCGAGATCGCCCTGTTCTGGGTCGAGAGCTCGCCGCTGCAGTGGAACCGGATCGCCAGAACGGTCTCAGCCGGGCACGATCCATGGGCGCAGGCGCGACTGTTCGCCCTGCTCAACATGGCCCTCGCCGACGGCTACGTCAGCTCGTTCGAGACCAAGTACCACTACAACTACTGGCGTCCGGTCACCGCGATCCGCGCCGCGGACGCCGACGGCAACTCGCGCACCAGCGCCGACCCGACATGGACGCCGCTGGTGACGACGCCTCCGGTCCCGGATTACGACTCCGCGCACGCCGTCGAGGGCGGCGCGGCTTCCACCGTGCTGAAGCGGTTCTTCGGCACCGACCACATCGGCTTCACGACCTGCAGCCTGACGCTGCCGGCCGGGGGCACGTGCGCCGACCCGTCACCGGTGACCCGCAGCTATGCCACCTTCTCCGCCGCCGCGCAGGAGAATGGGATCTCGCGGATCCTCGTGGGATTCCACTTCCGCAAGGCGGTGGACGAAGGGATCGAGCACGGCCACCGGATCGGCGACCTCGCAGTCGACCGCTTCCTTCGCCCCGTGCGCTGAACACCTGAGGTCAGACCGCGCCGCCGGCCACCGGTGGCGCGGTCGGATCCTCCGACTCGTCGCCGGGATGCTCGCGGGCGGCGTAGCCCTCGACGAACACGGGGTTCTCGCGCGATCTCCCGACCACGCGCAGGAGGTCGGACATCGTCGCGACCGCCTCGGACCCACGCCGTCCGCGTCGGGCGCACGTTCCGCGGCGGCCTGCATGCCAGTGAGGTCGAGAACGTCCGGAAGAGATCCTCGCCACCCGCACGGCCAAGGACGTGATCGTCGGCTCCGGCATCCAGTTCACGCAGTGCGACACTCACCCCCTCGCGGACGACGACGAGGACTGGGCCACCTACGCCATCGCCGAGACCTGACCCGATCGCCGCGCCCGCTGACGCCCAGTCACATCCATCGCAGCGGCGAGCGGACCGCCGACGCAGAGCGCAAAGACTGCTCCCGTTGCCACGAAGGAGAGTCTCGCCGTGCGCTTCTGCCGCGGCTCGAACCTGGGCTCAGCGCGGCCCCACCGACACCAGCGCCACCGCGCCCCGGAAGCGGGCGTCTGCGGCCGCGAACGCGAGACGCCCGCTTGG
>JBDTYI010000133.1:0-2405 GCA_040005775.1 Solirubrobacteraceae bacterium
TGGGCTGGATCGGCGACGACGTGCTGCGCTCGCTCTACCGGATCGCCGACCTGACCGTGGTGCCCTCGCTCTACGAACCGTTCGGCCTGGTCGCACTGGAGGCGATGGCGAGCGGCTGCCCGTGCATCGTCTCCGACACCGGCGGCCTGCGCGAGGTGGTGCCCAACGACGACGTCGGCCTGCGCGTGGCGGTCAGCGACCCGCGCGCCCTCGCCGACCAGATGGGGCTCGTGCTCGCCAACCCGGCGCTGCGCTTTCGCATCGTCACCGAGGCCGCCGAGCACATCGCGCGCTTCGACTGGGGCGAGGTCGCCGCGCGGACGGCCGAGCTCTACAGCGAGCTCACGGGCCGGGTGCCGGCCGCCATGCCCGTCGGCGCGACGACGGACGGCTAGGCTCCGCGCCGGATGGCCGAGCTGCTCATCGCCGCGACAACCGCCGCGCTCGACGCGCGCGACCTGCAGCGCGCTCTCGAGCGCGCGCTGCCCGAGGGCGTCACCGTGCGCCGCGCCCCGGGCCTGCTCGCCGCCGAGGACGACGGCTCGGCGCTCGACGCCGCCCGCCGGCGCGCCGCGATCGTGCTCGTCGCCGCGCCCGCCGGCCCCGACCTGCTCAGCCACGCCCTGCTCACCGCCGAGGCGGCGCGCGGCGCGGGACTGCCGGTGCCGGCGATCGTCGTCTGCGGGCCGGGTGCGGGCGACCAGCGCGCGACGCTGCGCGAGCGCGCGGGCTGCGCGGTCGTGGACCTCCCCGATCCGCAGGCGCCGTCGGCGACCCTCGCGGGGTGGCCGCTGGCCGACTGGATCGCCGCCGAACCCACGGGGACGGGCGGCGCGGTCGCGCTCGCGCCCTACGGCGGCTGGGAGCCGCGCCCCACGCCCGACGCACGCGACGCCGGTCGCCACAAGGTCGACCCGGTCCTGCTGGAGATCATCGCGGCCGAGGGCCCGGTCCTCGCCGACCGCGCCTACGGCCTCTACAACCGCGCCTCCGGCGGCCACAAGCTGACCTCGGTCGTCCGCGCACCGCTCAGCGGCTCGGCCTACCGGCTGAAGGGCGACGGGCGGGTCGTGTTCGACGAGGAGGAGGGCGACGGCCTGCTGCGAGCTGCCGGCGCCCCGCGGGTGAAGGTCCGCGAGCTGGGCAGCCGCACGCTCGACGAGGTTCCCCTGAGCGAGATCGCCGAGCTCATGCGCCGCCTGCGCGCCACGGGTGCGACCGACCTCCCGCGCGCGACGCTCGACGCCTACGGCCTGGTGCGCATGACCGCGCGGGCGCAGGACATCCTCGCGCGCGCCGAGGCGCTCGCCGACGCGTCGTGAGCACCGTCGCGCTCTGGCAGGACGAGCCCTACGCGGGGCGCCCAGCGCTCGACGGGAACCGAGCGTGCGACGTCTGCATCATCGGGGCGGGCATCGGCGGGATCGCGCTGGCACGGCGCCTGGACGCCGCCGGCGCCGACGTCCTCGTCCTCGAGGCCGACGTAGTGGGGGGCGGGGCGACGGGCCGCAACGGCGGCTTCTTCATCGCCGGAGCAGCGCCGATGTACCACCGCGGCGTCGAGGCCTTCGGGCGCGATCGCGCGCGCCGGGTGCACGCGGCCACGCTCGCCGCGCAGAACGAGATGCTCCGCGCGGCCGACGAGCTCGGCGCCCGCGAGCACTTCCGGGTTACCGGCCTGCTGCGCCTCGGGCTCGACGCGCAGGAGGCCGACGACGTCCGCGCCCACCACGCCGCCCTGCGGGCCGACGGGTTCCCGGCCGAGCTGGTGGGGGGCGACGACCTGCCGACGGCGCTGCGCCGGCCCGAGCGCCTTGCGCTCATGACCGCCGGTGACGGCTCCGTGCACCCGGTGCGCTGGGTGCGGGCGCTGGCGGCCGACCTGCCCGTGTACGAGCGCACGCGGGTGACCGCGCCGCCGGCCGCCACGGGCGACCGCGTCCGCGTCGCGACCGACCGTGGCACGGTCATCGCGGGGCGCGTGGTCGTCGCGGCTGACGCCGCCCTCCCGGCCCTCGTGCCGGCGGCGGCGGCCGTGCGCCCGCGCCGCCTGCAGATGCTCGCGACGGCACCGGCGCCCGCAGGCCTCCTGCCGCAGCCTGTCTACGCGCGGTACGGGCACGAGTACGCCCAGCAGCTGCCCGGCGGGCGCATCACCCTCGGTGGCTTCTCCGACCTCGACGGCGCCGCGGGCTGGACCGGCGAGGCGACCGTCTCGGCGCCCGTGCAGGCGCGGCTGGAGCGCTGGCTGCGGGAGGAGCTCGCGCTCGCCGTGCCCGACATCACCCACCGCTGGTCGGGCGTGGTTGGCTACGCCGACCTCGCGCTCCCGAGGGTCGGCGCGGTGGCGGGCGGCGACGAGCGGATCTGGGGAATGGGCGGCTACAACGGCACCGGCCACGTGC
>JBDTYI010000134.1:0-3702 GCA_040005775.1 Solirubrobacteraceae bacterium
GCGCTCGCCGGCGTTGAACACGGCCTGCTCGAAGGACAGGTGCGTGATCGTGCCGCCGCCGGTGGGGACGGCGTAGGCCTCGTCACCGAATTCGTAGCCTGGCGCGCAGGAGTAGGGCTCGACGCCGGTGGCCCCGATCCGGGTCGCCGCGCTCGCGGCGCGGCCAGCGCAAGACTGGCGACGATCGCGACGAGAAAGGGGGCACACGCAGGGGCATCGGGTGGTTGTACGGACGGGTGCGAAGCCGCACAAGCGGGGCGGACAGGCGTTCTAGACCGGCTCGCAGGTACTACGGGAAGCGGCTGATGCGCCACCCTGCGGTGGGTGAGCCAGCTTCCTTCGCGAGAGCGACCGTCTGGATGCGGTCCCTGTCGCCGGTGTCGACCTTGACCTTCGCGGTCGCCGCGTTGCCTTGGATCGCGACGTCCTGCACCGCCAGCTGGTAGGCGTCGGCGTCCTTCAGGGCGCTGTCGACGCCCTTGGAACACGTGCCGCCGGCCGTCGCGAACTTCTGCGCCAGCGGCGCCGCGAGCACGTCGCGGCAGATCTTGCCGGGGTCGGTCCGGCCCGGTCGCGACGAGGTCTCGAGGTCCTCGACGGTGTTGGCCACCAGCCGCTCGTCGCCCTTGAACTTCGTCGTCGAGCTGCTGCCCGACGACGGCGTGCCGGCACAGCCGGCGAGCACGACGGTCGCGGCGAGCGCGGGCGGGAGCAGGGACCGAAGCATTTCGCCGCCCAGCGTACCTACCATGTGCGCCATGGCGGTCACCGGCCATAGCTCGCCGCCGCGCGTTCCCCGCGGCCGTCACGCCCCGCCCCTGGAGGTGCGCATCGGCGTGCAGCGGCGCCGCTTGCTCGAGGCGGCGGCCGCCGTCTTCGCCGACCGCGGCTACGCCGAAGGCAGCGCGGAGGCCATCTCCCGCGAGGCCGGGATGTCCAAGGCGACGTTCTACGAGCACTTCGCCAACAAAGAGGAGTGCATCCTGGTGCTCTTCGACGAGGCCGCCACCGAGGTCATGCGCGCGATGGCCTCCGCCGGGGAGGAGACCGGCCCGTTCGACACGTTCGAGGAGCGCGTCGCCGCCGGGGCACGGGCCTTCCTGGAGACGCTGGCCGCCTACCCCGAGTCCGCGCAGACGCTGCTGGTCGAGGTCATCGGCGCAGGGCCGCGCGCCGCCGCGCGGCGCGACGCGATCCTGCAGGCCTTCGCCGACGCGATGCAGCGCGACTTCGCCCACGCCGCCCCCCGCTATGGCGCCGGCACCTTCGCCTCGACCGACGACGCGTTCGGGATCATCGGCGCGTGCGTCGAGCTCGTCTCGCGCCAGCTGCGCACCGGGAAGCCCGAGGACATGCTCGACCTCCAGCCCGTGATCGTGCGCTTGACCCTCGGTGCCCTCCAACCCGCTTGAGGCCCTCGAGGCGGAGATCGTCGGCTGCCGCGCGTGTCCGCGGCTCGTTCAATGGCGCGAGCAGGTCGCGCGTGAGAAGCGGGCGGCGTTCGCCGGCGAGGAGTACTGGGGCCGGCCGATCCCCGGCTTCGGGGACCCCGCCGCGCGGATCCTGATCCTTGGGCTCGCCCCCGCCGCGCACGGAGCGAACCGGACCGGCCGCGTGTTCACCGGCGACCGCTCGGGCGACTTCCTGTTCGCTGCGCTGCACCGCGCCGGCCTCGCCAATCAGCCGATCTCGCTGCACGCCGGCGACGGCCTGGCGCTGCGCGGCGCCTGGATCACCGCGGCGGTCCGCTGCGCGCCGCCGGCCAACAGGCCCACGCCGGTCGAGCGCGACACGTGCCTGCCCTTCGCGGTGCGCGAGGTCGCCCTGCTGACGCAGCTCCGCGTCGTGCTCTGCCTGGGGGCCTTCGCGTGGGATGCCGCGCTGCGCCTGCGCGCCGCCGCCGGTCACCCGGCGCCCCGGCCGGGTCCGCGCTTCGGCCACGAGGCGGTCTTCGACGACGGCGCGTGGCTGCCGCTGTTGGGCTGCTTCCACCCCAGCCAGCAGAACACGTTCACCGGCCGGCTGACGCCGGCGATGCTCGACGCGGCACTGGCCCGCGCCAGGGAGCTCAGCCGGACGTGATCGTGCAGGTGCCGCCCGGCACCGCGGGATCGCCCATGCAGTTGCTGCCGTCCTGGGCGTCGGTGAGCAGATATGTCAGGCCCCCGGCGCGCTCGTGGCTGAGCGGGTTCTGCGGGCCGGGCGACGAGGTCAGCTCGCCGGTGGAGTACCGGTAGCGGCGCAGCCCGTAGCGGCCGGGGCAGCCGCCCGGGTCGCCGAAGCAGGAGATCGAGTAGTACAGCGAGCCCGCCTCGAACGCCGGCCAGCCGAGCTGCACCTGCGTGAGGCCGCCCCCGTTCTGGTGCGCCACGCGCGTGTGGCCACCGCCGATCGTGTCCAGGCGGATCTCGGAGTCCAGGCCCTCCCCGCCGGCGAGGTAGGTCCACGTGAAGCCCAGGCGCGTGCCGTAGAGGTCGATCTGGCTCGCCTTCGAGCCCGGGACGGGGTTGCAACGCGCGCAAACGCTCCGCGAGCCGCCGGGCATCCGTGTGGAGGGCTGCGAGCCGGTCAGCGAGCGCGTGTAGAGGTAGCCGAGGCCGGGCTTGTTGTCGTAGTCACGCGCGAAGGCGATGCCGCCGCGCCACACGCTGGGCCACGACTCGTTCGCGTCGGGCGCGCTGGCGGCCGTGATCTTCGTCTCGGTGCCGGTGGCGAAGTCGAAGCTGTAGACGTCGCAGCCGCGGGCGCGCTCGGCCGGCGGGGCGTCGACGGCGCAGCGCGTGTACGCGGCGACCGTCGAGCCGCTCGCGCTCGGCCCGAGGTCGACGTCGAACGGCACCGGGCGCGGAGCGACGGGCACCGGGGTGACCACGCCGCCGGCCTTCGTCACCAGCGTGTAGCGCTTCGTCGCCGCGTCGTAGCTGCTCCACGCCAGGCGGCCGCCGTAGGCCGCGATCGGGCTCGAGCGGTCGAGCTGCGCCTCGTCCGCGGCGTGGGCGGGCGCGGCGCCGAAGGCGGCCAGCGTGAGGGTGAGTCCGATCAGTCGTCGCATGGTGCTCCTAGAACGGTCGGCAGACGTCGTGGTTGCGTACCCTCATTCGAGTCTCATGGAGCCCCTCTCCTCCTTCACCGACACCACCCGCGACTGGTTCCTTCGCGCCTTCGAGGGGCCCACCGAGGCCCAGGCCCAGGCGTGGCCGGCGATCGCTACCGGCGAGCACGTCCTGCTCAGCGCGCCGACCGGCTCGGGCAAGACGCTCGCGGCGTTCCTGTGGGCGCTCGACCGTCTCGCGCGCGAGCCCGCCGACCACACGCGCGTGGTCTACGTCTCGCCGCTGAAGGCCCTGGCCTACGACATCGACCGCAACCTGCGCGCGCCGCTGCGCGGAATCGGCGGCGAGGTCAGTGTCGGAATCCGCACCGGCGACACGTCGCAGAAGGAGCGGATGGCGCTGCGCCGCACGCCGCCCGACATCCTCATCACGACGCCCGAGTCGCTGTACCTGATGCTCACCTCGCAGGCGCGCGAGACGCTGCGCAACGTGGAGACCGTGATCATCGACGAGATCCACGCGGTGGCGGCGACGAAGCGCGGCGCGCACCTCGCGCTGACGCTCGAGCGCCTCGCGGCGATCCAGGAGGACGGTCGCGACCCGCAGCGCATCGGGCTCTCCGCGACGCAGAACCCGCTCGAGGAGGTCG
>JBDTYI010000135.1:0-3409 GCA_040005775.1 Solirubrobacteraceae bacterium
TGGATCGGGCAGCGGTTGCCCTCCTCGATCTCGTTCTCCACCTTGAAGTCCGCGCACCGCGGGCAGTACCAGCCCTCGTACAGGCCCTTGTGCACGAAGCCGTTGTCGTAGACGCGCTGGAGCACGTCCTGCACG
This sequence comes from Solirubrobacteraceae bacterium, assembly GCA_040005775.1. Classification (GTDB taxonomy): domain Bacteria; phylum Actinomycetota; class Thermoleophilia; order Solirubrobacterales; family Solirubrobacteraceae; genus JAOPZW01. The sequence goes on from JBDTYI010000135.1 coordinate 136, forward strand.
CGGCGGATGTGCTCGGGGTCCGACGTGCGGATGAAGAAGTCGTTCGTCGCCTCCAGCACGGGCGCCAGCGCCTTGAAGCGCTCGGCGTTGCGGTCGGCCAGCTCCCGGGGCTGCAGGCCCTGCGCCTTGGCCGCGTCGGCCACCGGCTCGCCGTGCTCGTCGGTGCCCGTGAGGAAGAACACGTCGTCGCCGCGCTGGCGGTGATGGCGCGCCATCACATCGGCGGCGATCGTCGTGTACGCGTGGCCGAGGTGCGGCGCCGCGTTGACGTAGTAGATCGGGGTGGTGACGTAGAAGGAGCCCATCCGCGACGGAGGCTACAAGCGGGCCGCGCGCACCCCCCGCGTCGCGAGGGCCGGCCCGTGCCCGCGGCGCCGCCGGACGAGGCCGCCCACCGGCAGGGCACCGGCCATGAGCCCCACCGCGAGCCAGCCGATGAGCGGGATCCGCGGACCCGCGGGCACCGGTGCCGGCCGGACCGAGAACGACCGCGGCGACCGCGGCGCGCGCACGACGACCAGGGGCGGCGCGTGCGGTCCGCGGAGCGCCCGCAGCAGGGTGAGCGGATCGACGTAGCCGAAGCGCCGGCCCGCCCGGCGCGCGCCGAGCCGCAGGCGGCCGGCCGAGCCCAGCGTGCCCAGGACATGCCCGGTGGCGACCTTCGCGCCCGCACGCACCCGCAGCCCTCCCAGGCGCAGGTAGGTGGCGCGCAGCGTGCCGCAGGCCACAGTGACCGCGAGGCCCCGCCCCGGCACCGGCCCGGCGAAGCGCACGCGCCCGGTGCAGGCGGCGCGGATCACGGTTCCCGGGGGCGCCGCGACGTCGATGCCCCGGCGCTGCCCGGCCGCGTAGGGCGCCGCCGGCGACACGCGGAACGTGCCGATGACGTGACCGCGCAGCGGCCACGCCCACGACGCCGCCGCCGCGCCCGAGGGGAGCGCGAGCGCAGCGACGGCGGCGAGGGCGATGAGCAGGCGGGGCACTGCTCCGATGATGGACGCGTCCGCGCGAGGTCCACGCGATCGCGCGACCGCCGGTGCGCGATCTCCGCTATTTCGCCGCGGTCAGCGCTTCGTACAGCGCATTCGCGCTGGTGCCGGTCAGCTCGGCGACCACGGCTGCCGCAGGCCGGGCGCGGGCCCCGGCCTCGACCAGGCGCGCGAGCGCCGCCACGCCGGCCGCCAGCTCGCCGGCCCCTTCGGCGGCTCCGCCCATCACGAGCACCACCTCGCCGCGCGGCGGGACGTCGGCGTAGCGCGCGGCCAGCTCGGCCGCGGTGCCGCGCACGACCTCCTCATGGATCTTCGTCAGCTCCCGGCACACCGCGACCGGCCGCTCCGGGTCCAGTGCCGCGAGCACGGCGAGCGACGCCCCCACCCGCCGCGGCGACTCGAACGCGACGACGACCTCCTCGGAGCGCATCACGGCCTCCAGTCCCGAGCGCTTGCGCGGCAGGAACCCCACGAACCGCCACGACTCCGCGGCGAGCCCGCTGGCCACGAGCGCGGCGAGCGCCGCACTCGGACCGGGCAGCACCTCGACCGCCAGCCCCGCCGCGGCGCACGCCTGCACGAGCACCAGGCCGGGGTCGCTGACGAGCGGCATGCCCGCGTCGCTGACCAGCGCGACGACCTCCCCCGCGCGCATGCGCTCGACGAGCTTCGGGGCGACCCGCCGCTCGGTGTGCGCGTCGTAGCGCACGCGCTCGACCGACACGCCGTAGCGGTCGAGCAGCACCTTGGTCGTGCGCGTGTCCTCGCAGGCGAGCACGTCGGCCTCGCGCAGCGCGCCGAGCACGCGCAGGGTGACGTCCTCGAGGTTGCCGATCGGCGTCGGGCAGACGATGAGGCGACCGGGCATCAGCTGACGGCGATCCCGGCCGCCTCGAGCGCCATGCAGGCCGCGCCCACCATCCCCGCCTCCGCGCCGAAGTGCGTGGCGACGATCCGCAGGCCCGCGCGGGAGATCGGCAGGGCGCGCGCCGCGACGACCTCGCGCGCCGGGGCGAGCAGCAGCTCCCCGGCACCGATCGCGCCGCCGCCCACGACGACCACCTCGGGGTTGAAGACATTGGCCAGCGTGACGATCCCGAGCCCGAGCTTGGCCCCCATCTTCACGACGACCGCGCGCGCGGCCTCGTCGCCCGCGAGGGCCAGCTCGGTCACGAGCAGGCCGGTGATCCTGTCGCCGCGCTCGCTCGCCTCGCGCAGCGCGCTGTCGGGCCGCTCGGCGGCGACGCGCGCGCCCTCGATGCCAAGCGCGTGGCCGGAGACGAGCGCCTCCAGGCACCCGTGGTTCGGACAGCGCCCGGGGCACGGCGGCCCGTCGGCGTCGACGATCATGTGCCCGAGCTCGCCGGCCGCGCCGCGCGCGCCATGAGCGATCCGGCCGCCGACGAGCAGCCCGCCGCCGATGCCGGTGCCGATCGTGAGCAGCACCGCGTCCCGGGCGCCGCGCGCGGCGCCGCGCCGTGACTCCGCGCGCATCGCCATGTTGCCGTCGTTGTCGATGGCCACGGGCAGGCCGACGCGCTCGGCGAGCACGTCGCGCAGCGCCACGCCTGCGAGCGGCAGGTGGTTCGAATCGGCCACCACGCCCGTGTCCGGGTCGACGAGGCCCGGCACGCCGAGCCCGACGCCCAGCACCTCACTCGGCGCCGCCTCGCGGCCTTCCTCGATCGTGTCGACGAGCTGGGCGATCACCGCCTCGGTGTCGTCGGGACGCGCCATCCGGAAGGTGCGATGGTGCACCTCCAGGTCGGCATCGACGGTCCCGGCGAGCAGCTTCGTTCCTCCCAGGTCGACGCCGATCACGCAGCCGGCGGCCATGATCGTCACCCTACCTGGGGCATGGCAGACCCCGATTCGCCCCCGGAGTACAAGGTCTACCGCGCGCGCCCCCGCCTGCTCGGCGGTGGCCGCGACGGGGACTCGCCCCTGTCCGGGCTGCGCCGCAAGCGCAGCGACGAGGAGCATCGCGGGGGTGGGCGGAGCCGGATCACCCCCGGGCGCGTGGTCAAGTGGATCGTCCTGGCCGTCGTGGGCTGGCTCGCCTTCTCCTTCGTCCTCTTCTGCATCAGCGCGCAGTTCGTCCAGGATCGGGTCCCCGACGGTGCGAAGGCCGCGCTCGACCCCGCGGGCTTCCCGCTGACCAGCCCCCAGAACATCCTCGTGCTCGGCTCCGACCAGCGGCCGAAGGGCACCAAGGAGGGCGGCGCCTCGACCTCGGGCCCGAGCCGCTCGGACTCGATCATGCTGCTGCGCGTCGGCGGCGG
>JBDTYI010000136.1:0-3704 GCA_040005775.1 Solirubrobacteraceae bacterium
TGCTCGGGGCTGGCTGAGTCGTTGTGTTCGCTCATACGACGAAGCTACCCCACCGTGCGCGCCCGAACACGTCTTCCGACGACGCCGCGCGTGCGTGAAACCGGTCACGCAGGCCGGAGTAGTACAAGCGTGCTGCCGCCCGAGGAGAGCCACGCCGACTCCGACCAGACCGCCCGCGAGCGCAATCGCGAGCGTCTGGCGCAGAGCGCCGCCGCGGCGCGCGAGGCCGCGCGTCACCGGAGCCTCGCCGCGCGCGAGGCCGCGCTGGCCAAGAGCGCCAAGGCGCGTGCCGCCGCGCTGGAGAAGGGCGCCGGTGCCCGCGACGCTGCGCGCGAGCGCGGCCGCGAGAGCCGGGAGAAGATCGCGCAGGGCGCCGTGGCCGCCCGCGAGCGCGGCCGCGACATCAAGCGCGCGGCGGTCAACCTCGACGTCCCGTGGGCGCGCACCGCACCGGCCCGTGCGGCGCGCGAGGGCTTCATCAGCTTCATGCTCGGGCCGATCATCGACTGGTACACCGCGCGGCGCACCGTCAACAGCGAGGCCTTCGAGAGCCTCCAGCCGCCCGTGCTGTTCGTGGCCAACCACTCCAGCCACATCGACACGCCGATCATCATGCGCGCGATGCCGCGCCAGTGGCGCCAGCGCACCGCGGTGGGCGCGGCGGCCGACTACTTCTACAAGAACCGACTCATCGCCGCCACCGTGTCGCTGATCTTCAACACGGTGCCGATCGAGCGCAAGGGCGGCGGCCTGGAGGGCGGCTCGGCCGAGCACCTCCACACGATCCTGCGCCAGCGCTGGAACCTGCTGCTCTACCCCGAGGGCTCGCGCTCGCGCGACGGCGGGCTGCACCGCATGCGCTCGGGCGCCGCGGTCCTCGCCGCCCAGCACGGCATCCCGATCGTGCCCGTCTACGTCGAGGGCACCCACGACGCGATGCCCCCGGGCCGCGTCTGGCCGCGCCGCAAGTTCTGGCGGCGCCGGCACCCCATCAGCGTGCGCTTCGGCCCGCCGGTCGTGCCGGTCCCCGGCGAGCACCGCCGCGAGATCACCGACCGCCTCCAGGCCTACTTCGACGAGCAGGACGCCCGCGTGAACGGCACGCCCGTGCCCGACCGCTCGCGTCCCGCCGCCCCCGCCGCGGCGTAGGGCTCGGCGGCGCCCGGTAGGGCGCGCCCGCCCAGACCACGGGCCGCGACGTGGGAGCGCAAGCGAGCACTCGCCGAACTGACCGAGGGCTCTGCCCGAGCGTCAGTCGTCGTCGGCGTCGACCCAGTCCATCGTTCGCGCGACCGCCTTCTTCCACTTGCGGTAGCCCTTGTCGCGTACGGCCGAGCTCATCGCGGGGCGCCACTCCGCCGCCTTGTGCCAATTCGCGCGCAGCGCGTCGGTGTCGGGCCAGAACCCGACGGCGAGACCCGCGGCGTACGCGGCGCCAAGAGACGGTGTCTCGGCCACGATCGGGCGGACCAGCGGCGCGTCGAGGAAATCGGAGATCATCTGCATGAGCAGGTTGTTCGCCGTCATCCCGCCGTCGACGCGCAGGCTGCGCAGCTCGATGCCCGCCTCGGCGTTCATCGCATCGACCACCTCGCGCGTCTGCCACGCGGTCGCCTCGAGCACCGCCCGCGCCAGGTGACCCTTGGTGATGTAGGCGGTGAGGCCCGCGATCACGCCGCGGGCGTCCGAGCGCCAGTGCGGCGCGAACAGGCCCGAGAAGGCGGGGACGAAGTAGCAGCCGCCGTTGTCGGAGACGGTGCGCGCGAGCGTCTCGATCTCCGGCGCGCTGCCGATCAGCGTGATGTTGTCGCGGAACCACTGCACGAGGGCACCGGTCACCGCAATCGAGCCTTCGAGCGCGTAGGTCGGCGGCCGGTCGCCGGCCCGGAAGGCCACGGTGGTCAGCAGCCCCTTCGTGGACTCCACCGGCGTTTGACCGGTGTTCATCACCAGGAAGCTGCCGGTCCCGTAGGTGCACTTCGCCTCGCCACGTCCGAAGCACGTCTGCCCGAACAGCGCGGCCTGCTGATCGCCGATCGCGGCGGCGACGGGCAGGCCTGCCAGCGTGCCCCGGGCCTCGCCGAAATGCTCGGATGACGAGCGGATCTCCGGCAGCATCGCCCGTGGCACCCCGAAGGCGTCGAGCAACTCGTCGTCCCACTCGAGCGTCTCGAGGTTCATGAGCATCGTGCGACTGGCGTTCGTGACGTCGGTCAGGTGACGTCCGGTGAGGTTCCAGACCAGCCAGGAGTCCATCGTCCCGAACAGGATCTCCCCGGCCTCCGCGCGCGGGAGAAGCTCGGGCATCCGGTCCAGCAGCCAGCGGATCTTCGGCGCCGAGAAGTACGTCGCCAACGGCAGGCCGCAGCGCGCGCGGAACCGATCCTGCCCCGCCTCGCCGCCCAGCTCGCGGCAGAGATGGTCGGTGCGCATGTCCTGCCAATTGATCGCGTGGTGCACCGGCTCGCCGGTGACGCGGTCCCACAGCACCGTCGTCTCGCGCTGATTGGTGATGCCCAGCGCAGCGAGGTCGCCCAGGCCGAGGCCGGCCTCGGCCAGGGCGCCCGCGACGACCTCCTGCACGTTGGTCCAGATCTCGTAGGGGTCGTGCTCCACCCAGCCGGCGCGGGGGAAGATCTGGCGGTGCTCCTTCTGGGCGACCGCGACGATCCGTGCCGAGGCGTCGAAGACGAGGCAGCGTGAGGACGCGGTGCCCTGATCGACCGCCGCGACGTAGCGCTCAGGCATGCGCTGCTACTCCTACCACGGGATCGCTCCCAGCTCGCGCGAAACGGCGCGCGCCCCCTCGCGGACGCAGCCGACGAGCTCGGCGCGCGGGCGCTTGCGCGTGGTGCACAGCCGGCCGACCGGGCCCGAGATGCTCATCGCGCCCACGGTCGCGCCGCGGCGGTCCTCGATCGGCGCCGCGATCGACGCCTCGCCGCGCATCAGCTCGCTGACGGTGTAGGCGAAGCCCTGCTCGCGGACCGCCGCGAGCGCGTCGGCGAGGCGCCGGCGCTCGGTGATCGTGTTCGGCGTGAACGCGGTGAGCCCGGCACGCACCAGCTCGGGCAGGAGGTACTCGTGGCTGGCGAGCAGCACCTTGCCCATCGCCGTCGCGTGGATCGGGCGCAGCGTGCCGACGTCGAGCGCCTGGGCGGTGTCGTCGGGGCGGAACACGTGGTGGACGATGAGCACGTGGCCCTCGTGCAGCGTGCCGATGCGCACGCTCTCGTTCGCGCGCGCGGCCAGCGCGTCGGACCAGTTGAGGGCGCGCGTGCGCAGCTCGTTGCCGTCGAGATAGCTCGACCCCATGTGCAGCAGCGTGGGGCCCAGCTGGTACTTGCCGCTCTCGGGATCCTGCTCGACGAAGCCGACGTCGCGGAGCGTCTGGAGGATGCCGTGGACGGTCCCCTTCGGCAGTCCCATCTCGCCCGCGAGGTCGACGACTCCCACGCGGCGTCGACCCGAGAGCAGCCTCAGGATGGTCGCTGCCCGCTCGATCGATTGGATCGGCTTCGGCACGCCGCGACTGTAAACGAACGTGGTTTGACATTGCCGAACTTTTCAGACTAGGCTCGCGCCCGTCACGCTGTTCCCAGAGGAGGAGAAGCTCTTGAGCATCATCGGCGCAGAGTGGATCGGGACTGGGCTCCTGATCTTGTTGGGCGACGGTGTCGTCGCGGCTGTTCTGCTGGCGAAGT
>JBDTYI010000137.1:0-2511 GCA_040005775.1 Solirubrobacteraceae bacterium
CCGCTGCTGAGCGTCTTGTCCAGGCGCTGCTTGGCGTCGTCGAAGCGCTTGACCGGCAGCACGGCGCAGGTCCTCATCGCAGGCCCTCGGCGAACTCGAGGACCGTGCGGGCGACGCGGGCACGGCCGTCGGCGTCGTCCATGCGCGTGTCGGCGCACAGGGACGGGAGGGCGTCGACCGCATCGTCGGCGACCACGCCGTCGAGCACGTCGCCGTAGGCCGCCACGACGCCGGGGCCGTCCAGCGATAGGCCGGCCCAGTCCATGAAGGCCGCGGTCGGGCCCTTAAGGATGGCGCCGTCGACGATCGGCGAGACGGCGACGACCGGGGCCGCGGCCTCGCGCAGCGCGGCGGCCATCCCGGGGACGGTGAGGATCGGGCGGATCGAGATGATCGGGTTGCTGGGGCCGATGACGATCGCGTCGGCGGCGGCGATCGCCTCGCGCACGGCGGCGGGCACGGTCGCCGCCTCGATCCCGGCGTATTCGACGCCGTCGACGGGCCCCTCCGCCCGCTCGCGGATCATGAACGCCTGGAAGTCGTGCCAGGCGCCGCGGGCGAGCACGCGGGTGCGGACCGCCTCGTCGCACATCGGCAACACCCGCGGGCGGAGGCCGAGGCCGGCGGTCAGCTCGCCCAGTGCCTCGGTGAGCGACGCGCCCGCAGCCATCCGCTCGGCACGGCGCAGGCCGATCGCCAGGTCGCGGTCGCCGAGGTTGAACCAGACATCGACGCCCAGCTCGCGCAGCTGGTCCATTGCGTGGAAGGTGTCCTCGCGCAGGCCCCAGCCGCGTTCGTCGATGCGGTCGGCGAGCCAGAACGCGCACAGATCCGGGTCAGGGGACACGTGCGCGCGGTAGATCTCGACGTCGTCGGCGGTGTTGGCGATCACCGCGAGGTCGTCGCCGACCACGTCGTGCAGCCCGCGGGCGAGCTTGGCGCCTCCGGTGCCGCCGGCCAGCACGACGATCACGACGTCGGTTGGGTGGGGTTCGGAATTCCCGTGATGCGAATGCCGGCGTGGGTCTTGTTGCGGATGTTGATCGAGATCAGCAGCGGGGTCAGGCCCTCGACGAGGCGCGCCATCTCCAGGCGCCCGCAGTCGACGCTGCGCAGGCCGTCGATCAGGTCCAGGAGGGCGATGACGCGCTCCTTGTCGGCCCGGCGGTCGCCGCAGACCAGGACGTCCTCGCCCAGCTCGGAGTCGAGGTCGCGCAGCGAGCTCGCGCTGACCGTGTGCAGCGCGCTGACGACGCGCACGCCGTCGGGCACCATCTCCTGCGCCTGCTGGGCGGCCGAGCCCTGCCAGACGCCGAGCAGCCGCGTCGCCTTCCCCGAGACCGCGGCGGCGAGCGGGACGGTCGCGTCGATCACGATCTGGCCCTCGCGCAGCGTGTCCTTGAGGTTCGTGAGCGTCTCGGATTGGTTGCGGAACGGGACGCAGAGCACCACGACCTCGGCCGCGGCGGCCGCCTCGGCGTTCGCGGCGGGCGTGAAGCTGCCGCCGGACACGAGGTCTGCCGCGTTCGCCGCCGCCTGGGCGGCGCGGCCCGCCTCCCGCGACCCCAGGACGACCGGCACGCCGGCGCGTCCCCAGCGCACGGCCAGGCCGAATCCGAGGGCGCCACTGGCGCCGATGATCGCGACTGGCTCGGGCAAGTCGGCGAGCATAGCGGCGCGTTGCTCGTCGCTAGGGTGACCCCGTGACCCTCCTGCCCACCGAGGTGCGCATCCGCGAGGTCGGCCCGCGCGACGGCTTCCAGAACGAGCCCGAGGTCGTTCGGACCGCGGACAAGATCCGCCTGCTGAACGCCCTGATGCGCACCGGACTGCGGCGCATCGAGGCCACGAGCTTCGTTCGCGCCGACGTGATTCCGCAGCTCGCCGACGCCGACCAGGTGCTCGCCGGGATCGAGCCGCCGGAGGGCGTGAGCGTGTCGGTGCTCATCCCGAACATGCGCGGCCTGGAGAACGCGTTGTGCTCGCGCGAGAAGTTCCACGAGGTCAACGTCTTCCTGAGCGCGTCGGAGAGCCACAACCGCCACAACGTCAACCGCACGGTCGAGGAGTCCCTCACCGGCCTCGACGCCGTGCTCGACCGCGCGCGCGGCGAGGGCCTGCGCTGCGAGGCGGTCATCTCGACGTCGTTCGGGTGTCCCTACGAGGGGCCGGTCGAACCCCAGCGCGTCTTCGACATCGCCGGGCGCCTCGCGGCCGCGGGCGCGCAGGAGATCGGCTTCGGCGACACCACCGGGATGGCGAACCCCGTACAGGTGCTCGCGTTCTTCCAGGACGTCCGCGTCGCGCTCGGGCGGGGCGTCGAGCTGACCGCGCACTTCCACAACACGCGCGGGCAGGGGCTCGCCAACGTGCTCGCGGCGATGGAGGCCGGCGTGGACTCGTTCGAGTCGAGCTTCGGCGAGCTCGGCGGCTGCCCGGTGCCTCCGGGCGCCACGGGCAACATCGCCACCGAGGACCTCGTCTCGATGCTCCACGAGATGGGCATCGAGA
>JBDTYI010000138.1:0-3899 GCA_040005775.1 Solirubrobacteraceae bacterium
CGCTGAGCTGGCGCACGACGCGCCGCCCGGTGGCGCTGCCGCCCGCGTGCACGACCCGGCGACGCGAGTGCCCGCCCTCGAGCCCGAGCGCGAGGTTGCCGTGGCGGTCGGCGTCGAACTGGACCCCCAGGCGCTGGAGCTCGGCGACGGTCGGCGGCGCGTCGCGGCACAGCGTCGCGGCTGCGCTGGGGCGCACCAGGCCGCGGCCCGCGACCTCGGTGTCGCGGCGATGCAGGTCGGGCGAGTCGTCGTCGGCCAGCGCTGCCGCGAGGCCACCCTGGGCCCAGTAGCTCGCGGTGCGTGCGAGGGGCGTGGCGGAGACGAGCACCGCCCGCGCGCCGCCGAGGGCCGCCGTGAGGGTCGCGTACAGCCCCGCGGCACCGGCGCCGACGACGGCGACGTCGGCCTCGATGCGCTCGGGTGGCGTCATGCGCGGGGTACCGTAGCGCCATGGACCGCCCCGCTCTCTGGCGCCATCCCTCGTCGCGCGAGCACGACACCGGCGCGCACCCCGAGCGCATCGAGCGCATCGTCGCGATCGAGCAGGCGCTCGAGGCGCGCGACTGGCTCGGCTGGCGGGTGCGCGACTCGCCCCCGGTCTCGAATGAGGCGCTGTTCGCCGTGCATCCACCGGCGCACGTCGCGCGCCTGGAGTCCCTCTGCGCCATGGGCGGCGGCGCCATCGACCTCGACACCGTGGTGTCCGAGGGCTCGCTGCGTGCCGCGCTGCACGCGGCCGGCGGGGTGCAGGCGCTCGTGGACGACCTGCTGGGCGCCGGCGCGCGCACCGGCGCCTCGGTGCACCGCCCGCCGGGCCACCACGCGACCGTCGATCGCGCGATGGGCTTCTGCCTGCTCAACAGCGTCGCGATCGGCGCGCAGCACGCGCTCGACCGCTGGGACGCGGAGCGCGTGATGATCCTCGACTTCGACGTCCACCACGGCAACGGTACGAACGACATCTTCCGCGCCGACCCGCGCGTGCTGTTCGTGTCGATCCACGAGTCGCCGCTGTACCCCGGCACCGGACCCGAGCACGACACGGGAACCGGCGCGGGAGCGGGCTACACGGTCAACCTGCCCGTTCCTGCCGGCTCCGGGGACGAGACCTTCGTGTCGCTGGTGGAGCACGTGGCCGCTCCGCTCGCCCGAGCGCACGCACCGGCGCTGGTGCTGATCTCCGCGGGCTACGACGCGCACGCGCACGATCCGCTCGCGGGCTGCCGGGTCACGACCGCCGGCTACGCCGCGATGGTCGCGAGCGTGCGGGGGGTCGCCGAGGAGCTGGGCATCGGGGTCGGGCTCGTGCTCGAAGGCGGCTATGACCTCGGCGTGCTGGCCGAGTCGCTCACAGCCTCGCTGGCGGTGCTCGGCGCCGAGGAGGCTCCGGCGGTGCCCGAGGTGGCCGTGCATCCGCTCGCTCGGCGGGCGGCCGAGCGTCTCGCGGGGCACTGGCCCGCGCTCGTGGTCGGGTGATCAGCCGCCCGGCGCGGTCTGCGTCGGCGTCGGCGCGTTCGGCGGCGCGGTGGCCGCCGACGGGGGCGCCGTCGTGGTCGTCGGCGGTGGCGCCGTGGTCGCCGGCGGTGCCGGGGCCGCCGTGGCCGGCGCCGCCGCGGCCGGCGCGGTGGTGGTGATCGTCTGCGACGGCGTGTCGCTGTTGCCGCTCAGGGTCACGAACGCGACCGCGAGCGCGACGCCCGCAAGGGCGACGACGAGCGCCAGGGCGGCGACGGGCAGGCGCCAGTTGGGCGTCGGGGCGAGGCGCGTGCGGGCGGCGGCGCCGCAGTGCAGGCACCAGTCCTGGTCGGGGCCGACGGGATGGCCACAGTGCGGGCAGCCGATCGTCCCCGCGGGCGGCGCGGTCGGGTCGGTGCTCACGGGGCGGGGCGGGCGGCCTCGTGCTGCGCCGTCGCGGCCTCGGCGGGTTCCTCCGCGGGCACCGGCGGCGGCAGCCCCTCATCCGGCGCGGGCTGTGCAGTCGGGGCGAGCGCCTGGGGCGACGCCTCGCCGGGGCCGACGCCGGCGATCGTCCGCGCGCCCTGCTGCGGCGTGCCGCACGACGGGCAGAAGCGCGCGTCGCTGCCCGGCAGCGCACCGCAACGCGGACACACCGAGACGCCTGGCTCGCGCAGTTCGGTGATCGGCCGCTCGTCGCCGAGGACGTGCTCGAGTGCGCGCAGCTCCCGGTCCACCGCGCGCAGCGCCTCGACCTTCGCGCGCACGAGGTCGTCGTTGCGGCGGTCGAAGCGATGCTGGTCGAAGACGAGGCCGCCGAGGTCGCGGAACCCCAACTCGCGGATGCGGCGCAGGTAGCGCAGGCGGCGGCGCGCGCGGCCGCGGTGGCGGAAGCTCGGCTCGCCGTCGGACAGGGCCTGACCAGCAGGCAGGCCCTCGGTCGCCGGGTCGACGGCGGGCTGCACGGTCGTCGGCTGCTCAGGGGTCGCCGACGTGCCCGGGGTGGGCTCGAGGGCCGGCTCGGAGGAGCGGCGACGGAGGCGGTTCAAGGGGCCCTTCATGCGGAATCGGCGCCCGTGCTGGGCGCCTGCGGGGAAGCTAGCACCTCGTTGTAGGCGCCGATCACGCGCCGGGCCATCGCCGTCGAGGACCAGCGCTGTGCCGACGTGCGGCCCTCGATACGCGGGTCGGCGGCGGCGAGGTGCGGGGCCAGGGCGGCGCGCCACGCGTCGCGGTCGTAGGTCGCGCACAGCGTCCCGGCGACGCCCGTAAGGGCCGCGGGGTGGTTGCCGACCGGCGTGGCGAGCACAGGCACGTCGCACGCGAGCGCCTCGAGCACCGCGAGCCCGAAGCCCTCGTGATCGGACGGCACGAGCACCGCGTTTGCGGCGTTGACGTAGAGCGGCACCTCGAACGGGTGCACGCGCCCGAGCGTGAGCAGGCGGACGTCCCCGGCGGCCTCGCGCGCATGGTCGAAGCGCTTCGCGGGGCGGTGCGGGTCGGCGGGGAAGAGCAGCACCGGCTCGTCGGCGGGGAGCCCGAGCTGCGCGCGTGCCTCCCGGCGGTCGATCGGCCCGAAGCGGTCGAGGTCGACGCCGCACGGCAGCACCTTCACGTCGCGGCGCCCCCGCCGGTCCCCCGCCTCGGCCGCCAGCTCGTCGCTCACGGCGGCAACGAGGTCGTAAAAGGGCAGCGCGGCGCGGGTGATGCGCCGCGAGCGCGGGTGGCGCAGGTCGGTGCCGTGGAGGGTCACGGCGTGCGGGAGCCCGCGCAGCGCGAGCGCCGGCCACGCGCTCAGGCCGAAGTGCGCGTGGACGACGTCGTAGTCGGCCGCGCCGCGGCTGCGGCGCAGGTCGCGGGCGGCGCGCAGGTAGCCGCCGGGCGGGAAGGCGAAGACGTCGACGTCGGCGCCCTCGGCGCGCAGGGCGTCGACCTGGTCGCGCACGAAGCTCCCCAGGGCGGGCTCGGCGGCGGTCGGCCACATCGTCGTCACGATCAGGACACGCATTCGTGCGTGATTCTCCACAGACGGCGTCTTTCGCCGTGACACGCCTCCGCGCAGACTCGATCGCGGCCGGATCGATCCCGGCGAAACGACATCGAGGAGGGTTCGGATGGGGTATCGGATCATGGGCTTCGCCCACGCGCAGGCCGCCTGGCTGCGCGGGCGGCTGGCCGCGCAGACCGGGCAGGGAACGGTCGAGTACGTCGCGCTGGTGCTGCTCGTCGCGGGCCTGATGGCCGGGATGGTGGTCGCCGGTCGCAGCCTGCACGGCAACGGCATCGACAAGGCCGTCGCCGACCGCATCAAGGACACGATCGGCACGGTCGGCGCGAAGTGAGCGCGGCGGGCCCCACGGGGGACACCAGGCTTAGGATGGGCGCGTGTCCTCCCGGCCCGCCGACCCCCGTGAGCGCCCGATCGGCGTCTTCGACTCCGGCGT
>JBDTYI010000139.1:0-15883 GCA_040005775.1 Solirubrobacteraceae bacterium
GTCCGAGCCGAGGCGGCCGAGGCCGGCCCGTGGCCCCCGCGCGAGGCGCTCATGGAGGCCTCGTTCACCGCGGCACGCGACGGACTGGCCGCCCGGCTCCCGCACGCGGGTGGGCTGGCCCGCGTACCGCCGTCGCCGCGGCCGCGCTCGAGCTCGCGCGCCCGCACGCGCGCGAGCTTGGGGTCGAGCGCGAGCTGGAGGGCATCCGGCGCATCCTCATCGCGGGCAACGGCGCGGACCGCCAGCGCGCCGCGCACGCGCGCGGCGGCATGCCGGCGGTACTGGAGCTGCTGGTCGCCGAGGCGGCCACGCCCTACGGGTGGGCGGGATAGGGTCGTCTCATGGCCCGCTACGAACGTGACCCGCGCGCCGAGGGCGGCAAGATCTCCGCCGAGGGCGGCAGGATTCGGATGCGCCGCGACGAGGACGGCAAGCTCGTGCCGGTCCGCGACGAGGCCGTGGCGCCGGCCGCGACCACCGAGGCCGCCGAGCGCCCGCCGTTCCCCGAGAACCCGAACCCCGGCGGCACGATGCCGCCGGGCTACCGGTAGACGTCGACGATGTCCCCGTACGAGAGCCAGTGGTAGATCGGCACCGCGTCGGGGATCGGCACCCGTAGGCAGCCGTGGCTGGCCGCGAACACGGGGACCGAGTAATAGCCGTGGATCGCGTAGCCACGGATGAAGTAGGAGGAGAAGACCATCCCCTTCTGGTTCGTCCCCGGCGTCTTGGAGTAGACGCGGAAGCTGCCGCGCACGGTCGGCGTCGACGGCTTGCCCGAGCTGAACGGATAGATGCGCTGGACCTTGCCGTTGGCGATGAGCGCCAGCACCTGCCGCGAGAGGTCGGCCTCGATGTGCTTGCCGTGATCGGGGTGGCGGATACGGAAGCGCCCGCCGCCGGCGAGCAGGCGCCGGAACACGTCGTGTGAGGCGATCGACGTCCGTGCCATCCCGGCGACCTTGCGGAAGGCGAGGACGGCGCGGGCGGTGCGGGCGTCGTAGAAGCCGCGCTGCCCCACGACATAGCCGGCGGCGGCCAGGCGCCGCTGGAGCATCCGGACCACCGGCCCGCGGGCGCCCGGCGCTGTGCTCAGGGCCAGGATGCGCACCCGCACCGGTCGTGCCTTGAGCTGGGGCAGCCCCGGCGTGGCGAGGTGCGTCGCCTGCACCGTGATGCGCCCCGGGCGCGCGGAGGTGAACGGCACGAGCGCCGTGCCCGACTTCCCGGTGGGCGACCGGCTCAGGGTCAGGTCGCGCTTGGCCACGCGCTGGCCGTTGCGGTAGAAGCGGATCGTCGCCGCCTGGCCCTCGACCCACGGCTGGGCCACCACCCGGACGCGCCAGGCGGTCTGCGCCAGCGTGGCCCGGCCCGCCTGGAGCCTCTCGGGCGTCAGCGACAGCAGGGGGCCGCTCGCGGCCTGGGCTCCGCCCGGCGCGACCAGACCCGCCGCGACGAGCAGAAGGGCAGGGAGACGGAGGCGCCGGACGTTCATGGAGGCGGGCATCTTGCCCGACGCCACGGCGGGATGGCAAGGCGTTCTCAAATTGCGGGCACGGCGGCGGACGCGTCCCAGCGGGTCCGGACCAGGATCGCCACGACCCAGATCACCGAGACGGAGGCCAGGAACAGGGCCCCGATCTCCCAGCCCCAGTCCTGCGAGACGCCGAAGGCGATCGAGTTGTTGGCGCAGTGCAACACGATCCCCGGATACAGCGAGCCCGTCCGCTCGCGCAGCCAGCACAGCGACGCGCCGAAGAACGCGAGCGGCAGCAGGAACTCCCATTGCGCCGAGCCAGCGTGGATCGCGCCGAAGACGAGGCCGGTGATGAGCGTGGCCGCCCAGACGTTCCAGTTGCGCAGCGCGCCGTAGAAGTAGCCGCGGAAGAAGAACTCCTCGGCCAGCGGCGCGATCACGGAGACGAGCAGGGCGACCGCGATCAACGCGACGGTGCTCTTGTCGGCGCCGAGCTCCTTGGGCAGGTTCTGGTCGACGGGCTTCGTCCCCAGGAGGCTCACCCACACGGCGGTGAAGGCGTAGAACGCGGCGTAGGCCGCGAGCGCCCAGCCGGCCGCCGGCCAGAAGCGAACGGCCCGCAGCCCGAACTGCGACGGCAGCGGGCGCGCGGCGAGCCGGGCGAAGAACAGCGCCGAGCCGACGAGGCAGACGTCCTGGACCACGGTCCCGATGATCGACACGGCCGGCGGCGGGTCGGTGAGGCTCGCCCCGAACAGGCCCGCGGTCACCCCGACGACCACGGCGCCGAAGAGGGCGCCCCCGAAGCCCGCGAGGAGCGCGAACAGCGCGGTGATGGGCCGCCAGCCGGGATCCTCGCCGCGACGGGGCACGGGCGGATCGTCGGGCGCCGTCTGCAGCGACGGGGGCGGAATCGACGCGGCCTCGCTCGACATTCCGACAGAGGGTACGCGGCGAGCTCAGCCGGTGAGCAGTCCGTCCAGCGATGCGATCGCGCGCACGCCGTCGGGGGGCACCGCGCCGTCGCGGGCCACGAGCACCGCGGCGATGCCCGCGGCGCGGGCGCCGGCGACGTCGGCCCGGAGGTCGTCGCCGGCGTGCAGCGCGTCGCCGGGCACCGCGCCGAGCGCCGCGAGCGCCTGGGCGAAGATCGCCGGGTCGGGCTTCGCCGCGCCCGCAGTGGCCGAGACGACCACCGCGTCGACGCGGTCGCGCAGGCCGGTGCGCGCGAGCACGTCATGCAGCGATACGTCCCAGTTCGACACGACCGCGAGGCGGTCACCACGGGCGCGCAGGGCGGCGAGGACGCCCGGCACCTCGGGATAGGGGCGGAAGCGGATCGCCCCCAGCAGCGCGTCGAGGACGAGCTCGTTGTTCAGACCGCCCAGCTCCGTGGCGATCACGGCGGCGCAGCGACGGCGCAGCGCGGCGAGGCTGGGCGCGTCGACGGCCGTGTCGTGCTCGGCCCGGTAGAGCGCGATCTCCGCGCGCACGGCCCGGCGCGCGTCGGTGAGCGTCACGCCGCCGACGCCCCGCGCCCCGAGTTCGGCCACGAGATGCGGCGCCGGATCCTCGAGCTCGACCAGCGTGCCCATGGCGTCGAGCAGGATCGCCGCGGGACGTTCGCGAAGCGCACTCCCTACGGGGTGCTTGCTCGCCGCGGTCACGCGACCCAGTGCCACGTGGCGAACTGCGCGCTGAACGCCGCCAACAGGACCGCGCTGCTCCCGAGCACCAGCGCGCGGCGCGCACGGCCGCCGCGCGCCAGCCACCAGCCGGCCCACATGAACAGCGGGAACAGCACGGCCTCGAAGCGCGGCAGCGACATCAGCGGCTGCGGGGCCACGGGGTAGGACAGCGGCAGCGTTATCGCAGCGATCGCGTAGGCGCCGTAGGCGGGCCGCAGGCGCCGCAGCGCCCCCACGAGCGCTCCGATCGCCAGCAGCGCGAAGGCGAACAGCATCAGGTTGAAGCGCGCGACCCGCAGCGGATCGCCGCCGGCGGGCGTGAAGTAGACCGGCGGCCCGGGGCCATGGATGAGCTGGCGCACGCCGTCCGCGGCCGCGACGGCGCCGTCCAAGAGGCCCGCGAACGGCCCGGCGAACGAGCGGAACCAGAGCGCCTGGGCGTGAAACGGTGCGAGCGCATCCGCGCCGCGCAACGCCAGCAGGACGCAGAACGCCGCCTGTGCGGCGGGCACCAGCGCCAGCCATGCGAGCTGGGACGCACGCCGGTCGCGCTGCTGCCACCACAGCAGACCGAGCGCGACCACCAGCACGAGCCCGGCGCTGCGCGTGCCCGCTGCCAGGCCGCCGAGGGCGCCCGCCCAGGCCCAGCGCCCGGTGCGCGCGGCGTAGACCGCGGCGACCGAGAGCAGGAGGAACAGCGCCTCCGCGTAGACGGCCGAGAAGAAGAAAGACATCGGGAACAGCGCCAGCGCCCAGACCGTCCAGCGCGCGGCCTCCGGCCCAAGCTCGAGCTCGGCGAGGCGATGGAGCACGACCAGCGCGGCCGCGAAGCAGGCCGTCGACAGCAGCGCGCCGGCGATCAGCGGCGAACCGGTCACCGTGCCCACCACGCGCACCAGCCACGGGTAGAGCGGGAAGAAGGCCGGCCGCCGTGCGTCGGTCGCGGGATAGCCGCCGTCGGCGATCGCCAGGTACCAGACGCTGTCCCAGCGGCCCATCGGCGCGACCAGGGCGTTGCCGAGCGCGCCGTAGGGGCGCGTGACCGCACCCGGGTCGAACGCGCTCGCCCGCGGCGATGTGCCCCACAGCGCGATCGCGCCCAGCGCCGAGAGCCAGATGGCCACGCGCGAGACCCACAGCGCCCGCCACGCCTCTGAAAGCGCCGGGCGCCAGCGGTCGGGCACCGCCGGCAGCGCCGGCGCGCGCAGGCGGCGGGCTCCGGGCGGCGCGGCTTGGGTAGCGTCACGCGGCATGCCGGCCCTCATCGTGGCAGCCCAGACGTTCTCCGAGCGCTACGGCAACGAGGTCACCGCGGTGCTCACGCTGCTCATCGGCTTCGGCCTGCTGCTCGTGGTGCATCGCGCGCTCCGCGGCCGGGCCAGGAAGATCGCCAGCGTCCTCGGTCCGGACCAGATCAGCCCGCAGACCGACACGCGGCTTCGCTTCCTGCGGCGGGCGGTGGAGGCGACGATCATCATCGTCACCCTCGCGCTGGCCGTCGCGCAGTTCACCACCCTCGACCGCCTGGCCTCGACGGTGCTGGCTTCCGGCGTGATCGCCGCGGCGATCGTCGGCTTCGCCGCGCGCCAGGTCCTCGCCAACGGGATGGCCGGCGTCGTGCTGGCGATCACTCAGCCGGTGCGGATCGGCGACGTCGTGACCTTCGAGGGCGAGACGGGGACCGTCGAGGACCTCACGCTCACCTACACCTGGCTGCGGACCGGCTCCGACGCGCGGCTGATCATCCCCAACGAGCGCCTCGCCGCCGGGGTGCTGCGCAACGACTCGATCCGATCGTCGGTCGTGGCGCTCGAGGTGTCGCTCTGGCTGGCGCCCGAGGACGACGAGGCCGCCGCGCTGGCGGCCGTCCGCGAGCTGGAGGAGGTGCGCGACGCACGCGTCGCCGAGATCACCCACGAGGGCATGCGGATCCTTGTCGCAGGCCCCCCGGTGGCCCCCACCGAGCGCCTCGCCCGTGAGGGCGATCTGCGCGCTGAGGCACTCCGGGCGCTTCGGCAGGCAGGGTGCCGGGCACCGCGCGGCGAATCCTGATCTACCCTCTGGGGTTCGAGCCGATGTCACGCATGCAACGACAGCGGCGGATGCGCCGCAACAAGGGCGGTCCGCACCGCATCCTCTTCCTGGGCTTCGGGCTGCTGCTGACCGCTGTCGCGATCGGGGCGGTCTCGGCCGTCGCGTGGGTCGTGAACGTCGCCAACAGCGCTCCGTCGCTCGACGCCAACAAGCCGATCCAGATCGGCGCGACGTCGCGGGTGTACGCCGCCGACGGCAAGACGCGCCTCGGGTTCATCCAGGCCGACGTCCTGCGCTTCCCCATCGCCCAGGACGACATCCCCAGCAACGTGCGCAACGCCACGGTCGCCGTCGAGGACCGCCGCTTCTACAAGCACAAGGGCGTCGACTTCGAGGGCATCGTCCGCGCCGCGGTCAAGAACCTGGAGTCCAAGAAGGACGTCCAGGGCGGCTCGACGCTGACCATGCAGCTCGTGCGCAATCTCTACACGGGCGAGCGCGCGCGCACCGGCGTCGCCGGCTACAAGCGCAAGATCCGCGAGGCCAAGCTCGCCGAGGAGCTCGAGAACCGCCACCCCGGCCGCAAGGGCAAGGGCTGGATCCTCTCCAAGTACGTGAACTCGGTGCCCTATGGCACCGTCGGCGGCCAGACCGCTGTGGGCGTCCAGGCGGCGTCGCGCACGTTCTTCGACAAGCCCGCGTCCGACCTGAAGCTTCGCGAGGCTGCGCTGCTGGCGGGCCTGCCGCAGGCGCCGTCGGCCTACAACCCGTTCCTCGACGCCGGCGCCGCCAAGGCCCGCCGCGACGACGTGCTGCAGCGGATGGCCGATCAGCACTACATAACTCAGGCGACGGCCGCCCGCACGAAGCTGATGGGGCTCGGCGTCAAGCACAACCGGTTCTACACGGCGCGCAAGGAGGGCTACTTCTTCGACTACGTCAAGCAGTCGCTCATCGACCGCTACGGGCTGAACACGGTCCGCCGCGGCGGCCTGCGGGTCGACACGACGGTCGACCTCAAGAAGCAGGCCGCGGCGCGCACGGCACTCGACAACGCGATGGCCGGCACCGACCGCGCGGGCGCCATCGTGACGATCGATCCGAAGACGGGCTGGATCAAGGCGATGGTCTCCTCGTCGAAGTACGGGCAGTCGAAGTTCAACCTCGCCGCGCAGGGCGGTCTCGCGGCGGGGTCGACGTTCAAGGTCATGGTGCTCATGGACGCGCTGCGCCGCGGCGTCAACCCGCAGTCGACGACCTACGTCTCCAAGCGCCTGGCGCCCGGGTGGCTGCCCTCCGCTCCTGACTACGAGGTGCAGACCTACTCGCACAGCTACAGCGGCTCGATGAACCTAGTGTCGGCGACGCTGAAGTCCGACAACTCCGTCTACGCCCAGCTCGACGCCGACCTCGGGCCGCAGTCGGTCACCAAGACCGCGCGCGACATGGGCATCACGAGCCCGCTGCACTCCTACCCCGCCGAAGGGCTGGGCGGCCTGACGAACGGCGTGTCCCCGCTGGAGATGGCGCGCGCGTACGCGACGGTCGCCAACGGCGGGTGGCGCGTGCGCCCGGTCGCGATCCGCAAGGTCACCTTCCCCGACGGCCACAAGGAGAACCTCGGCCGCGTCCGCCGCGACCGCGCGTTCACCGCGGCCCAGACCTACGCGGCGACCAAGATCCTCGAGAAGAACGTCCAGGCCGGCACCGGCACCAAGGCGCAGATCGGCTGCCCGGCAGCCGGGAAGACCGGGACGGTCGACGACTTCACCGACGCCTGGTTCGTCGGCTACACGCCGGCGCTGGTCAGCTCGGTCTGGGTCGGCCACGCGGGCGAGCGCCGCACGCTGGGCGAGGGCGCCGCGGGCGGCGAGGTCGCCGCTCCGATCTGGGGCGCGTACATGAAGAGCGTCAAGGGCGGCTTCTGCGGCAAGTTCAAGGAGCCGTCCACCCCGTTCACCTCGGCGCCGTTCTTCGGCGAGTACAGCCGCACCGGGGGGCGCGGGACGTACACGACCCCCGGGACGACGGGCTCCGCGCCCGGCGCCGCTCCCTCGACCCCCGGCGCCGCTGCCGCGCCGAGCACGGGCACGGGCAACGGCGCGAGCGCCCCGTCGACCGGCGGAGGCACGACGCAGTACCCGCCCACCGCCTACGAGTCGCCGCCCCAGGACGCCACCGGCAACAACGGGAACGGCAAGAGCAACGGCAACGGCGCCGGCAGCAACGGCGGCGGCGCGCCGGCGCCCAACGGCCAGTAGCCCGTGCTCATCAACGTCACAGGTGCCGGGCACCGCGGTGGTACGGTGGCGCCACCATGTCCAAGGAGGACAAGGTCGAGCTCGAGGGTGAGGTGATCGAGGCCCTCCCGAACGCGATGTTCCGCGTCCGGCTCGACAACGACCACACGGTGCTCGGCCACGTGGCCGGAAAGATGCGGCGCTTCCGCATCCGCATCCTCCCGGGCGACCGCGTCCGCGTCGAGCTGTCGCCCTACGACCTCGACCGCGCGCGCATCGTCTACCGGCACCGGTGAGCGGCGAGCTCTCGCTCATCGCCTCCTTCGAGTCGCTCCTGCAGCCCCGCTCCGAGCGGGTGGTGCGGTGGGTGGGCGACGACGCGTCCGTCGTTCGGGCCCGGCCGTTCGCGGTGACCAGCGTCGACGCGATGGTCGACGGCGTGCACTTCCGCCTCGACCATCCGGGCGTGACCGCGGCGGACGCCGGCCACCGCGCCCTGGCCGGCGCGCTGTCGGACCTCGCGGCGATGGCGGCGGACCCCGGCGAGGCCTACATCGCGCTCGGCGTGCCCGAGACGCTCGGCCGCGATGCCGTCCTGGACTGCGTGCGGGCGATGGAGGCCCTGGCCGCCCACGAGGAAACGACGATCGCC
Source organism: Solirubrobacteraceae bacterium (assembly GCA_040005775.1). Taxonomy (GTDB): domain Bacteria; phylum Actinomycetota; class Thermoleophilia; order Solirubrobacterales; family Solirubrobacteraceae; genus JAOPZW01. Next base: position 8,092 of record JBDTYI010000139.1, read on the forward strand.
GGCGGGGACCTCGTCCGCGCGCCGGCGCTGACGATCGCGGTCACGGTCGTCGGCTGGGCCGAGCGCGCCGAGGACCTCGTGGGGCGCGACGGCGCGCAGGCTGGGCAGGTCGTCGCCGTCAGCGGCGCGCTCGGCGGCGCCGCGGGCGGCCTGGCGATCCTCGACGGCCGCGCCGAGGGCCCGGCGAGCCTGGTCGACGCCTACCTGCGCCCGCGGCCCCGCCTGGCCATGGGCCGGGCACTGGCGGCCGCGGGCGCGACAGCGCTGATCGACCTGTCCGACGGACTGGCCACCGACGCGCGACACGTCGCGCGGCGCAGCGGCGTGCGCCTCGACGTCGACCTCGACGCGCTCCCGCTCGCCCCGGGCGTGCGCGAGGTGGCTGCGCAGCTCGGCGTCGAGCCGTGGGAGCTCGGCGCCGCCGGCGGGGAGGACTTCGAGCTCTGTGCGTGCCTGCCCGCTGGAGCCGTGCCGGACGGCACCACGGCGGTCGGAACGGTCGCCGCGGGCACGGGCGACGTCGTGTTCAGCGCGGGGGGCAGTCCCCGTCGTCTGCATGGTTACGAGCACCGTCTCGGGTGATGCCGAACCCACCGGCGTCGGTGCGGCGAGCGAGAAGGTGACGGACGAAGGCCGTCGCGACGGCATCGGCGTCGACGTCGTACTCGGCGCGTTCGATGCGCTTCTTCAGCGTGGAGATCTTCATGGAGTGGGCCAACGTTTCGGTCATGGTTCGATCGGTGCGCCAGCCCCGAACTGCGCGACTTCCTCGCTCCCTATCGGGCATCTGAAGCGCTCGTCTTGAGTGCGGTGGCCGACCGTTGGATCGATGTCAGCCGTGCGACAACCACGATGCGACGAGCGGCCGAGTACAGCGGGTGGCAGGCAGTCAGGACCAGCCGGTCGCGTCCGTGGTTCGTGAGGACGCCGACGTCTGTGGCCTCGACGATCCGGCGCGTAGCGACCGCGTAGCGGAACGTGGCGTAGGGCGTGGCGAGGACGATCGGGTCGCCGCGGTGCAGGCCGTCGACGTGGCGGAACGGGGCTCCGTAGGTCGTGCGGTGACCCGCCAGCGCGGTCGTACGCCCGCGGCCGGGCACGGTACTCGGCGCGATGAGGCCGGGGCCGCGCCGCAGGTCCTGTGGTCGCGCGCTGCTCAGCACCACGACGTCGACGCCGATCCGCGGGATGCGCAGCTCTCCGAGCGCGCCGCCGTCGCGACGACCGCGCGCGGCGCGGCGCGCGACGGACGCAAGGGTCGGCGCCCCCGCCCACGCGCGGACCGCGGGCGCGGACAGGCGCACCGCGCGCAGCTCGCGCCGCAGCTCCTGCTGGGAGCCGCGCTCGCGCAGCGCGGTCAGCGGCTCCTTCCACACGACGGTCAGGCCGGCGTCGGCCAGCACCAGCAGCCCGGCCATCACGAGCACGACACCGAGCGCGCGGCGGCTCATCGCAGCGCCGACTCGGTCCCGCCGAGCGAACCGGGGCCGACGTAGCCGCCGGGGCCGAGGACCGACGCCCGCTCGTCTCCGGCCCCGCGCCCACGCTCGGGCACGGCGGCGGTCGGCCGCAGCGCGAGCAGCAGCGCGGCGAGCAGGCACGCGGCGACCGCGCTCCACAGCAGCCACGCCAGCGGGCCGACGACGCCTCCGGCCACCCACAGCAGGACCGCCCACGCGAAGTCAACCGCGCCGAAGTCCAGTTGCCGCGCGACGGCGAGCACGAGCAGCACCGGCGGCAGGGCGGAGAGCACGGCGAGCGTCACCGCGACCGAGCGGCGCAGCCGGACCTCGGGCGCCACGAGCGGGAGGAACAGATGGGCGGCGGGCACGAGGAACGCCGCCGCGTAGGGGTTGCGCAGCCACACGAGCGCGCACAGCACCGACCACACGAGCAGCAGCGCCGCGCCCGCGCCCGCGCCCTCGATCCGACCCCGGACGCCGGCCGCACGCGCGATCGCGGGTCGCAGGACGAGCGCGAGCAGCACGCCGACGAGCACGACGGCGACCAGCGCCGCCTGCCCGCCGCCGCTCAAGGGGACGGCGCCGGGCGGCGCCGGCTCCGGCGGCGTCGCCGGGAGCAGACCGACGAGGCCGAGGAACCAGGCGAACGCGGCCGCCCCCACGCCCACGGCCGTCGCCGCGGCGAGCCACCCGAGCCACGGCAGCACCGGCGCGCGGCGGCGGCGCGCGCGAGCGAAACCGTCGACTGACACGATGATGGGCGCGATCAGGAGCGCGCCGATGAGCAGCCGCACCGCCCACAGCGGAAGGATCTTGCGGACGGTCACGAGGTCGCGGCTCGCCGGTTCGCGCAGCGCCGGGGCGTTGTCGAGCGCGGTCAGCGCCCGCAGCGCGGCACGCCCGAAGGCCTGCGTCCGTCCCGCGATGATGGGGTCCGACGCCGGCGGCGGGCGCTCGCCGGCCACCGACATCTGCACCGCGGGCAGGCCCGCCGCGACGAGCGGACCCTGCTCGCCCGTCGTCAGCCCCGACGCCAGCCGGATCCACTGCGACCGGGCGCGTTCGCCGCCGGGATTCGTGGACGCCTCCCTGCGCACGGCGGCCTCGACGGTGCGCCGCAACCGCAGCGGCGCGGCGCCGCCGCCGCTCGCCCAGCCCGTCACGAACGGGCGGCGCACGGTGGCGCCGCCCATGCTGCCGAGGACGAGCACCGCGTCGGGGTCGCCCAGCCGGCCGGCCAGCTCGCGGGTGCCCGCCGCCCCCGCGCTGCCGCCGCTGACCGAGACGAACGTGATCGTGCGCCGCAGCTGCCCCGAGACGATCCGCGCCAACTCGAGCATCGCCGCGGTGCCCGAGAGCTCCGCGCGCGCGCCCCGCCCGAGCGCGTCACGGTGGGCGATGACGACCAGGCCCTGGCCGGGCTGCCCGACCTGGCGCGCGGTCACCGTCGTCAGCCGCCGCTCCCCCTCCGCGGTCTCGCCCGCGAACGATCGCCGGCTCACCTGGTAGCCCCCGATCTGGCGGAACGACTGCGCCAGGCGCGCAGCCAGGGCCTCGTCGCCGCTGTCGCCGGGACGATGGTCGGGGTAGGCGCGCGCGAGCGCGTCGAGGTCCGCCCTGGCGCGCGACTCGCTGAAGGCGTCGGGCGCCAGTGTGGTCCCGAACGGGCGCGGCCGATCCTGCAACGAGAACGCGCAGACGATGAGCGCGAGCAGGACCGGGATCAACGCGGCGCGGTAGATCCGCGAGTCGAGCATGAAGGCCGCAGCGTAACGGCGCGTACCCTGTTGTTAACGCACCATGGTCGACCACCCTCCCCGCATCCTGCTAGCCGACGACGAGCAGTCGATTCAGGCGCTGCTGTCCTATCCGCTGCGCAAGGACGGCTACGAGGTCGTCCAGGCCGCCGACGGCCGCGAGGCGCTGCAGCGCTTCAGCGAGGCCTCGTTCGACCTGCTCGTGCTCGACGTGATGATGCCGCGCCTCGACGGGCTGGAGGTCTGCCGGCGCGTGCGGGCCCGCTCCTCGGTGCCGATCATCATGCTCACGGCCAAGGCCGAGGAGATCGACAAGGTGCTCGGCCTCGAGCTCGGCGCCGACGACTACATCACCAAGCCGTTCTCGCTGCGCGAGTTCCGCTCGCGCGTGAAGGCCGCCCTCCGCCGCGCCGGGATGGCCCAGCGCTCCCACGACTCCGGGCAGGAGGCGGTCGAGGCTCACGGTCTGCGCATCGACCCCGCCAAGCGCACGGTGACGGTGCACGGCGCGGAGGCGACCGTCACCTACGTGGAGTTCGAGATCCTGCTCGCGCTCGCCACCAGCCCCGGGCGGGTGTGGACCCGCGACATGCTGCTCACGCGCATCTGGGGCGACTCGGCCTACCGCGACCCGCGCACGATCGACGTCCACATCCGCCACCTGCGTGAGAAGGTCGAGCGGGAGGCGAAGGACCCGGAGTTCCTGTTCACCGTGCGCGGGGTGGGCTACCGCTTCCGCGACAGCGACTGACGTCGCCTCCGGAGCCGGGAGCACGCCGCCGTGCAGTCGATCACCAACCGGTTGGCCCTGCTCTTCTTCGCGATCACGCTCGTCGTGATCGGCGGCCTGTACCTCGGCGTCATCACCGGGCTGGACCGCGGCGTGCGCGAGAAGAAGCTCGACACGCTCGACGTGCTCGCGCGCCGGTACAGCCAGCCGATCCGCAACGCGCTGAACGACTCGCTGGACCGCCGCGTGCTGGACGCCCGCGTGCGGCGCGCCGCCGACGCCTCCGGCGCGCGCGTGACGCTTCTGGGGGTCAACGAAGGGACCCAGGGCCAGCAGGTCTACCCCGCGTCGGACTCGACCGCCGAGCGCGACATCTCCGACCTCCAGTTCGCCGTCGCTTCCGACGCGGCGCGCACCGGGCGCCCCCAGCGCGGCACCGAGGCGGGCAACGTCGGGCGGGTCGCGGAGGTCGCGGTGCCGTTGCGGCTGAGCGGAACGCGCGCCGGCGACGTGCCCTACGTGGTCGTCTACTCGGCGCCGGTGGAGGACGTCGACGCGACGGTGGCCCTCATCCGCCGCCGCGTGCTCGTGGCCGGCGCCGTCGCGCTGCTCGTCGCCCTGCTGGCCGGCTACGCCGTGGCGCGCGCCCTTACACGGCGCGTGCGCCGCATGGACCGCTCGGCACGGCGGGTCGCGCGCGGCGACTTCTCCGCGCGTTTCGAGACGGGTTCGCGTGACGAGCTCGGCCAGCTGGCCCACACCCTCAACGACATGCAGCGCCAGCTCGCCGCGCTCGAGGACGCGCGACGGCGCTTCATCGCCACCGCGTCGCACGAGCTGCGTACGCCGATCTTCTCCCTCGGCGGGTTCCTGGAGCTGATCGAGGACGAGGACCTCGACGAGGAAACGCGCCGCCAGTTCGTGCGCCAGCTGCGCGAGCAGACCGATCGCCTCGGGCGGCTCACCACCGACCTGCTGGACCTCTCGCGGCTGGGCGCGGGCTCGCTGGAGCTGCGCGCCGAGCGGATCGACGTCGGCGACCTCGCACGCACGGTCGCGGCCGAGTTCGCGCCGGCGCTGGCGACGCACGACTCGGCTGTGGTCCTCGATCTGGCGGCGGAGCCGGTGGAGGCCGTGTGCGATCCTGGGCGCGTCGCCCAGATCATGCGCATCCTCATCGACAACAGCCTGCGCCACACCCCCGCGGGCACCGACCTGCGCATCACGTCGGGCCGGGAGAACGGGCGGGTGCGCGTCGCGGTGACCGACTTCGGCACCGGCATCAAGCGTTCGCAGCTCGACCGCATCTTCGAGCCCTTCTACACCGCCGACGACGCCCGCGGCGCCGGGCTCGGCCTCACGATCGCCCACGAGCTCGCGGAGTGGATGCACGGCGACCTGAGCGCCGCGAGCATTCCCGGGCGCACGACCTTCGTCCTGGAGCTGCCCGCATGACCGCACGTCCCGTCCTCGCCGCCGTCCTCGCCACGGCGGTCGTCCTGCCGCTCGCCGGCTGCGGCGGCGACAAGTCCGGCACCACCACCGCCACGTCGTCCCAGACGACGACGCGCATCGAGGTGCTCAAGGACGCCGGCAGATCCGACGGCACATCGTTCGACCCGCGCGGCATCTACCGCCGCGAGTCGCCCGGCGTGGTCACCGTGATCGCGACCGGTCTCAAGAGCGACACGGGGCCGGGCACGCAGTCGGGCCTCGGTTCGGGCTTCGTGATCTCGCCCGACGGCGAGGTCGCCACCAACGCGCACGTCGTCACCGGCGGCACGGGCAGCGCGATCCGCAAGGCGTCGGAGGTGTTCGTGCGCTTCGCCGACGGCAACCAGGTGCCCGCGACCGTCAAGGGCTTCGACCCGTTCAGCGACGTCGCCCTGCTCAAGGTCTCCCCCAAGGGCCTGACCCTGCGCCCGCTGCCCATCGGCTCGACGAAGGACCTCAGGGTCGGCTCGCCCGTCGCGGCGATCGGCAGCCCGTTCGGAGAGGAGCAGTCGCTGTCGATCGGCGTCATCTCCGCACTGAACCGCTCGATCCAGTCGCTGACAGGCTTCGACACGCCGGGCGCGGTGCAGACCGACGCCGCGATCAACCATGGCAACTCGGGCGGCCCGCTGCTCGACGCCGGCGGGCGCGTGCTGGGCATCAACGCGCAGATCCAGACCTCGACGGGCGACGGATCGGGCGTCGGCTTCGCCGTCCCGGCCGACACCGTCAAGCGATCGCTCGCGCAGCTGCGCGAGGACGGCAGCGCGCGCTACGCCTACCTCGGGGTCGCCAGCGCGGCGGTGTACCCCCAGCTCGCCCAGCGCTTCGGGCTGAAGTCGAAGACGGGCGCTTGGATCCAGCAGCTGACGCGCGGCGGCCCGGCCGACGACGCCGGCCTGCGCGGCGGGTCGGGGGAAAAGAAGTTCCAGGCACGGGCGTACTCGCCGGGCGGCGACGTCGTGATCGGCGTCGAGGGCGAGAAGATCAGCCGGGAGAGCGACCTGGCGAAGTCGCTGCTCCCCTACAAGCCCGGGCAGACCGTGACGCTCACGGTCCGGCGCGGCGACGCGACGAAGCGCATCCGCGTAAAGCTCGGCGAGCGCCCGCTCGACGCTCCGCGCGGCTAGTGCCCTGAGCGCCCGCGCCGACAGGTGTGAGCGCCAGCGAACACCTGTCAGCGAAACGAGCGCTCTGCCCGGGCTTCGCCAGCTTCGCCGATCGCGCGTCATTCAGCGTGCATCTGGTTACCCTCTCGCGCGTGCTCCAGCCGGTGGCAGTCGGGTCCAAGACCCTCACGGACTACACGCATATCGTCGGGCGTGAGCTGATCGAGGAGATCCGCACGCTCGCGGAGCCCCTCAGGGGCGCGCGGGTCGTGCACGTCTCCGCGACGGCGTTCGGTGGTGGCGTCAGCGAGATCCTCTACACGCTCGTCCCGCTCATGCGCGACGTCGGGCTCGAGGCCGAGTGGCAGGTGATCTACGGCCGCGAGGAGTTCTTCAACGCGACGAAGATCATGCACAACGCACTGCAGGGCAACCCGCAGGACCTCACGGCCGAGGAGTGGGAGACGTGGCGCCACTACAACGACATGAACGCGCGCGAGCTCGTCGGCGGCTGGGACGTGGCGCTCATCCACGACCCGCAGCCCGCGGCCCTGCGCACGCTCGTGCCCGAGAAGGCGCGCGGGTGGCTGTGGCGCTGCCACATCGACATGTCCTCGCCGAACCCGGACACGATGGCGCAGCTGCTGCCCTACATCACCGAGTACCCCCAGTCGGTGTTCCACCTCCAGGACTACGTGCCCGCGGGCATGGGCGGCAAGATCAACATCGTCCCGCCGGCGATCGACCCGCTCGCGCCGAAGAACATGGCGCTGGCGCCCGAGGACGCCGCCTACGTGTGCCAGCAGTTCGGCATCGACGTCGACCGCCCCATGATGACCCAGGTGTCGCGCTTCGACCCGTGGAAGGACCCGCTGGGCGTGATCGACGCCTACCGCCTCGTCAAGGAGGAGGTCGCGGACATCCAGCTCGCGCTGGTCGGCTCGATGGCCTCCGACGACCCCGAGGGCTGGGACTTCTTCAACGCGACGGTCGCGCACGCCGCCGGCGACCCCGACATCCACATCCTCAACAACTTCAACAACGTCGGCTCGATCGAGGTCAACGCCTTCCAGTCGCAGTCCGACGTGCTGATCCAGAAGTCCACGCGCGAGGGCTTCGGCCTCACGGTGACCGAGGCGATCTGGAAGGGCCGTCCGTTCATCGGCGGCAACGTGGGCGGCATTCCGCTCCAGGTCGAGAACGGCGTCAGCGGCTACCTGGTGGACTCCGTCGAGGCGT
>JBDTYI010000140.1:0-5652 GCA_040005775.1 Solirubrobacteraceae bacterium
GATGCGGTCGTGCATCGGCGGGTCCATCCCGATGAACATCCCCTGCACGAGCTCCATCGGGATGTTCTGGTCGATCAGCAGGAAGTTCTGCGCCGACGAGTAGGTCTCCCAGTCGCGGCTGACCTCGTGGACATGTTCGGCCTTGGTGACCGACCAGAAGCCGTTGTCCTCGGGCGCCTGCGTGATGCCCTTGCTCCAGTGCACGGGGCAGCGCGCGCGCAGGTCGCGGAACGTCTCGTGGGGCGGGCCCTGCTCCCAGAGGTCGTTGTCGGCGACGCGGAGGTCGGCTAGGTCCGTCGCGCTCTCAACACTTGACACAGTGTCAAGTCTACACAGGGACCGCCGCGGGCTCGGGCATCGGGAACAGCGTCAGGAAGGTGCGCACGCGCTCGGCGTCGCCGTCGATCACCGCGCTGCCGTCGGCGAGCGCCGCGTCGAAGTCGCGCCAGCCGTGCATCAGCTCCACGAGCGCCAGCGGCTCGGTCGTGAGCGTCGCGTCGGGGGCGGACAGCGTGCCGCGCTCGATCTCCAGCTCGCCGCCGGCGACCACCACGCGGAACGTCTCGTCACCGAGGCGCAGCTCGAGACGCAGGGCGAAGTTGCCCGCACGTTCGGGATCGAACAGCGTCGTCATCGAGACCAGGTGGGAGTCCAGGCTCATCGTCGTGCCCTCGGGGGCCATCGCCGCACGGGCACCCCAGCGGCCGAGCGCGAGCGCGACCCCCTCGAGCTCGTGGCCCCATTCGGTCAGCTCGTAGACCTGCGAGGCGGCGGGGGGCGGGAGCCGGCGCTTGACGACGATGCCGTCGCGCTCGAGCTCACGCAGGCGCTGCGCGAGGACGTTCGGGCTGGCGGTCGGCAGTCCCGTGCGCAGGTCGGTGAAGCGCTTGGGGCCCATGAGCAGCTCGCGGACGATCATCATGGCCCAGCGCTCGCCCACGCGATCGAGCGCGCGGGCCATTCCACATGCGTCGTGGTAAGTACGACCCGGTTCCATGGCACAATACAGTACCAGATGTGACGAACTTGCAATTGAGTCGTATGAATCTAGGACCATGTGATAGCGTGGCCGCATCATGACGAAGATCGCTCAGAACATGGACACCCGCACCCGCTGGCTCGCATTGATCGTGCTCTGCCTGGGGGACCTGATGATCGTCCTCGACTCGACGGTCGTGAACGTCGCGCTGCCGTCGATCCGCGCGGACCTCGGGTTCTCGGCCACGTCGCTGGCCTGGGTGGTCAACGCCTACATGCTCACCTTCGGCGGCTTCCTGCTGCTCGGCGGGCGCCTCGGCGACCTCTACGGCCACCGGCGGCTGTTCCTCGCGGGCATCGTCTTCTTCACGGTCGCCTCGCTGATCTGCGGCCTGTCGAGCTCGCAGGAGATGCTGGTCATCGCGCGCGCCGTGCAGGGTCTCGGCGGCGCCGTCGTCTCGGCCGTCGCGCTCTCGCTGATCATGGTCCTGTTCACCGAGCCTGGCGACCGCGCGAAGGCGATGGGCGTGTTCGGCTTCGTCCTGTCGGGCGGCGGCACGCTCGGCGTGCTGCTCGGCGGCGTGCTGACCGATGCGCTGTCGTGGCACTGGATCTTCCTGGTCAACATCCCGATCGGCGTCGGCGTGTACCTGGCCTCCCTCGCACTGCTGCCGACCGCGGAGGGCCAGGAGTCGACGGGCCGCCTGGACATCGGCGGCGCCGTGACGGTCACCGCCGCCCTGATGCTCGCCGTGTACGCGATCGTCAACGGCAACGGCGCCGGGTGGACCTCCGCGCAGACGCTCGGCCTGCTCGCCGCCGCCGCCGCGCTGCTCGCGCTGTTCGTGGCGATCGAAGCGCGCGTCGCCGCGCCGCTGATGCCCCTGAGCGTCGTGACCCGCCGCAACATCGCGGTGTCGAACTCGGTCGGTGTGCTCTGGGCCGCCGCGATGTTCGCGTGGTTCTTCCTGTCGGCGCTGTACCTGCAGCTCGTGCTCGGTTACAGCCCGCTGAACGTCGGCCTGGCCTTCCTGCCCACCAACCTGATCATGGGCGCGTTCTCGCTCGGCCTGTCGGCGAAGCTCGTGATGCGCTTCGGAGTCAAGCCACCGCTGGCCGTAGGCCTCGGGCTGGCCTCGATCGGGCTGCTGCTCTTCGCCCGCGCCCCCGTCGGCGGGTCGTTCCTCGTCGACGTGCTGCCCCCGATGGTCCTGCTCGGCGTCGGGGCGGGCATGGCCTTCAACCCCATCCTGCTGACCGCCATGAACGACGTCGAGCCGCAGGAGTCCGGGCTGGCCTCGGGCGTCGTGAACACCGCGTTCATGATGGGCGGCGCGCTCGGCCTCGCCGTCCTGGCGAGCATCGCCGCCTCGCGCACGGACAGCTTGCTGGGGTCCGGAGGCGCGCGCCTCGACGCGCTCGTCGGCGGCTACCACCTCGCCTTCGTGGTGGGTGCCGTGTTCGCGTTCGCGGCCGCCGTCCTCGGCGCGACGCTGCTGCGCCCGGCGCCCATGGGCGCGCCCGAGGAGATGCCCGCGGACCCGGACCGGGTCGAGGTCGCGGCATGAGCGCCGCGGGCCTGGTCGCCGGCAAGCGGGCGATCGTCTACGGCGGCGGCGGGATCGGCGCGGTCGTGGCGCGCACCTTCGCTCGCGAGGGCGCCGCGGTGCACCTCGCCGGCCGCAACCGCGACAAGCTCGAGGCGGCCGCGGCCGGCGACGCCGACGTGGGCGCCACGGCCACGGTGACCGTCCTCGACGTGCACGACGAGGCGGCAGTGCGGGCGCACGCGGAGGGCGTCGCCGCCCAGGGCGGCCTCGACGTGGCGATCAACCTCGCCTCGCGTGGCGACGTGCAGGGCACGCCGCTGCTCGACATGGACGTCGCGGACTTCCTGCGCCCGATCGAGGCCGGTGCGCGCGCGGACTTCGTCACCGCGCGCTCGGTCGCACGGTTGATGGTGGCCCAGGGCTCGGGCGTGATCCTGATGATCGCCAGCGGCTCGGCGGGCGTGCTCAAGCCCTCGCCGAGCTTCGCGATGGGCGGCACGGGCCCGGGCCGACGCCGCGAGCGAGTCGTTCATGCACTACCTCGCCGGCGAGGTCGGCCCGCGCGGCGTGCGCGTCGCGACCCTGTGGACCGCCGGCGTGTTCCACCCCGAGCAGATGGCGAAGGTGTCGATGACGGGCCGCGGCCCGACCGCCGAGCAGTTCGCCGAGACCGCGGCGTTCGTGGCCTCAGACCGCGGCAGCGGCATCACGGCGTCGATCGTGAACGTCAGCGCCGGGGTCAGCGGGCTCTAGCGGCGGCGGCCGCGTGAGCACGGCGGACCCGTAGGCCTCGACCTGCCGCCTGCTTGAATCCGGCCGATGGCAGCGTCCAACGGGCCGTCGCTCTCCGGCACCACCGCTCGGGCACGCAATCTCCAGACGCCGCTGCGCAGCTTCCTGAGCACCGAGACCGGCAGCGCGATGGTGCTGCTCGCCGCGACGCTCGCTGCGCTGCTGTGGGTGAACGTCGACCAGGGATCCTACGACGGCCTCTGGCACACGCGGCTGGCGATCTCGCTGGGCGACCTCGGGGTCGAGCGCGACCTGCGCGAGTGGGTCAACAGCGGGCTGATGACGTTCTTCTTCTTCGTCGTCGGGCTGGAGGCGCGGCGCGAGTTCGACCTCGGCGAGCTGCGCGAGCGCCGGCGCCTGGCGCTGCCGCTGGTGGCGGGGGTCGGCGGCATGGCGGTCGCCGTCGGGATCTACCTCGCGCTGAACGCCGGCGGACCGGGTGCGCACGGGTGGGGCGTCGCGATGTCGACGGACACCGCCTTCGCTCTCGGGGTGCTCGCGCTCGTCGGAAAGCGGGTGCCCGACCGGCTGCGAGCCTTCCTGCTCACCGCCGTCGTGGTCGACGACCTCGTGGCGCTCGCCGTCATCGCGACGGTCTACGCCGGGACGCTGACGCTATGGGCGCTGCTCGTCGCGGTGGGGTTGTTCGGCGTCGTGCTCGTCGCCGTTCGCGCGGGCGTGCGGCCCGGGATCTTCTACTTCGCCGTGGGCGCGGGCGCTTGGCTGGCGCTCCTGAAGGCGGGCATCGACCCCGTCGTGATCGGCCTCGCGATGGGCCTCGTCGCCTACGCGGGCCCGGCCGGGCGCGAGGATCTCGAGCGCGCGACCGATCTGTTCCGCCTGTTCCGCGAGCAGCCGACCTCCGAGCTCGCGCGCGAGGCGCGCCTCGGGCTCGACTCGGCCGTGCCGCCGAACGAGCGGCTGCAGCAGATGTGGCACCCGTGGACGAGCTACGTGATCGTGCCGCTGTTCGCCCTGGCCAACGCGGGCATCGCGATCGACGGAGGCTTCCTCTCGCGCGCGGCGAGCTCGCCGATCACGCTGGGGATCGTCCTGGGCTACGTGCTCGGCAAGCCGATCGGCGTCGTCGGCGGGGCGTGGCTGGTGGCGAGGCTCAGCCGCGGCCGGCTGCGCCCGCCGGTCGGGTGGGCGGCCGTCCTGGGCGGAGGCGCGATCACGGGTCTCGGCTTCACGGTGTCGCTGCTGATCGCGTCGCTGGCCTTCACCGGCGACGCGCTGCAGGAGGCCAAGCTCGGCGTGCTCGTCGCGGCGGCGCTTGCGGCGCTCGCGGGATGGCTCGTGTTCCGCCTCACCGCGATGCTGCCCACGGGCACGCGCGCCCGGGCGCTGCTCGGCGGGGCCGAGGCGATCGTCGACCTCGCGCGGCCGGTCGACCCGGAGCACGACCACATCCGTGGGCCGCAGGACGCGCCGGTGACGCTCGTGGAGTACGGCGACTTCGAGTGCCCGTACTGCGGGCAGGCCGAGCCCGCCGTGCGCGAGTTGCTCGAGGACTTCGGGGACGTGCGCTACGTGTGGCGCCACCTGCCGCTCAACGACGTGCACCCGCACGCGCAGCTCGCCGCCAAGGCCGCCGAGGCCGCGGCCGAGCAGGGGAAGTTCTGGGAGATGCACGACGAGCTCCTGCACCACCAGGACACGCTGGAGCCCCGCGACCTCATGGGCTACGCCAAGGCGCTCGGGCTCGATCTGGAGCGCTTCCGCGACGACGTCCACGCGCACGCGACCGCCGGGCGTGTTGCCGACGACGTCGACAGCGCCGACCTCAGCGGCGTCTCGGGGACGCCGACGTTCTTCGTCAACGGCCGCCGTCACCACGGGGCCTACGACCTCGACACGCTCTCGCGGACCGTCCGCGCGGCCGGCGCCCGGGCGACGCTCGTGGGCTGAGCGCGCGTCGACGCACCGGCAAGCGGCGCATCGTGGCCGCGTCGTATGGGAGGCTCGCGCCATGAAGCTGCCCCCGCTGTTCATGTCGCGTACGCCCGCCCAGCGCTTCCTGCTTGCGGGCGTGGTGCCCGCCGTCTTCGGCGCGATCGCCGGCGTGATCCTCGGCGTGTCCGCGCCGCTGTACTGGGTCCTTCAGGTGCTTGCCATCATCGGCGGCTTTCTCGCCGGGCTCGAGCACCCGACCGCTAAGGAGGCGGCGCTGCGCGGCCTGATCGCCGGTGCGATCTTCGGCGCGTTCATCCTGATCGCGCACGCGATCGCGGGCACCGACGAGAAGGTCAGCCTCGGCGATGTGCCGATCTTCCTCGCCGTCATCACCGCCGTCGTCGGCGCGATCCTCGGCGCGCTCGGCGCGAAGCTG
>JBDTYI010000141.1:0-4267 GCA_040005775.1 Solirubrobacteraceae bacterium
AGACCGAGGGCGAGCGCGTCGCGCTGGCCGCGTCGACCGAGCACGACGTCGACGTCGTCTGCGTCAACCCGTCGTCCGTGCAGGGCCCCGGCCGGGCAGGCGGCACGGGTAAGATCCTGCTCGCGCTCGTCGACGGCCGGCTGAAGGTCTTCATCGACACCAACATCTCGCTCGTCGACATCGACGACACGGTCGATGGGCACCTGCTCGCGGCCGAGAAGGGCGCGCGCGGCGAGCGCTACGTCCTCAGCGGCGTCACCCTCACCTCGAACGAGGCGCTGGACATGCTCGAGGAGGTCGCGGGCATGACCGAGCGCCCGCGGATCGTGCCGGGGATGACGATCAGCGCCGCCGGCGCGCTGCTGCAGACCGGCTTCGGCTTCGCGCACAAGCGCCCGCCGCTGTGCCGCGAGATGGCCCGCACGCTGCGTCACGGCCACCGCTACGACGGCTCGCGCGCCGAGCGCGAGCTGGGGCTCACCTACACGCCGGCGCGGGACACGCTGCGCCGCACCGTGGAATGGGCGATCGAGAAGGGCCTGATCCGACCGCGCGCGGCAACCACCTAGCCGTCGGCTACCGTCAGGTCCCCGATGCACCTCTCCAGCCTGCCCCGGGTCGAGGCGTTCACGACGCTGGACGGCTCCACCATCCGCGAGATCGCGCACCCGTCGTGGACGCCTGCACGCAACCAGAGCCTCGCCGAGGCGAGCGTGCCCGCGGGCGCGCAGACGGTCGCCCACCTGCACCGCGAGGCCGAGGAGCTCTATTTCTTCACCGCAGGGCGCGGCCGCCTGCGTGTCGGCGACGACGAGCGCGACGTGTCCGCGGGGGATTGCGCGGTCATCCCGCCCGGGACCCCGCACAAGCTGTGGGCCGCCGCGGACGCTCCGCTGGTGCTGCTGTGCTGCTGCTCGCCGGCCTACGCCGACGCCGACACCGAGCTCCTGGAGCAGGAATCCGTGCGAACTGCCGATACACAGTCCTGATGTGCCGTTTCGTTCCCCTCATCATCACGCTGCTGGCCGCCCTCGCGGTCGGCGCCCCGGCCGCCGGCGCCCTGACGATCGGCATCGCCGACCAGAAGGCCGACATGTTCGGCGATACGCGCTTCCAGGAGACGGGCATCTCCCACGCGCGCCTGTCCGTTCCGTGGGACGCCCTCGCGGTGCCCTACGCGCGCCAGGCCCTCGACGCCTGGATGCAGGCCGCCCACGCCGAGGGCGTCAGCCCCCTGATCTCCTTCGGCCACGCGGCGTCCAACCGCCGCAAGCTGCCGACACCCGAGCGTTACCTCTACGAGTTCCGCCGCTTCCGCGCCGCCTACCCGTGGGCGCGCGACTTCGCGACGTGGAACGAGGCGAACCACTGCGGCGAGCCCACGTGCCACCGCCCGGCGCTCGTCGCCGCCTACTTCCGCAAGCTGCGCACCGCGTGCCCGAAGTGCCGCATCCTCGGCGCCGAGCTGCTGGACATGCCGAACATGGTCACCTGGGTGAAGGCGTTCCGCCACGCGTCGGTCGTCCAGCCGAAGTACTGGGGCCTGCACAACTACGTCGACGCCAACCGTCTGCGGACGACCGGCACGCGCCGGCTGCTGGCCGCCACGACCGGCCAGATCTGGTTCACCGAGACCGGGGGCATCGTCTCGCGCACGAACCGCAACAAGGTCACCTTCCCCGAGTCCACGGCGCACGCGGCGATCGCGACGCACTGGCTGTTCGACGAGCTCGTGCCCCTCAGCCGGCGCATCACCCGCGTCTACCTCTACCACTGGAACTCGGTCAAGGGCCCCAAGACGTGGGACTCGGCTCTGATCGGCCCGACCGGCCGACCGCGCCCGGCGTTCCGCGTGCTCGAGGGCGAGCTCCGCGCCCAGGGCCTGGACCGCATGCAGGTCCCGGCCGTCACGCCCTCGCGGTAGGCCGCGCTCGCCGGTGCGCCTGGCGATCATCAGCGACACGCACCTGCCGCGCGGGTCCCGGGCGCTGCCCCCGGCGTGCGTGGCGCACCTGCGCGCCGCCGACCTGATCCTCCATGCCGGCGACGTCTCGACCCTCGCGGTGCTCGAGGAGATCCGCGCCCTCGGGCCGCCCGTGGCGGCCGTCCACGGCAACGTCGACGACGAGGGCGTGCGCGGGGCGTTGCCCGCGGCGCGGCTGATCCAAGCGGGCGCAGCGCGGATCGCGATGGTCCACGACGCCGGCCCCGTGGCCGGGCGCCTGGCCCGGATGCAGGCGCGCTTCGGCGCCTCGGGCGCGGGCAGCGTCGTCTTCGGGCACTCCCACATCCCGCTCCACGAGCGCGACCCGCGGACGGGCTTTCAGCTCTTCAACCCCGGCAGCCCGACGGACCGCCGTCGCCAGTTCGTGCACACGATGGGCCTCGCCGACGTCGGGCCCGGTGGCGCGGTCGCGTTCCGCCACGTCGAGCTCGGCGGTTAGCGACCGTTAGGGCCACACGAACACTGTCCCCAGACGCTTCGTAGGTCTGGCACGATGGCCGCACGATGACCGATGTCACGCCGCTGCAGGGCGAACTGCAGACCCAGATCATGACCGCCGTGTGGAAGCTCGAGGAAGGCACCGTCGAGCAGATCCGGCGTGCGCTGCCCGAGGCCAACCAGGGCGCCTACAACACCGTCCAGACAGTGCTCAACCGGCTCGCGGATCGTGGCCTGCTCGAACGCCGGCGAGAGGGGCACGTGATCGTCTACGCGCCCGCCCTCAGCGAGGCCGACTACCTGTCGCGCTCGATCGAGCACACGATGCGCAGCGCCACGCCGCAGGCCCGCCAGGTCGCGCTCGCGCAGCTCATCGGCAGCCTGCCCACCGAGGAGGCCGACGACCTCCGCCGCCTCGCCGACGAGGTGGCCACGGAGCGCATGCGATGACCCTCGCGGCGCTCGTCGCCGCGTCGCTGACGGGTATCGCGCTCCCGCACGTCCTCCGGCTCCGACGCGCCGACCCGGCCGCGGCGTGCGCCCTCTGGGGTGCCGGGCTCGGCCTCCGCGCGCTGGTGGTCGTCGGCGCCGTGTGCGGTGCGCTGGTCTTCCTGCACCCCGCGCACCTGTTCGCCGCCGTCGCTGAATGGGGGTGCGCACCGACCCACCGCGTGGCCGGCCACGCTGCCGCTGCGTTCGGCGGCCTCGCGCTCTCGCTCTCTCTCCTCTACGCGCTCGCCCGCGTGGCGCAGGCCGCCGTCGCCGTGCGCGGTCTCGTGCGTCACCCGCTCGGCGCGGGGCCCGAGGGCAGCCTGATCGTCGGCGGCGACGGCGTGGTCCTCGCCGCCGCCGGCCTGGTGCGCCCGCGCCTGCTCGTCTCCGCCGGGGCGCTCACCCAGCTCGACGACGCCGAGCTGCGCGTCGCGATCGCCCACGAGCAGGCGCACATCCGGCGCGGCCATCGCTGGGCGCTGTTGTTCGCCGAGATCTGCCGCGTGCTCGGACGGCCGCTGCCGGGCACGCTGCACGCCGTGCGCGAGCTGCGCCTGCACATCGAGCGCGACGCCGACCGCACCGCCGTCCGCGGCCGCCCGGAGCGCCTGGCCCTCGCCAGCGCCATCGTCAAGGCGGCGTCCGTCTCGGCCGTGCCCTCGGGCGTGGCGCTGCTGGCCGGCGACGACACGGTCGCCCGGGTGCGCGAGCTGCTCGACGCCGACGACCTCTCGCGCTCGGCACGACTGGCGACCCGCACCGCCGCTCTGGCCGTCGTCCTCGTCGCCGTGGTGGCCGCCCTGGTGCTGCCCGGCGAGCTGGGCGCGCTGGGCGAGCCCGTCACGCTCTGCTCCTAGGCCTCGCGCTCGATGCTCAGGAGCTGATCGCGCCCGGGGGCGTGGTCGACCTGCAGGGTCACGTGGCGCAGCCCGAAGCGCTCGCCGACCATGAGCTGGAGGCGCCGCCGCGTCGCATGACAGTCGTCGCCGGGGGCCACTAGCACGTGGGCCGCGAGGGCAGGAAAGCCCGAGGTGACCTCCCAGACGTGCAGGTCGTGCACCTCGACGACGCCGGCCTCGGCGGCGAGCGCACGCCCGACGGCCTGCGGGTCGACCCCCTCCGGCGCCGCCTCCAGGAGCACGCGGCCCGCCGCAGACAGCAGGCGCCAGCCCGAGTGCAGCATGAGCCCGGCGACGAACAGCGAGGCTATGGGGTCGGCCCGGTTCAACCCGGTCGCGAGGATCACCGCGCCGGCCGCGGCCGCCGCCAGCGACGCGTAGAGGTCGGTCAGCACGTGGGCGCGGGCGCCCGCCACGTTCAGCGACTGGCGCT
>JBDTYI010000142.1:0-8756 GCA_040005775.1 Solirubrobacteraceae bacterium
CAAGACGACGCTGCTGCGGACGCTCAACCGGCTCACCGAGCTCACGCCGAGCGCCCGGCGCGAGGGGCAGGTCGCGCTCGACGGGCGCGACATCGACACGCTCCAGGTCACCGAGCTGCGCCGCCGCGTCTCGATGGTCTTCCAGCAGCCGAACCCCTTCCCGATGTCGATCTTCGACAACGTCGCCTACGCCCTGCGCGAGCAGGGCACGAAGCGGCCTGGGCGCGCGGCGCTCGAGGCGCCCGTGGAGGACGCGCTGCGCCGGGCGGGGCTGTGGGACGAGGTCGCCGACGACCTCGACCGCCCCGCACTGCGCCTGTCGGGCGGCCAGCAGCAGCGTCTGTGCATCGCGCGGGCCATCGCGACCCAGCCCGAGGTGCTGCTGATGGACGAGCCGTGCTCGGCGCTGGACCCGCGCTCGACCGAGGTCATCGAGGACCTCATCCACACGCTCCGCGCGCAGCTGGCGGTCGTGATCGTCACCCACAACCTGCAGCAGGCCTACCGCGTCGGCGACCACGTCGCGTTCATGTACCTCGGCGACCTCGTCGAGGTCGGGCCGACCGAGCAGGTCTTCGGCGACCCGCGCGCGCAGCGCACGCGCGACTACGTCGGCGGTGCCTTCGGATGACCCGAGCAGCCGCCGGCGTCGTGCTCCTGGCGGCGCTCGCGCTCGCGGGCTGCCAGACCACGCAGGAGCTGTCGGCGCAGCGCGCCAAGGGCGCCAAGAAGCTCGCGAATCAGACCGGCCTGCGGATCACCCGCGTCAACCCCGACGTCAAGGTGGGCGCGACCGACGTCGTCCAGGACGCGAACGGGGTCGCCGCCGTGGTCGAGGTGCGTAACACCGGCCGCGCTGCGGTGGCGCTCCCGGTCGCGGTCGCCGTGACCGACAAGCGTGGCAAGCGCGTCTACGCCAACGACGCCCCGGGGCTCGAGCCCTCGCTGGTGTCGCTGCCCTACCTGCGCAGGGGCCAGCGGGCGTTCTGGGTCGACAACCAGATCCCGGCCGTCACCGGCGCGGAGAAGGTCAAGGCGATCATCGGCGCGGGCCGCGGCGGCGCCCCGGCGAAGGTGCCCACGTTCTCGATCACCCGCGTGGCGCTCAGCCGGGACAGCAGCGGCGCGCTGCTCAGGGGTTACATCTCCAACCGCTCCGCAGTCGACCAGAAGCGCCTGGTGATCTCGTGCGTCGCGCGGCGCGGCGGCCGCGTGGTCGCCGCGGGTCGCGCGATCGTCGACCGCCTCGGCGCCAAGGGCGCCAAGCCGCAGCTCTTTCGCATCTTCTTCATCGGCAACCCAAAGGGCGCGCGGCTGTCGCTGTTCACGCCCCCCACCGTGCTGAGGTGAGCATGGCCACACAAGAGTTCGAGCCTCCGACCATCGCCCCCGGTGGCGAGCCGTGCCCGGGGTGCGGTGCTGCGCTGGCCGGTGATCAGCGCTACTGCCTGCAATGCGGCACGCGTCGCGGCGATGCGCGCCTGCCCTTCCGCGACGCGCTCGCGGGTCGTCCACCCGGCGGCGGGTATGTCGAGCGCGTCACCGAGCGCTACGCCCCCGAGCCCGCGCCGGATTCCCGCACCGGCCTGACCTTCCTCGCGGGCCTCGCCTGCCTGCTGCTCGCGCTCGGCGTCGGCGTGCTGATCGGGCGCTCCGGCCAGGCTTCAACGCCCGCCAAGGCCGTGGCCCCGCAGGTCATTCAGGTCGGAGGCGCGGGCGCCGCGGCGGCCACGACCCCGGCGACGAACGCCGACGCCGCGTCCGCCGCCGCGGCCAGGAAGAAGGCCAAGAAGGCGAAGGGGAAGGCCAAGGCGTCGAGCAGCGTGCCGACCGCGAAGTCGGCGAAGGACTCGAAGGCCACCAACAAGGCGCTGAAGTCGCTTGGAAACCTCTCGGGCAAGGACTACCAGAAGAAGGCGGCCAAGCTGCCCAAGCAGGTCGGCACCGGCGGCAAGGCGCCGCCGGTCGACAAGTCCAAGCCGGCCGGCGGCGGCAGCGCCGTCGAGAGCATCGGCTAGTGGGCAGGAGGGAGACGCGATGAGCACGATGATCGACCGCATCAAAGCGCGCCGGGCCGCCCCGGCCGCCGGGGGTCCGAGGGCGGGTGGGACGGAATCCCAGGACCCGTACGCCGAGCTGCGCGCGCGCCGCGACGGCCTCGCCGAGCAGGTCGCCGAGCTGACCTGGGACCTCGGCGGGCTGGCGTACGAGATGGCGATCCGCGACCACTTCCGCCTCGACGTGCTCGTGCGCCGCGCGGCGGCGCTGCAGGAGCGCGACGCCGAGCTGGGCGAGGTGGAGCGGCTGCTGGCCGCCGCCGAGGACGGCGTCGCGGGCGGGTGCCGGTCGTGCGGCGCGCCCCACGGACGCGGCGCCGCCTACTGCTGGCGGTGCGGGCAGCCACTGATGCCCCAGGCGACGAGCACGGCCGTCATGGAGTCGCTCAGCGCCGACGGCGCTTGAGGCTGATCCCCTCGAGCACATGCGCGACGCGCTCGCAGGAATCGACGCTGGACTCGAGGGCATCGAAGATGTCCTTCCAGCGGATCACGACCATCGGGTCGATGCCGCCGACGAACAGCGACGCGACCGCGTCACGGCTGATGCGGTCGCCCTCGTTCTCGAGGCGGTGGATCTCGACGAGCTCGGGGGTCATGTCGGTCCCCGAGCGCAGAGCGCGCAGCGCGCGGGCGACCTGCTCGCCCGCCCCCACGAGCACCTCGCCCATCTGCGCGGCCTGCTCCATCGTCGCCTCGACGCCGTACACGCTCAGGATCCCGGCGGTCTCCTCGGCGTAGTCGACGATGTCGTCGAGCGCGGTGGCCAGCTGGTAGCCCTCGGTGGCGTCGAACAGCGACCGGTTGTCGATCTCGGCCACCTTGATGCGGTGGATGATGTCGTGGGCGATGCGGTCGCCCTCGTGCTCGCAGAGCACCAGCTCCCGCGCCAGGTCGGCCCGCTCGGGGTAGTCGGCGAGGAGGTCGCGCAACAGCAGCGCGCTGCGCTCCACGTTGCGCCCGGACTCGTCGAAGAGGTCCAGCAGCTCGCTGAGATCGGATCGGCGTCGGCGCCAGCTCATCGGGCGCGTCACCCTATCCGCGCCCGGCGGCCACGCCGGGGCCGTTCACGAGACGTTCACGACCGGTTCACAGCCAGGTAACGATTGGGACCCGGGCCGTCGTGATGCTGAGCCACGATGGCAGCGGTCGATCATTCCGCCGATGACGTCCTCTACGTGGGGGCGCTGGAGATCCGCCCCTCGGACGGGCTCGTGCGCGCCGGATCGCGCACGCTGAATCTGTCGGTCCGCGAGTTCGGCCTCATCGTCGCGCTCGCCCGCAGCAACGGCCGCGTCGTCCGGCGCGAGGACATCTACCGCGACGTCTGGGGCGGTGAGCTCCGCGACGGCGACCGCTCCATCGACGTCTACATCCACAAGCTCCGCGTGAAACTCGAGGAGGCGCTGCCCGAGTGGTGCTTCATCCACACCCACGTGGGCTTCGGCTACCGCTTCGCTCCGGAGCCTTCACATGCTTTTCACATTTCAGCGACAGGTCGGTAACAGGCTGTGCACGCCTCGTTGCGACGCTGCCGCCGAGTCAATCAGGCAACGAGACGAAGAAGAGGAATTCTGTGAGGACCACCAAGCTGCTCGCCGCATCCACGGCCGCCGCGCTCGCGCTCGGCGTCGCCGCCTGCGGCAGCAACGACACCAGCCCGACCAGCGGCGACAGCTCGTCGTCGTCCGGCGGCGCCAAGCAGGGCGGCACGATCAACGGCGCCGGCGCGACGTTCCCCGCCCCCGTCTACACCGAGTGGGCCGCACGCTTCAAGGACCAGACCGGCACGACGGTCAACTACCAGGCGATCGGCTCGGGCGGCGGCATCGCCCAGTTCACCGCCGGCACCGTCGACTTCGGCGCGACCGACGCCGCCATGAAGCCCGAGGAGGAGAAGGCGGCCGCGAAGAAGGGCACGCCCGTCCACGTCCCGACCGTGCTCGGCGCCGTGACGGTCTCCTACAAGGTCCAGGGCCTCGACAAGGGCGTCAAGATGGATGGCAAGACCGTCGCCGACATCTACCTCGGCAAGGTCAAGACCTGGAACGACCCGGCGATCGCCGCGCTCAACGGCGGCACGAAGCTGCCGAGCACGAAGATCACCGTCTGTCACCGCTCCGACGAGTCGGGCACGACGAAGAACTTCACGCAGTTCCTCGCCGACAGCAGTCCCGAATGGACGAACGGCCCCGGCGTCGACAAGACCGTCAAGTGGCCGACGGGCACCGGCGCCAAGGGCAACGACGGCGTGGCGGGTTGCGTCAAGCAGACCGACGGGGCCGTGGGCTACGTCGAGCAGGCCTACGCGCTGCAGAACAAGTTCACCACCGCCGCGGTCAAGAACAAGGAGGGCCAGTTCGTCGAGCCCACGCTCGAGGCGACCGCCGCCGCCGGCGTCGGCGCCAGCCCACCGGCCGACCTGAAGTTCTCGACGATCAACGCCCCCGGTGCGAAGACCTATCCGATCAGCGCCGTGACGTTCCTGCTCGTCTACCAGGACATGTGCAAGGCGGGCCAGAGCCCGGCGCAGGCCAAGCTCACCAAGAGCTGGCTGAACTACGCGCTGGGCGACGGCCAGAAGATCGCGCCGGAGCTCGAGTACGCCGCGCTGCCCGACGCGATCAAGGCCAAGGCGCAGGCCAAGGTCGACGGCCTGCAGTGCAACGGCCAGCCCATCGGCGGAACGTCCTAGCCAACATGGAAGCAGGAAGCCTCACGGAGGTCCGCGGCGGCCGCTCGATCCTCGAGCGGCCGTCGCGTTGGCGCCGCGTGGACCCGATGGTGCGCATAGCGCTCACCGGCCTCGCGGCGCTGATCCTGCTGCTGATCGCGTTCTTCTTCGTCCGGCTGTTCGTCGAGGCCAAGCCGGCGTTCGACCGCTTCGGCTACGCCGGCTTCATCTTCGACAACAACTGGGACGTCTCGAAGTCGATCTACGGGGCGTGGGCCCTCGTCGTCGGCACTGTGATCACCTCGGCGATCGCCCTCGTCATCGGGGTGCCCGTGGCGGTTGCGGCGGCGCTGTACCTGACCGAGCTCTCCCCGCGGCGCCTGCGCGCGCCGCTGACCGTCACGCTCGAGCTGCTCGCCGCGGTCCCTTCCGTCGTCTACGGGCTCTGGGGCATCATCGTGCTGGCGCCCAACCTGCGCGGCGCCGAGCAGTGGTTCACTGACACGTTCGCGTTCCTGCCCTTCGTGGGCGGGACCGTCTCGATCCCCAACTACTTCGTGGCCGGGCTGGTCCTGGCGATCATGATCATCCCGATCGTCTCCGCGATCTCGCGCGAGGTGATGGCCACCGTCCCGCCCCATGACAAGGAGGGCGCGCTCGCCCTCGGCGCGACCCGCTGGGAGATGATCCGCATGGCGGTGCTGCCCTACTCGCGCGCCGGCATCACCGGGGCCGCGATGCTCGGCCTCGGCCGGGCGATCGGCGAGACGATCGCGGTCACCATCCTGATCGGCAACTCGCCGAGCATCGGAGCGACGGTGTTCTCGCAGGGCTATACGCTCGCCGCCGTGATCGCCAACGAGTTCGGCGAGGCGGCGTCGGACCCGATCCATCGCGCCGCCCTGATCGCCGCCGGCCTCGTGCTCTTCGTCCTCACGCTGATCGTGAACGGCATCGCCCGCGTGTTCGTCAACCGAGCGTCGCGCGGCGAGCGCGCCGCCGTGCCCCAGGGGATGGCGGGATGAGCGCCTCGGTGCTGCCCGCCGTCGACGGCCGCCGCCGCGCGAAGGACAAGCTGGCGCGGGGCGTGCTGCTGGGACTCACGGTCCTCGCGCTCGTGCCCCTCGTGCTGATCATCTACTACCTGCTGGCCAAGGGCCTCGGCGCTTGGAGCAAGACCTTCTTCACCTCGGACCCGACGGGTCGTTTCCTCGGGGACCCGGGCGGCATCCGCTCGGCGATCTTCGGCACGATCGAGATGGTCGCGCTGGCCAGCGTGATCGCGATCCCCTTCGGCATCGGAGTGGCGCTGTACCTCGTCGAGTACGGCAAGAAGACGCGCTTCGCCAACGTCGTGCGCTACTTCGTGGACGTCATGACCGGCGTGCCGTCGGTCGTCTTCGGCCTGTTCGTCTACATCGTGCTCGTCGTCAGCCAGATCGGCGGCACGTTCGCCGCCTGGAAGGGCGCGGTGGCGCTCGCGCTGCTGATGCTGCCGGTCGTGACGCGCTCGGCGGAGGTCGTCCTCACGCTCGTGCCCGACAGTCTCCGCGAGGGCGCCCTGGCCCTCGGCGCGCCCCGCTGGCGCGTCATCACGCGGATCGTCCTGCCGACGGCTCTGCCGGGGCTGATCACCGGCTCGCTGCTGGCGATTGCGCGCGCGGCCGGCGAGACCGCGCCCCTGCTGTTCTCGGTGGCGTTCGTCTTCGGACTCCAGTTCGACCTCTCGCAGCGGATGAACTCCCTGCCCCTGCAGATCTTCAACGACGTCGGCCAGGCCCAGGACCGCCTCGTCGAACGCGCCTGGGGCGCCGCGCTCACGCTCGTTCTCCTCGTGCTCCTCTTGACCCTCCTGGCCCGCCTAGTGCAACGTAGGAGCCGCCTCGCATGACCCCCGACCGATCCACGACCGACGAGCGTCGCCCCCCAATGTCCGACACCACCCGCCCCACCGGCCGCCCGGCCGCCTCCCCCGCCCCGCGCGGGAGGGCGCCGGAGACGCCCGCGGCCGCCACCGGACGCACGGTCGCGCTGCGTGGCCTCAACGCCTACTACGGGAGCAACCATGCCGTGAGGGGCGTGGACCTCCTCTACGCCGCCAACCAGGTGACGGCGATGATCGGGCCGTCGGGCTGCGGAAAGTCGACCCTCGTGCGCTGCATCAACCGCATGCACGAGGAGCTGCCCGGCGCGCGCGCCGAAGGGGGGGTCCACCTCGACGACATCGACCTCTACGGCCCCCAAGTCGACGTCGTCGCCGTGCGCCGCGCGATCGGGATGGTCTTCCAGAAGCCCAATCCGTTCCCGACCATGTCGATCTTCGACAACGTCGCCGCGGGCGTGCGGCTCAGCGGCACGCGGGGGGTCGACATCAAGGAGCGCGTCGAGACCTCGCTGCGCGGCGCCGGGCTCTGGGAGGAGGTCAAGGACCGCCTCGGCGAGCGCGGCGGCGGCCTCTCCGGCGGCCAGCAGCAGCGCCTGTGCATCGCCCGCACGATCGCCGTCGAGCCCGAGGTGATCCTCATGGACGAGCCGTGCTCGGCCCTGGACCCGATCGCGACGCTGAAGATCGAGGAGCTCATCGACGACCTCAAGCAGCGCTACACGATCGTCATCGTGACCCACAACATGCAGCAGGCCGCGCGGGTCGCCGACACCACGGCGTTCATGCTCACGGGCGAGATGGTCGAGCACGGCCCCACGGAGAAGATCTTCTCCACGCCGAACGACACCCGCACCGAGGAGTACATCACCGGGAAGTTCGGCTGATGCGGCGGGTGCGCTGATGGGCGGCGAGGGCCGTCATCGCTTCCAGGAGTCGTTGCGCGGCCTGGAGGCGTCGGCCCTGGGCGGCATCGACCTCGTCGTCGAGCAGCTCGACCGGGCACTCGAGGCGCTCGAGCACCAGGACGTCGAGCTGGCCACGATCGTGATCAACGACGACGACCGCCTCGACGGCCGCTACCTCGAGGTGCACCAGGGGATCCTCTCGCTGCTGGCGCTCCAGGCGCCGGTCGCCGGCGACCTGCGGCTCGTCGCGGCGCTGCTGCACCTGATCAAGCACGTCGAGCGCATGGGCGACCAGTGCGTGACGATCGCCAAGCTCATCCCCCTGTCGGGCTACGAGCCGCCGGTGCGCGAGGACATGCTCGACATGCTGCTGCGCATGGGCCGCGCGGCACGCTCGGAGACGGTCCAGGCGCGCGCGGCGTTCGCCGGGCGCGACGTCGCGCTCGCCGAGGACCTCGCCACGCAGGATCGCGAGATCAACCGCCTCAACCGCGAGGTCTTCCGCCTGGCGATCGACATCGGCGAGGACGCCGACACGCGCGAGTGGGCGATGCACATGACGATGGTCGCCCGCGCGATCGAGCGCATCGGCGACAACGCGGTCGACATCGGCGAGGTCACTGCGTTCGTGGTCACCGGGCTGTTCCGTGAGTTTAACGACGCGTCGACGCCGCTGCACCTGCCCGAGGAGCTCGGGCGCTGACACGCGGCGCTGACCGGCGGACGCGCGCGGAAGCGTGAACCTTCGGTGAACAGCGGTCCGACAACCGGCGCAACGAGAAGGGGGTGGCGTGAACATCTCTCGCGCCGTCGCCGCCCTCGGCGTGACCTCACCGCGGTGCTCGCCACGCCCGGCGCCGGCCTGGCGCAGGACACGTCCTCCGGGCGCATCGGGCCGACGCGCACACGACGGGCAACGGCCGGCTGCTGAAGCCGCTCGGCGCCCTCACGCCGCTGGGCAACTTCCCGACCGGCAGCGCGCTGACGCCTGACGGGCGCACGCTATGGGCCGTGAACTCCGGGCACGGCAAGAACAGCGTGTCGGTGGTCGACGTGCCCTCGGGCAACGTGATCCAGACGCTGGCGCTCCCCGGCGCGTTCGGCGGCGTCGCGATCACCCCCGACGGAGCGCGGGCCCACATCTCCGCGCCTACGTGCTCGACAAGCTCCGGGGTCTGCTCGGGCGGACCGCGCTGCCGACCGACCGCGCCACCCGCGACCTCACGCCCGCGGCC
>JBDTYI010000143.1:0-5238 GCA_040005775.1 Solirubrobacteraceae bacterium
TCGGGGATGTCGCGCACGAGGGCGCCGAGGTCGGTCATCCGACGATCTTGCGCAGGTCCCTGATCAGCAGCAGGTGCTTGAGGTGCGTCGTGACGGTGGCGAGGTTCTCCAGGGCCTCGATCGCCTCCTTGCGCCGCTCGACGTTGCGCGAGCGCAGCGCCGGGGCGAGGATCTGCTGCAGCAGGGCCGCCTCGCGATCGGCCGAGGTGCGGAAGGCGCGCAGGTTGCGCCCGCCCACTCCGTAGCGCGCGAGCTCGGTGACCGCGCGCACGATCTCGCGCTCCGTCTCGTCGTAGTACTTCACGCCCGCCCGGTTCTCGCCCTTGATCACGCCGTAGTCCTCGAGCTCGGCGACCAGGCGCGGTTCGGCGCGGGTCTCCTCGACGACGTCCTCGAGGGTGTAGAGCGCCGCCGGCGTGCTCGAGGTCACCGAGGTGCGCCGCTTGCGCCGGGCGCGGTCGCCGTTCTCCGCCGGCGCGGCCGCGGGGGCCGCGACCTCCTCCTGCGCGCGCCCGGAGGCCAGCTCCTGGCGGATGACGCGCAGTGGCAGGAACTCGTCGCGCTGCAGGCGCAGGATCGTGCGCAGGCGCTGCACGTCGCCGGAGGAGTACAACCGGTAGCCGCCCGGAGTGCGGCGGGGCGCCAGCAGCTTCTGATCCTCCAGGTAGCGGATCTTGGAGATCGAGATGTCGGGGAACTCGGGCTCCAGGGCCTTGCAGACCGCGCCGATCGTCATCGACTTGCGCGGGGAGTCGGCCTCCTCGTGCAGATCCTGCGGCTCGTCCTGGACAGCCACGGTCACTGGTGGAGGTAGTGGAGCTTGAACTTGCCGACCTGGAGCTCGTCGCCGTCCTCGAGTCGATGGGACTCGATGCGGTGGCGGTTGACGTAGGTGCCGTTGAGCGAACCGAGGTCGTCGAGGTAGTAGTCGCCGCTGCGCTTGACCAGCAGGGCGTGGTCGCGGGACACCGTGACGTCGTCGAGGAACACGTCGGAGTCCGGGCGCCGGCCGATCGTCATGCGATCGCCGTCGAGCGCGAAGGACTGCCCCACCCGGCCGCCGCCGGCACGGACCACCAGGGCGGCGCCCTCATGCGCGACGACCTCCTCGACGTCGACCGGGACGAGCTCGCCCGTGGTCTCGTCGATGCGGTAGGTCGCGGTCTGGGACTCCGCCGGGCGCTCCTCGGCGGCGGCCAGGGGCGATCCGCAGTTCTGGCAGAACCGCGCTCCGTCGGCGTTGTCGAAGCCGCACTGGGGGCAGTGGACGGGCACTGGCTAGGCGGGTCCGTCGTCCTCGCCGGCGGTGGCGCGGCCCGCGAGGATGTCGGTGAGGCGCTGCACGTCGTCGCCGGTGATGACGTCCTCGCCCCCCTCGTGGCGCTTGCGCAGGCGGTTGACGAGCTCCGCGCGCAGGATGTCGATCTTGCCGTGCAGGATGCGGCGGCGGTAGGAGATCTCGACCTCCTCGCCGGTGAGCTGCTGGATGAGGTCCTTCAGCTCCTGGTCTGAGAGGGCGCCGAGGTCCGGAAACGTGTCCATGGGCGCGAGCATACCAACGGATCGCCCCCACGCTCAAGCTCAGGTTGAGGGTCGCCTCGCTGCGAGCTGCGTGCGGGCGCTGCGGTAGTACTCGATCGTGGCGATCCAGGCCATCGCGAGGCCGATGTAGAGCAGGATCGAGGCGACCGTGCGCCAGCCGATCAGCCCGGCGAACAGGGCCGACATCACCGGCGTCACGGCCAGCCGCCCCCACCAGTTGATGCCGAGCTCGATGTGGCGCTTCATCGCCGCACGGCCGGCGAAGAGCACGAACAGCTCGCGCAGGACCAGCAGCGCGAGCGCCCAGCGCGGCACCAGGTCGAAGTTCCAGCAGACCACGACGCCGCTGATGACCAGCAGACGGTCGACGATCGGGTCCAGCAGCGCGCCGAAGCGGCTGTACTGGCCGGTCACGCGCGCGGCGATGCCGTCGGCGTAGTCGCTCCAGGCGATGACGGCGAAGATGATCGCCGGCAGCGCCGCGGTGCCGTCGGGCTCGCTGAAGGCGAGGACGAGGAACACGGGGATCAGCGCCAGGCGCACGAAGCCGATGGCGTTGGGGATCGTCCAGACGTGCCACGGCTGGTCCGAGCGCGTCTGCGGCGGCGGCGGGCCCGAGCGATCCAGGCCCGACAGCCGCCGGAAGGTCATGCGCGCCTGCTCGACGCGCTCAGCGCCCGCCTCGCGGGCCTGGTCCATCCGCTCGCGCGGCGTGGGCCTGTCGCGGTCTAGGGGAGGCTGCGCCACAGCTCACGCACCGCCTCCGCGGCCCCCGCAAGCGGGACCCCGCCTTCATGGTCGACGCGGCCGCGGCGGACCTGGGCCTCCGCGGCGCCGGATTCGAGCGAGCGTCTGCCGACGGTCAGGCGCAGCGGCACGCCCAGCAGCTCGGCGATCGTGAACTTCTCCCCCGTGCCCGCGTCGGTGTCGTCGAGCAGCGCGTCGAGGCCGGCCTCGCGCAGCTCGTCATACAGCGCCTCGGCGGCCGCGCGCTCGGGGGTGCCGGGCTTGCCCAGCGACACGACCTCGACGTCCCAGGGCGCGATCGACCGCGGCCACGAGATGCCCTTCTCGTCGGCGTACTGCTCGATCGCCGCCGCGGTGATGCGCGCGGGGCCGATGCCGTAGGAGCCCATGACGATCAGCTGCTCGGCCCCGTTCTCGTCGAGGTAGGTGGCGCCCAGCGGCTCGGAGTAGCGGGTCCCGAGCTTGAAGATGTTGCCGACCTCGATGGCCGGCTCGATGGTGATCGGGTTGCCGTTGACCGTGTCCCCCACCTCGACGGTACGCACGTCGGCGCGCTCGCCGGTGACGGTCCTGACGCGGTGGTGGTCGGGCCGGTTGGCCCCGACGACCCAGGGGCCCTCGTGGACGGCGTCGTCGAGCAGCATCGGCACGCCCTCGCGCGGGCCCATGTACCCGGCGACCAGCCCCTGCGCCTCGAGCTCTTCCGCTGTGGCGGGCCGGACGGACTCGCACAGGGCGTTGGCGAGCTTGACCTCGTTGACGCGGTGGTCGCCGCGCAGCATGACCATGACCAGGCCGCGCGACTCGGTCACGACCGGGAAGGCCTTGAGCGCCTGGCCCGGGTCGATTCCGAGCGCGCCGGCGACGGCTTCGATCGTCGTCTGGCCGGGCGTGTGCAGCTCGCCCTCCAGGCCGCTCAGCGGCGGCACGGGCCGCGGCTCGGCGCTTGCGATCTCCACGTTGGCCGCGTACCCGGGCGCGAGCGCGACGTCGTTCTCGCCCGCCGCGCAGGGCGCCATGTACTCGTGTGCGCCCGTGCCGCCCATCGCGCCCACGTCGCTCTCCACCGAGTACCACTCGAGCCCGCAGCGATCGAAGATGCGGTCGTAGGCGCCCGCGAGGCGCTCGTAGGCGACATCGAGGCCGTCGAAGTCGCGATCGAAGGTGTAGGCGTCCTTCATGATGAACTCACGAGTACGCAGCAGGCCGGCGCGCGGACGTGGCTCGTCGCGGCCCTTGGTCTGGAAGTGGTAGAGCACCAGCGGCAGGTCGCGGTAGGAACGCACCGCATTGGCGACGTGGGTGGTCACCGTCTCCTCGTGGGTCATGGCCAGCACGAGCTCGGCGTCGCGGCGGTCGCGGAACTTGAAGACCTCGTCGATCGCGTAGCGGCCCGAGCGCTTCCACAGCTCGGCCGGGGTGATGAGCGGCATGAGCATCTCCTGGCCGCCCGCCGCGTCGATCTCCTCGCGCACGATCTGCACCACGTTCTGATGCACGCGCCAGCCCGCCGGGAGCCAGCTCCAGAGGCCGGCGCCGACCTGGCGAGCAAGCCCGGCGCGCACCGTCAGCTTGTGCGACAGGGCCTCGGCGTCGGCCGGCGCCTGGCGCTCGGTGGGCAGGAAGTAGCCGCTGAGGCGGGTCATCTGGGCTGACTCTATTGACGACCGGGGCCGACCGGCCGCGTACGCTGCGTCCATGCAGTCCCTGCGCGCCGACGGCGTCGCGCTGCGCGCCTGGGAGCCCGCCGACGCCGCGGCGATCGCGACGATCTGCGGCGACCCGGAGGTGTGCGCCTGGGACTACCTGCCGTGGGAACACGATCTCACCGTCCTCGCCGCGTGGGTGGAGCGCCAGCGCATCGTCAACGACACGGGCGAGCGCACCTCGCTGACCATCGCCGATCCCAGCTCGGGCGCCGCGCTGGGCTGGGTCGGCCTGTCGCCGCGGGCGGGCGGGGTCACGTCGGGCACGTGGACGGTCGGCTACTGGGTGATCCCCGAGGCACGGCGCCGCGGGCTCGCGCTGGGCGCCGCGCGCGCCCTCACCGGCCACGCGCTCGCGCACGGCCGCGTGCGTCGGATCCTGCTCGAGACGGGCCCGCACAACATCGGCTCGCAGGCGATCGCGCTGCGCTTGGGTGGCCGGCTGGTCGGGCACCGCCGCGCGCTTGACCGGACGGGCGCCGAACACGACCAGCTGGTGTACGAGATCGTCGCGTGATCCGACGCTATGTTCCGGGCAGGACGGAATTTCCCCAATGCAGATAGGAGAGGGCATGCCCTACGAGGTCCCTGATCTTCCCTACGACTACGCCGCGCTCGAGCCCCACATCGACGAGCAGACGATGAAGCTCCACCACGACAAGCACCACCAGGCGTACGTGGACAAGGCCAACGCCGCGCTGGAGGGCACCGACTTCGACGGCAAGCCCGTCGAGGAGGTCCTCGCGAGCCTCTCCTCACTGCCCGACGACAAGCAGGGCCCGTTCCGCAACAACGGCGGCGGTCACGCCAACCATTCGCTGTTCTGGGAGTCGATGGGGCCCGACGGTGGCGGCGAGCCTTCCGGCGACCTCGGCGACGCGATCAAGGACGCCTTCGGCTCCTTCGACGACTTCAAGGAGCAGTTCGAGGCCAACGGGGTCGGCCAGTTCGGCTCGGGCTGGACGTGGCTCGTGCTCGACGGCGGCGAGCTGAAGCTCACCAAGACGCCCAACCAGGACAGCCCGGTCCTCGACGGTCAGACCCCGCTGCTGGGCAACGACGTCTGGGAGCACGCGTACTACCTGAAGTACCAGAACAAGCGCCCGGACTACCTCAAGGCGTGGTGGAACGTCGTCAACTGGGACAGGGTCGCCGAGCGCTACAGCGCGGCGAAGTAACCGAACCCCAACCACCCCCAGCGCAACTCCGGCGGGGCGGGGAGCGTTCTGCGCCACATGCGCAC
>JBDTYI010000144.1:0-20349 GCA_040005775.1 Solirubrobacteraceae bacterium
TCAGCCGGCCCCGGCGAGACGTGCTGACGCCGACGGCTTGCGGCACCCGCTGGGCACGGATACGTTCGGCTGACCCGATCGAGCGGAGGGAAGCAGATGGCTTACCTCATGACCCATTTTTGGCCCGGCGACCAAGCCCTGCAGCCCGCCTGACCGATCACGGCGGTCGGTGCGCGCGCAGCCCTTTCTCACACCGATGCCCCGCGGCCCGCTCCCCGCACCTGCCCCAACCACCGCGCCCACGACCACCGCTTTCAACAACGGTCACTCCCGAGGTTTGACGCCAAGGACCGGCACAGATAAGCAGAATGCGGACGAATCCAGACCACCGGGTTACGCTCCGTGCGTGGCGGAGCGGTCCCTCGAAATGGACACGGGCGTCGTGCTGAGCGCCGACGCGCACGGGTGGGCGCCGACGCCGGGCCAGATGCACCTCTTCGGGAAGGAAATCCCAGCAGGGCTCTACAGGAAGAGTCAGTTCGTCGGCGATACGCATCGCATCTTCCTCGGGAGCGGGGCGAGCGCCACGGCGCATCCACGGGCGCCGCTCGTATGCTTCGACCGCTCGCATGGCGGCCTTCAGCGCGGCGTCCGGGAGCGGGCCGCGTGAAGACGCTCATCATCGACAACTACGACTCATACACCTACAACCTCTTCCAGTTGATCTCCGAGGTCAACGGAGACGAGGCTGTTGTCGTGCGCAACGACGCGGCGACGTGGAAGGATCTGAGCCGGCGACGGTTCGACAATGTCGTGATCTCCCCTGGCCCCGGGACGCCCGAGCGACCCGAGGACTTCGGGATTTGTGCTGACGCGCTGGCGACCCCCGACCTCCCGATCCTGGGTGTCTGCCTCGGACACCAGGGCCTCGCGTACGTCAACGGCGGCGCGGTCGCCCGGGCGCCGGGGGCGGTCCACGGCCGGATCAGCCCGGTGTTCCACGACGAGTCGCCGCTGTTCGCCGGGATCCCGCAGGGCTTCGCGGCGGTCCGCTACCACTCGCTGATGGTCGACGTCGTCCCCGAGGTCGCACGCCGCTCCGCGTGGACGGCCGACGGGATGGTGATGGGCCTCTCCCATCGGGAGCGGCCGCATTGGGGCGTCCAGTTTCATCCGGAGTCGATCTGCACGGAGTACGGACGCCGGCTGCTGGAGAACTTTCGCGACCTGAGCCGCACTTCGCGCCCTTGCTTGCGCCCGCGGCCCGCTCGACCGCCGGCCGAGCGGGGGCGCCCGCCTCGGCCGTCGGGACGGCCGCCCGGCGGCCCGCAGGTCTTCTGGCGGCGCATCGACCAGCTCGTCGATCCGGAGACCGCGTTCGTACGACTCTACGGCGGGCGGCGCTTCGCGTTCTGGCTCGACAGCAGCCTCGTCTCGAACGGACTCTCGCGCTTCTCGTACATCGGCGCGAGCGGCGGTCCGCTGAGCCGGGTCGTGTCCTACGACGCCTGCCGCCGGCGCGTGCTCGCGCGCGACGCCGGGTCCGTCCGCACCCACGACGAGAGCATCTTCAGCTACCTCGAGCGCGAGCTGTCCAGCCTGGCCTGCGCTGCCGAGGGCGTGCCGTTCGACCTCACGGGAGGCTTCGTCGGCTACTTCGGCTACGAGGTCAAGGCGGACTGCGGATCGTCGCTGCGCCACCGCTCGCCGTGGCCGGACGCACAGTTCATCTTGTCCGATCGGCTGATCGTCTTCGACCACCTCGAGGGCCACACCTATGCCGTCTGTCTCGCGTACCGCGAGGCCGACGCCCGCGCCTGGATGGAGCAGACGGTGTGCGAGCTGAAGGCGCTCGCGCCGCTTCCCGCCCTGGCCGGCGCGGCCGGATCGGCCGCTGCGACGGTCGAGTTCACGCCATGGCGCGAGCGATCGCGCTACCTCGACGACATCGCCGCGTGCACGCGCGAGATCGCCGCCGGAGAGAGCTACGAAATCTGCCTCACGAACGAGCTCCGCAGCAGCATCCAGGTCGATCCGCTGACGCTCTACCGCGAGTTGCGCAGGCGCAATCCGGCGCCGTATGCCGCCTTCCTGCGGTTCGGCCGCATGAGCATCCTCAGCTCGTCGCCCGAGCGCTTCCTGCACATCGACCGCGATCGCTGGATCGAGGCGAAGCCGATCAAGGGCACCGCTCCGCGGGGCGCCACCGCGGCGGAGGATCGCCGGATCCGCGAAGTGCTGGCGACCAGCGAAAAGACGCGGGCGGAGAACCTCATGATCGTCGATCTGATGCGAAACGACCTCGGCGCCGTGAGCGAGCTGGGCAGCGTCTCGGTGCCGAAGCTGATGCATGTCGAGACGTACCGGACCGTCCACCAGCTGGTCTCCACGGTCCGCGGCCGCCGCCGCGACGACGTCTCGCCGGTCGAGTGCATCCGCGCCGCCTTCCCGGCCGGGTCGATGACCGGCGCGCCGAAGCTGCGCACGATGGACATCATCGACCGGCTCGAGGGCCGCCCGCGGGGTGTCTACTCGGGCGCGATCGGCTTCCTGGGACTCAACGACGCGGTCGACCTCAGCGTGGTCATCCGCACGCTGGTGGTCGACCCGGAGGGCTGCTCGATCGGGACGGGCGGAGCGATCGTCGCTCAGTCGGTCCCCGAGGAGGAGCACGACGAGATGCTCCTCAAGGCGCGCGCCCTCCTCGAGGCGGTCGCGAGCGCTGGTGAGCCGAGCGCCGTCGCCCCGCCGCGGTCGGTTGAGGCCATTCTCGCCTCCGGATACTTGACGCCGCCGGGCGAATGGGCGCATCGCACCGTTTCAGCCCTGGCGTGGCGAGGATGAGCCTCGCGGCCGCGCCGCCCGCCGCACTCGCGCATGGCCGCCGGCGTCCGGATCCCGCGCTCGGGGTGTTCGACA
This sequence comes from Solirubrobacteraceae bacterium, assembly GCA_040005775.1. Classification (GTDB taxonomy): domain Bacteria; phylum Actinomycetota; class Thermoleophilia; order Solirubrobacterales; family Solirubrobacteraceae; genus JAOPZW01. The sequence goes on from JBDTYI010000144.1 coordinate 2,860, forward strand.
CCCTGCTCGTGGTCGACGGTGAGGCGCAGCGGCTTGACGTGCACCTCGCGCGGCTCGCCGCCAGCCTGACCGAGCTCTTCGGGCGGGCGCTGCCCGGAGACCTCGAGGCCCGCGTTCGCGCTCTGGCCGGCACGGCACGCGGCCGTGCGCGCCTCCGGATCGACGTCGCACCAGACACGGACGCCGAGCTGACGCTCGCGCCCGCACGGCAGCGCGAGCTGCCGATCGTGTTGCACCCCTACACGCTTCCGGGAGGCCTCGGCGCGCACAAGTGGCGCGATCGCGCGCTGGTCGACGCGCTCAGGCAGACGCCCCTGCTCGTGGACGCCGACGGCACCGTGCTGGAGGCCGGCTGGGCGAACGTGCTGATTCGTCGCAACGGGATCCTCCTGCGACCGTGGGCCGACGGCCGCATCCTGCCCGGCACGTCGCTGCCGGCCGCCGAGGAGGCGGAGATCACGCTCGCCGACCTCCAGAGCGCTGACGAGATCCTGGTCAGCTCGTCGATCGCGGGCCTGGTGCCTGCGGTGCTCCCGGGGCCCTAGACCGCACGGCGGGCGAGCTCCCGCCAGTCGGCGGCGCAGGTGACCTGCGACGCGTCGCACAGGTGCTCGTTCCAGGGATGGCGGAGCGTGGCCGCGCGGATGCCGGCGTCGAGGGCCCGAAGCAGGGTGTCCGGGCTGTCGTCGATGAGCACGTCGATGCCGATCTGGCGGCAGCGCGCGACCTTGTCGTCGCCGCACCAGAGCTCCTGGCGACGCAGGCCGATCTCGTCCAGCCAGCGCCGCGTGGCGGGCAGCGACCGCTCGGCGCGATGGCTGAGGATATGAATCGAGTGCCCCGCGTCATACCAGCCGTTGACGGTCTCGACCGCGTGCGGGTAGGGGCGCGCGCCGGTGATCGCCTCATCGGTGTGCGTGTCCTCGATGCACACGCGCAACTGCTCCTCGCTGAGACGGCGGCCCGCCGTGGGGAACTGCTGCTCGTAGGGCAGCTCGACGCCGAAGCGGCGCTTGGCCGCGGCGGCCACCAGCGGCCAGTGATGGTGCAGGGTCGAGTCGATGTCGATGGCGATGCGCATCACGACCACAATGATGTCCATGCAGAGGGCGCTGTTCCTCGGCCTGGCGGTCGTCGTCATCTACGGGGTCGTCGTCGGAGGCCTCGCGCTCGCGGGGCGGAGCTCAGACGCGCGGGCGGTCGCCGGATTCGTCCCGGACTGCATCGTCCTGTTCAAGCGCATGCTCGGCGACCCCCGCATGCCTCGCCGGTACACCGTCGTCATCGCAATGATGGGCTATCTCGCGCTTCCCTTCGACGTGATCCCGGACTTCATCCCGGTCGCCGGTCAGTTCGACGACGCCGTCGTCGTCGTCCTGACGTTGCGAGCGATTCTCCGCGCCGGCGGGCTCGAGCTGATCGAGGAGCACTGGCCGGGCCCGCGCTCGTCGCTGTCGCTCATCCTCAAGCTCGCCACGAAGTCCTGACGGGGCCGTTCGAGGCCGACCCTCGGTATCGTGCCGTCCATGGCTGAACGGCAGGCGTGGGATCTCGCGTTCGATCCCGCGACGGGGCGACGTCTCACCCAGCAGGAGGTCGGGGCCAGCAACCTGCTCCCTTCCAGCCGATGGCCATCCTTCTTCTCGCGGGTCGCGGCCCGTCTGCAGTGGGATGCGAACGCGGTCGACCTCGCTCCTGACGCCCGCGCGTGGCCCGAGCTCCCGAACGAGCGCCGGGATCGCCTGACCGCGCTCCTCGCCGGCTTTCGAGTGGCGGAGGACGCCGTCGCCGAGCACATTGCGCCGTTCGGAGAGGCGGCCAACAACTCCCTGGTGGCCTGGGTTCTCTACCTGCAGCGCCGCGACGAGCAGCGCCACGCGCTGATGTTCGACCGCATCGCCGCCGAGGTGCTCAAGCTCCCCGGCGACACCGAAGACGAGCGTCTCGACGCGGCCCGGGAGCACACCCCGGCCGGGGTGCTTGAGCTCTTCGAGGAGCGTCTGCCCGCCATGGCCGGCGAGCTCGCGGCGGGCCGCACCGGCGTGGACGCCGGCATCGGCCTCTACCACATGATCCTCGAGGGGATCGTCCTCCTGGCCGGGCAACGCGCGCTGGTTGCGGACCTGGAGGACGGCGCGCTGCCCGGGGTGCTCGAGGGCGTGGAGCGCGTCGAGCGCGACGAGCGCTGGCACATCGGGTTCGGCCTGCGCTGCCTGATCGACGCCAAGCCCTCCCCGGAGCTCATCGACGAAGTGCTGGCCTCGGCCGAGGACGCCGCCGAGGCCTGGGGCGACGCCGTCCCGAAGGAGATCCGCGAGATCGTCGTGCCCATGTGCCGCCGCCGGCTGTCGATCGCGAAGCTGCTGGACCCGCGCGCGGCGACCGTCTAGCCGAGCTCGATCCGCTCCGCGCCGTACATCCGCAGGCGGTCGAGCACGCCGCCGCGCGCCTCGCGCAGGCGCAGGCGAGCGACGAGCGGCGCATAGCTCCCGCCCGCGAGGCCGTCCGCCAGGAGGGCTGCGCCCCGCGCCGCGCTCTTGACCGCGGGGGTGGAGCGGACGGGCGCCACGCTCCCCAGGCGTTCGGCGAGGGCGTCGAGGAGCCCGGGCGTCGAGGCAAGACGACCGGCCACGAGGATCTCCCGCGGCGCCGGCACCGACGCGGTCAGCCCGAGCACGGCCTTGGCCGCTCCCTCCTCGAGCGCGAGCCAGCCGTCGCGAGCGCGCGGATCCGCGCGCAGCCGCTCCAGCGTGCCTGGCGCCCCGAGGCCGAGGTCCCCGTCCGGGTCGAGCGCCCCGCCGCTGAAGACGGTTCGCTTGGAGAGCGCGCCGCCGATGAGATAGGCCACTTCCGCGTCGAGCGCTCCACACGCGCGCGCACCGATCGGACCCGCCGAGCCGCCGAACCCGTCGACGATCTGCCCGGCGTCGACGGCCAGCGCCGCGCTGAAGGCGCCGCCGAGCTCGAGCGACACGAACCGCGTCTCCTCGTATGGGATCCCGAGGCGCTCCGCCTGGTCGACGATCCCGAGTGCCGCGCTCGCGACCTTGTCGGCGGTCCCCAGGTCGATGCGGTTCCACTTGCGATGGTCCGGGACGGTGGGGAGGTGGATCGCGCCGGGCCCGAAGACGAGGGGGATGCCGGCGGCGATCAGCGCCCGGACGATCGACCGCATCCCGGCGATGCCGGCGCGCGCCTCCGGCTCGTCGGCGCGCTTCAGCACCATCAGCGCGAGCTCGCGCTCGCCGACCTCCGCGGCCGGGACGAGCGGAAGGCCGTACCCGGCGGGACCGAGGACGAGATCGAAGGGCGCGTAGGCGCGGAGCGCGTCGACCAGGGGCGCCGGGTCGGCGCCGAGCTCCGCGGAGGGGAAGCCCTCCTCCAGCAACGGCAGCCCGCCGTCGAGCGCGCAGACCTCGAAGGAGACGGTGCCGGGATCGATGCCGGCGACGCGCGGACCGCGTACCCGCGTCCGGGTCAGGTGAGCAGCCCCTTCGCGATGTCGTAGACGCCGTCGACGTCCAGGATCGTGTCGTTGGATTCGAACAGGCGCCGCACACACGCCTTGTGAACCTTCATCTTGGGACCCCCGATCGCCAGGGCTCCGAGTACGCGCTTGCCGTCGCGCTCGGCGAGGTCGTCCGCGGCCTCGGTGCCCTCGATCCCGAGCGGTTCGGCCGCGTTGAAGTCGGCGAGCAGCTCGATCGAGTCGATCTTGCGCCACACCGCGGCGGGCAGCAACTCGACGCCCGCGGGACCGGCCGCCAGGACGAGGGAGGCACCGTCGAGCACCTTGGCGAGCTCCCCGTCGTCGGCGGGCTCGACCGTGTTCATGCCGCGCTCTTTCGCGACGTCCAGGCCCCGTGCTCGGCGATAGGGCTTGTCGCCGAAGTGCGAAGCCGGGATCCCCGACACCGTGACCTCGCAGCCCTCCGCGACCAGGAGCGCGGCCGCACGCAGGCCGACGGCGCCCGCGCCCACGATCACGACACGGCGTCCCTTCAGGTCCATCTCGCGGGCGAGTCGAGCGACCGTCGTCGCCGCGGTCGTGTTGCAGCCGTTGGAGTCGAGCATCGCCGACACGCGGAACGGGCCGAAGAACGCCTCCTCGACCGCGGCCAGCACCTTCTCGCCGGCGGCCACGCTCGAGCCGCCGACCCACACCGCCAGCGTGGCCAGGTCCTTGGGACCGCGGGTGAAGAACGCCGACTGCACGAGGCCCCGCACCACGTCGGGCTCGATGTCTCCGTACCTGAGCAGTTCGTCGACGTCGGCGTCATGGGCGACGATCGCGTCGAATGTGCTCGGGTGCTCGTCGGTGTCGAGCTGGATCAGGATCTTCTTCACGTTTCCTCCCCGGCGGCGCGTCTCGTGCGCTGCCCGGTGAGCCGCACGCGCTCGCGGCGCGGCTCGACGAACGTCATGTATCCCCAATCGAGCGGGGACTCCTGGCGGTAGTTCTTGTGCAGGGCGCGTGCGATTGAGGCCTTCATCAGCTCCTTGCCGAGGTAAAAGGCGTGTGTCGCCTCGTCGACCCCGAGCTGGGCGAAGATCTCGTTGAAGTCCGTGCCCTTGACGAAGCGCTCGGCGTTGAACACGTAGATCCAGTCGCCGTCGACGAAGATCCGGAAGTTCGGATCCTTCACCTGCTCGTGCAGCTCCCGCAGCTCGGCCTCCGCATAGGGACGGAACTCCTCGTCCTTGACGGTGAGCAGCCGGCCGTCGATGTGCTTCGGGGGCGTGCCGCGCGTGTGCGCGAAGTGCATGAGCTGCGCCGCGAGGACGGCTTCGTGCACGGCGCCGCGCGCCCACTCGATGACCTCGGTCGTGAGGACGTTGCGGATGCCGAGCTCCTGACAGAACCCGATGAGCATCGCGGTCACCCCGGTGGTGTCGGCCTCGGTGAGCTCGGTGAGGTTGCCGATCCCCATGAACATCTCCGCGTCCGGATGGCGCCGGCGGACTTCGAGGTAGCGGCCGAGGCTCGCCGCGAACCCCATGCCGATCGGCTCGATGATCGGGTCGACGAGGTATGGCTTGCCGAGTCGTTCGAGGTGGGCGATCGTCGCGTCGAGGCTGTCGAGGTCGTCGGGCGTGTCCGGGATCAGCACCGGCGTCGCCGACAGGCGCTCGGCGAGGTGACGGTTCGAGCCGTTCAGGCTGAGCACGTACTGCACGCCGGCTTCGTCGGCCATCAGGATCTCGTCGGGATCGAGCGTGTCGATGCTCAGCTCGAAGTCGGCGGCGCGCAGCTCGGCGATCACGCTCGGGCCGTCACGGAGCCAGTTGCGGCCGAGCGAGAGCCCGAGGTCGATCACGTCCGCGCCGGCGTCGCGGTAGTACTCGGCTACCTCGAAGATCCGGTCACGATCCAGGCGCGGGACGTGGTTGATCTCGGCGAACACGTGGATGTCGCGTTCGCCGTAGTCCGCGCGCGCGTCGGCCTGCCCGAACCAGCTCGGGAGCGCCTTGAGGTCCGCGGGACCCTTGTCGGCCGGGACCCCGAAGCGCTCGCTCAGGACGTCCGTCTCGCCCTCGCACATCCCCGGGATCATGATGCGCGTGACCGCCTCGGGCACGTCGAGGAAGCGCGCAATCCAGTCGGTGGTCATCAGCGCGGCGACCGTGATCTTCATGACGGCGACGTCGTAGTCGAACGGGAGCTCGGCGCGGCCCAACGTGTCCCGCAGCGCGGGGACGGCGAGCTTGCCGGTCACGAACAGCAGCCGCTCGGACACTGGGGTGGGTGGGGCCGTTTCTAGCGCGAGCCCTTGCTGAAGACGAACTTGTTGGGCGTCCCCTCCAGCGGGCTGTCGGCGCCTGGGCGCCACAGCACGGCGTCCTCGATCTGACGCGCGAGGGCGAAGTCCTTGTCGGTGATGCCGCCGCTCGAGTGCGTGGTCAGCTTCACCCAGAGCTTGCCCCACGTGACCGACAGGTCGGCATGATGCCACGCGGCCTCGCAGATGTAGCCGACGGTGTTGACGAGCATCAGCGTGCTCGGCCACCCGTCGGTGCTGTACTTCCGTCTCAGCCAGCCCCCGTCGAGGTACCAGCCGTCGAGGCCGTCCTCGACGATCTTCGCCTCAACCTCCTCGTCGGAGTAGGGCTTCAGCTTTTCCTCTGTGGCCATGGGCGATCGCCTCCTTCAGGCTCACTACATCACAAGGCCGCCGTTGATGTTGATCGCCTGTCCGGTGATAAATGCGGCCCCCGGCGAAGCCAGATACAGCGCCGCCGCGGCGACGTCGGCCGGAGTCCCCCAGCGGCGCAGGGGCGTCGACTCGGCCACCGAGCGCCGGAATTCGGCGTCGGCATCCTGCGCGAACGCGGTCTCGATCCAGCCTGGGCACAGGACGTTGACCCGCACCGACGGGGCGAGAGCGCGCGCCAGGCTCTTGCTGTAGGCGAGCACGCCGCCCTTGACCGCGCTGAACACCTCGGGATCGGCACCGGCCATGCCGCTCGTGACGTGGTCCCAGCTCATGTTCACGATCGCGCCGCCGCCGGCCTGCTCGCGCATCACGGCGCCGGCCGCGTACGAGCATGCGATGGTGCCCTTGACGTCGACGGCGAGCAGCAGGTCCAGCTTGCGCTCCCAGTCCCAGCCGGCCGCGTCCCCGGTGAGCACGTCGGCGCCGGCGTTGTTGACCCACACGTCGAGACCGCCCAGCCGCTCGCGCGCCTCCGCGACGAGCGCCTCGCAGCCCGCGCGCGTACCGAGGTCGGCGCGCGCGACGACCGCGCGGCCGCCGCGTGCCGCGATGCCGTCGGCGACCGCGAGCGCGGCCGCCTCGCTGCGGCGGTAAGTCACGAGCACGGTCGCGCCGGCGCCGGCGAACGCCTCCGCGATCGCGGCGCCGATGCCGCTGCTCGCGCCCGTGACGACCGTGCGGGCCCCGTCGAGGCGGGGCTCGCACGGCTGCGGCGTGCCCTCCGGCGTGGCTAGCCCTCGGCTCCCCCGGCGAACGGGTGGCGCGCCTCGGCCTCGCCGTCGAGGATCTCCTGAATGGTGGGCTCGCCGCCGAGGGCGCGGGCGATGGACTCTTTCGTGGCCTGGTAGTTCCAGTCGAAGATCTTCTTGTCGTCGGTCGCCTCCCAATGGATGAAGACGCCCACGATCACGCACAGGTCGTCCACCTGGTCCTCCGGGATGACGCCCTCGCGCACGGAGTCGACGACCCCGCGCGCGACCGCCGCCTGCGCCGGCCCGAACATCTGCAACGCCTGGGTGGCGCCCTTGATCGTCACCTTGTTGGCGATGATCGTGTCGGGCTTGGCCGGCAGGTTGGGCGCGACCACGGCCAATAGGTTCGTGTGCCCCTCCTTCTGGTTGAGCAGGGCGGCCGCGAACGCCTGGCCGACCGGCCCGTCCTTCGGCCCAATCAGGAGATCGATGTGAGCGACCTCGTTCCCGTCCCCCACCAGGGACTCACCCACCATCACGGAACTTGCCATACGCGCCTCTCCTCCGTGGTCGTCGACACGTCGTCGCGGCAGCCACGACGGTCGGAGAACCGGTTGTGTGCCGGACGCCAAGCTATACGATGGCGCGAATGGCGGTCAAGCAGGGTCGGCGCCGCATCGCGGACCCCACGGCGGGAGCCCGCCGGAGCCCCGAAGCGGTCGCCGGCGCCGCGCAGTTGGCCTGCGTGCTCGAGGCGAGCGCCGAGAAGCCGGGCAACATCACGCCCCGCCACGACTTCGCGGACACCTCCTACGAGGACATGCTGCGCAGCGCGATCGCGCTCGGGCCGCAGCTCGGACTGGCAGCGGAGCGGGGCGTCGGCGACACCGTGCTCGCAGCGGTGCGCGCGACGCGCCGCGTCGCCGGCGCCAACACGAATCTGGGCATCGCGTTGCTGCTGACGCCGCTCGCGCGCGCGGCGCTGCTCGGAGGGACGCTGCGTGAGCGCGCGGAGGAGGTGCTGGGCGCCCTCACGCTGGACGACGCGCGAGCCGCCTATGCGGCCATCCGCATGGCCGGGGCGGGCGGCCTCGACGAGCCCGTCGAGCACGACGTGCGCGCCGCGCCCACCATGGCCCTGCGCGACGCGATGGCGACTGCGGCCGACCGCGACTCGGTTGCCGCCGAGTACGCGACCGGCTACGCCGTGACCTTCGAGCTCGGGCTGCCGGCGCTGGCGGGCGCGCTCGACGACGGGCTGGGGCCGCGATCCGCGACGGTCGAGCTGTACCTGGCCCTTCTCGCTGCGGTCCCGGACACCCTCGTCGCACGCAAGCGCGGTCGTCGCGCCGCCGAGCGCGTGTCGGCCGGCGCGGCCCGGGTCCTGGCCGCCGGCGGCGTCTGCGGCGACGCGGGGCAGGCGGCCCTTGAGGCGTTCGATGTCTCGCTGCGGCGGGACGGCAACGCGCTCAACCCCGGCACGACGGCCGACCTTGTGACGGCGGTCCTGTTCGTCGCGCTGCTGGAGGGGCTCCTGTGATCCTGCTCGTCTCGGTCAGCGCGCGCATGCTGGCCGAGCTGGCGACGCGGGAGGGGCATGACGTCTTCGCAGTGGACCGCTTCGGGGACTTCGACCTCCAGCGGCTGTGTCCGAGCGTGTCGATCATGCGCGACCTCGGCGGGCGCGGAGGGATGGCCGAGCTGGTCGATGCGGCTGAACGGATCCGAGCCGAAAGCGTGATCTACGGCGCGGGGCTCGAGAACCGGCCCGAGCTCGTCGCCCGGCTTGCCGCGGGACGCACGCTGCTCGGCTGCACCCCACCGACGCTCCGGCGTGTGCGCGATCCGGCGGTGCTCGGCGCCTCGCTGCGCACGGCGGGCTTCGCGTACCCGCGCACGTTCTCCGCCGGGGAGGCGCCGGTGCTGGCGGATCGCGTACGCCGCTGGCTGCGCAAGCCGATCCGCGGCGGCGGCGGCCGCGGGGTGTGTGAGTGGCGCGGCGGCCGGCCGGCCGGCGACGTCATCGTGCAGGAACGCGTCTCCGGCCTCCCGTGCTCCGCGGCGGCGGTTGCCGACGGGCGCTCCGCGGCGCTGCTCGGCGTGAGCGAGCAGCTGATCGGGCGCCGCGCGCTCGGCGCCCGCGGCTGGAAGTGGTGCGGGAACGTCGTACCGCCGCGGTTGCCGGCGCGCGAACAGCACGCGCTGACCGACGCCGCCCAGGCGATCTGCGCACACCTGGCCGCCGCGTTCGGCCTGCGCGGCGTGTTCGGCGTGGACGTCGTGTGGGACGGCGCGCGGCCGTGGGTGGTGGAGGTCAACCCGCGCCCGGTCGCGTCGCTCGAGACGATCGACGCCGCGCACGGCGTCCGCTCGTTCGCGGCGCACCTGGAGGCGTGTGCCGGACGCCTGCCGGCCGCCGGCACGGGCCCGTCTGGGGCGGCTGGCAAGGCGGTGCTCTTCGCGACCGAGGACCTGCGGGTTTCGGACACGAACGGGTGGGCGGCCCGCGGGATCCGCGACGTGCCGCACCCCGGCGAGGCGATCGCAGCCGGTCGCCCGATCTGCACGCTCGTTGCCACGGGTCGCTCCCCGGAGACCGTGCTGGCCGACCTGGAGGCGCGCGCCGCCGCGCTGCGCCGCGAGCTCCACGAAGTGGGTGTCGATGCCGTCGCATGACCGGTCTGCGACCTGCGGCGGCTGTGGCCTGGTCTGCGACGACATCAAGGCGGTCGTCGGCGACGACGGCGGCCTCGAGCGCCTGATCCGCACGTGTGCGCTCGGCGACGCGTGGTTCAGCGAGCGCGTCGCTCCCGCGCCGCCCCTCGCACGCGTCGACGGTCGCGAGACCGGGCTGGAGGACGCGCTCGACCGAGCGGCGGCGATCCTGGCGCGAGCGCGCATGCCGCTCGTGTACGGGCTGGGCCAGACCACGTGCGAGGCGCAGCGCACCGCCGTGGCGCTGGCCGAGGCGATCGGCGCCGTGATCGATCCCGCCGGCCCGCTGCTCGACGGCGCGTCCGGGCTCGCATATCAGGCGCGAGGAGCGAGCACGGCCACGCTGGGCGACGTCCGCGACCGCGCCGACGTCGTCGTGGTGTGGCGGGCCGACCCGGTCACGACGCACCCGCGGCTGTTGGAGCGCCTGCGGCTTCCCGACGCGAGCCGCGAGCTCGTCGTCGTCGACGAGCGGCGGACGGCGACCGCGGCGGAGGCCGACACGTTCCTGGAGCTTCCGGCGAGCCGCGACGTCGAGGCGCTGTGGACGCTGCGCGCGCTCGTCCGCGAAGTGCCGGTCGCGTCCGAGCTGCCGCTCGACGACCTCGCCGCGCGTCTGCGCGGCTGCCGCTCCGCGGCGATCCTGCACCACGTGCGCGGGCACGTCGAGGCGCTGGGGCTCCACGCGCTCGTCCGGGACCTCTGCCAGGTCACGCACGCCGTCGCCGTGACGCTCCGCCGCGAGGGGAACGCAGCCGGCGCCGAGGACGTGCTCGCATGGCAGACCGGGTACCCGTCGGCCGTGAGCTTCGCGAGCGGGCACCCGCGCTCGAGCCCGGGCGAGCTGAGCGCGGCGGCGGTGCTCGAGCGCGGTGACGCCGACGCGGCGCTCGTCGTCGGCTCCGATCCGCTCGAGCATCTGCCGCAGCCGGCCGCCGAGCAGCTGCGCGCGATCCCCGTCGTGTCGGTCGACGCTCGCGCCACCACGACGGCGGACGCGGCGCGCGTCGCGTTCACGACCGCCGCGCCCGGCGTGCACCGCCCGGGCGTCGTGCATCGGCTCGACGGCGTGCCGGTCCCGCTGCGCGCGCTGCTCGCGTCGTCGCGGCCGAGCGACGACGAGGTGCTCGGCGCGATCGCGGGGCGGCTGGCGTGACGCTCCGCATCGCCGGCGGGCGCGTCTACGACCCGGCCAACGGCGTGGCCGGCGAGTTGCGCGACGTCTGCCTGAGCGACGGCAAGGTGGTCGAGGAGGTGCCCGCAGACGCGCCGCGCATCGATGCGCGCGGCATGGTGGTGATGCCGGGCGGCGTCGACATCCACGCGCACATCGCGGGGCCGAAGGTCAACGCCGCGCGCCGGCTGACACCCGAGGAGCACCGGGGGGACGTCGTCGAGCGGTCCGCGATCATGCGCTCGGGCACCGGCGGGACCGTGCCGTCGACCTTCGTCACCGGCTATCGCTACGCGCTGCTCGGCTACACGACGGTGGTCGAGGCGGCGACGCCGCCGCTCGCGGCGCGACACGCCCTCGCCGAGCTGCGCGACACGCCGATGATCGACGCCGCCTTCCTGCTGCTGATGGGCAACAACCAGGCGCTGTTCGACCTGATCCGCAGCGACCCGGCGCGCGTGCGCGACGCGGTCGCGTGGTGGCTGGAGGCGACGGGTGGCTACGGGGTCAAGCTCGTCAATCCGGGCGGCGTCGAACGCTGGAAGCGCGGCGACGGCAACGTCAGCTCGCTCGACGACGTGGTCGCCGGCGTCACGCCCAGGCAGGTGCTCGAGGCGATCGCCGGCGCGGTGCACGAGCTGAAGCTCCCGCACCCGGTCCACGTCCACTGCAACAACCTCGGCGTCGCGGGCAACTGGCGTACCACCCTCGACACGCTGGACACGATGGAGGGCCGGCGCGCGCATCTCGCGCACCTCCAGTTCCACGCCTACGGCGGCAAGCCCGGCGGGCGCCCGCGCTCACGCGCGCCGGAGCTCGCGGAGTACCTGGGTGCCCATCCCGAGTTCAGCGCCGACGTGGGGCAGGTGATGTTCGGGGACGCCATGACGATGACTGCCGACGCGCCGGTGTCCGAGCGGCTGCGGGACATCACGGGTGGCAAGTGGGTGAACGCCGACACCGAGGTCGAGACCGGCTGCGGGATCGTGCCGTTCACGTATCGGGAGAAGAACTACGTGCACGCGCTCCAGTGGGGGATCGGGCTCGAGCTGTTCCTCCTCAGCCGCGACCCGTGGCGGCTGGTCCTCTCGACCGATCACCCGAACGGCGGCTCGTTCCTCAGCTACCCGAGGCTGATCCGCCTGCTCATGGACCGCGACTTCCGCAACGAGCAGCTGCGCCGGGCGAACAAGAAAGCCATCCAGCGCACCGTGCTCCTCGACGACCTCGACCGCGAGTACACGCTCGAGGAGATCGCGATCGTCACCCGCGCCGGGCCCGCGCGACTGCTGGGCCTGCGCGACAAGGGCCACCTGGGTGCCGGCGCCGATGCCGACGTGACGCTCTACGACGACCGCCCCGACCGCGAGGAGATGTTCGCCACGCCGCGCTACGTGATCAAGGGCGGCCGCGTGGTGGTGCGTGACGGCGAGCTGGTCGAGGCGCTCGCGGGCGACCTGCTGCGCGTCGCGGCGCCGCACGACCCCGACATCGAGGACGTCCTCCGGGACCGGTTCGAGGAGCGCTACACCGTGCAGTTCGACAGCTATCCCGTGACCGAGCCGTGGCTGCTCGAGCCCGCACGGCGGGTCGCCGCGGGGTCGCCGGCGTGATGCGGCTCCACGGGGTGGAGGTCGAGGACACGTTCGCCGAGGCGTTCACGATGTGGGGCGCGCGGATCGTGGTCACCGCCGATACGCCCGCCTGGGCGCAGCACGCGGCGCGCTCGCTCACGGGCTTCGCCACGTCGGTGATCGGGTGCAAGTGCGAGGCCGGGATCGAGCGCGAGCTCGACGCGGCGGAGACCCCCGACGGGCGGCCCGGCGTCTCCGCGCTGCTGTTCGCACCCGACGCGGAGGGATTGGGCAAGCGGCTCGTCGAGCGCGTCGGCATGACCGTGCTCACCTGCCCGACGACCGCGTGCTTCAACGGCCTGGAGGCCGAGGACGAGACGGACGTCGGCGGCAAGCTGCGCTACTTCGGGGACGGCTGGCAGGCGAGCAAGGTGCTCGACGGGAAGCGGTACTGGCGGATCCCCGTGATGGAGGGCGAGTTCCTCGTCGAGGAGCGCTTCGGGATCGTGGAGGGCGTCGGCGGCGGGAACCTGATCATGCTGGCCGAGGACGCGGCGACGGCCCTGGGCGCGGCGGAGGCGGCGGCCGCCGCGATGCGGGCGGTGGAGGGCGCGATCCTGCCGTTCCCGGGCGGGATCGCGCGCAGCGGGAGCAAGGTCGGGTCGCGCTACTCGGGCCAGATGGCGTCGACGAACCATGAGCTGTGCCCGACGCTGCGCGCCCAGGTCGACGGCAGCAAGGTCCCGAACGGCGTCGGGTCGGTGTTCGAGATCGTGATCGACGGGCTCGCGCCCGAGCCGGTGCGCGAGGCGATGCGGGTCGGGCTGGACGCGGCGGCGCGATCGGGCGCGCTGCGGATCACGGCCGGCAACTACGGGGGCAACCTCGGCGAGCATCACTTCCACCTGCGGGAGCTCGTTCCGTGACGCTCACGCTGACCCTGCGCGAGGCGCCAGCGGCGCCGCTCCGCGCCGAGGCGCTCTGCCCCGACCGGCTCGCCGGTCTGAGCCGGGCCGAGATCGAGCGGCTCGAGCTGTGGCACGGCAACCGCCGCGCGACGCTCGGAGAGCTGTTCGCCGTCTCCGGCGCGGGCGCGGAGGACGTCCGCGTCGTCGGCGACCTGGGTCGCGTCGCGGGCCTGGGGGCGGGCATGACCGGCGGCCGTCTGACGCTCGAGGGCAGCGCGGGACCGCACGTGGGGGCGGGGATGGGGGACGGCGAGCTCATCGTCGAGGGTGACGTGGGCGATTGGGCCGGCGCCGAGATGCGCGGCGGGCGACTGATCGTGCGCGGCTCCGCCGGCCGCCGGCTCGGCGGCGCCTACGCGGGGGCGCGCGCCGGCATGCACGGCGGTGAGGTCCTGGTCCACGGAGACGCCGGTGAGGAGGCGGGCGCCGGCCTGCGGCGTGGGCTCATCGCCGTCGCCGGGCGAGTCGGCGCGGCAGCGGGTTTGAGCGCGCTCGCCGGCACGATCGTCGCCTTCGGGACTATTGGAGCCCACCCGGGCGCGGGTATGCGTCGCGCCAGCATCGTCGCCATGACCACGACCACGCTCCTGCCCAGCTATTCCCCGGCATGCACGTACCGGCCTCCGTTTCTGCGCCTGTGCCTGCGCCGGTTGCGCGCGCTCGGCCTTCCGGTCACCGACGAGCAGATCGAGGGCCGGTACACGCGCTGGTCGGGGGACAGCGTCGAGCTCACGCGGGGTGAGATCCTGATCCTGGAGCCGCCTCGATGAGCCTCTCTCTCAACCAGCGCGCGCACGAGCTCGCAGATCGCCTCGCCGCCGACGCCGATGCGTTGCGCGTCGCGGCGCGCACGCTGCCTGACGGGACGCGGGTGATCGACTGCGGCAGCGCCGTCCGTGGCGGGCTCGAGGCCGGGCGCCGGTTCGCCGAGATCACCATGGGCGGCCTCGGCTCGGTCAGCTTCGCGCCGCTCGTCCTCGAAGGCCGCTGGATGCCCGCGCTCACGGTCGTCACCGACCATCCCGCGCTCGCCTGCCTGGGTTCGCAGTACGCGGGCTGGAAGATCGACCGCGACGGCTACTTCGCCATGGCCAGCGGGCCGGGCCGCGCGCTGATCCGCGCCGAAGAGCTCTTCGACGACCTCGACGTCGACGAGCGCGCGAGCACCGCGGTCCTCTGCCTCGAGACCGGCGACGAGCCGCCGGAGGAGCTCGCGGCGTACGTGGCCGACCGCGCCGGGTTGGCGCCGGCCGACCTGACGCTGCTGTTCGCGCCGACGGCGAGCCTCGCCGGCGGGGTCCAGATCGCCGCGCGCATCGTCGAGACCGCCCTGCACAAGCTGCACGAGCTCGAATTCGACCCCCGGCGTGTGGTGAGCGGCTTCGGCACCTGTCCGCTGCCGCCGGTGGCGCGCACCGATCCGGACGCGATCGGGCGCACGAACGACGCGATCCTCTACGGCGGCCAGGTCGAGCTCACCGTCGACGCGCCCGGCGACGAGCTGGAGGCGCTCGTCGATCGCCTGCCCTCCTCCGCGTCGGAGGACCATGGCCAGCCGTTCGGCAAGGTCCTCGAGGCAGCGAACTGGGACTTCTACGCGATCGATCCGCTGCTGTTCAGCCCGGCCGAGGTCAGCCTCGTGAGCGTCGAGAGCGGACGGTCCTTCCACGCCGGGAGCGTGCAGCTCGACGTCCTCGAGCAGTCCTTCCGGGGATGATCGTCGAGACGGTCACGACGACGATCAACCCGGACGGCACCGTCAACTGCGCCGCGATGGGCGTGGAATGGGGCGACGACGCGATCGTCATCAAGCCGTATCGCTCCACGCGGACGCTGCGCAACCTCCAGGCCCGCCGCGCAGCGGTCGTCAACCTCACCGACGACATCCTGCTGTTCGCGCAGGCCGCACTCGAGGATCCGCATCCGCCGACCCGGCCGGCGGCCGTCGTCGACGGCGCCGTGCTCGCCGACGCCTGCTCGTGGCGTGAGGTCACGGTCGACGAGATCGACGCGACCGGACCGCGGGCCCGCGTGGCGACGCGTGTCGTCGGCCGGGGCGCCGGGCGCGAGTTCATCGGCTTCAGCCGGGCGTGCCACGCGGTCCTCGAGGCCTCGATCCTTGCCTCGCGCGCCCGCCGGCTGCCGGCGGGCGAGATCCGCGCCGAGCTGGCGCGCCTGACGGTCGTCGTGGACAAGACGGCCGGCCCGCGCGAGCGGGCGGCGATGGACTGCGTCCTTGCGCACGTGCGCACCGCGATCGGCGACGGATGACGACGGTCCGCGTCGAGGCGCCGGCGCGGTTGCACATGGGCATGCTCGACGCCTCCGGTGACGGACCTCGCCGGTTCGGCGGGCTGGGGGTGGCGGTGAGCCGGCCCGCGGTGGTCGTGGAGGCGAGCGCGAGCGACGAGCTCACTGTCGAAGGCCTGGACGCCGAGCGCGCCCTCGCCGTGGCGGAGCGCTGCCGCGACGCGCTCGGCTTTGGAAAGGGTGCGCGGGTGCGCGTGCTCGAGGCCATCCCCGCCCATGCCGGCCTCGGCTCCGGCACGAAGCTGGCGCTCGCCGTGACGGCGGCGCTGTCCGCGCTGGCGGGGCAGTCACCGGATCCGGCGGCGATGGCGCGCACGGCCGGGCGCGGCGCGCGCTCGGCGGTGGGCCTGTGGACCTTCACGCTCGGCGGTTTCGTCGTCGAGGGAGGGGTGCGCCGCGGGGCCGCGCAGCCCGCACCGCTGCTGACGCGCCATGCGATGCCGGACGACTGGCGTTGCGTGCTCGCGATCCCCGCGGCGGAGCCGGGACTCTCGGGCGGGCCCGAGGAGGCGGCGTTCACCGACCTGCGTCCCGATCCAGATCGGTCAGCGGAGATCGCTCAGCTCGTGCTGACCGCCCTGCTTCCTGCGCTCGTCGAGCACGACCTCGTCGAGTTCGGTGCGGCGCTGAGCCGGATCCAGCGGCTGGTGGGCGACGCGTTCGCGCCCGTCCAGGGCGGGACGTTCCATCCCCAGTCCGGCCCGCTCGTGGATGCGCTGCTGCGGCTCGGGGCGGCCGGCGCCGGCCAGAGCTCGTGGGGGCCCGCCGTCTACGGGCTCGTCGGCAGCGAGCAGCAAGGGCACGAGGTCGTGCGCGGGCTCGAGGCCGAACTCGGCGCCGGCGGGCGAGCCGAGGTCGTGCGCTTCGACAACCACGGCGCGCGCGTGGAGGTCGCATGAAGCTGCTGGTGAGCGTGATCGACGCCGCCGAGGCACGGCTGGCCTTGGCCGGCGGCGTCGACATCGTCGACGTCAAGAACCCGGCCGAGGGGTCGCTGGGCGCCCCGGCCCCGGGAGTGATCGCGCAGGTCCGCGACGTGCTCCCGGCGGAGCGGCCGCTCAGCGCAGCGATCGGCGACCTGCCCTGCCTCCCGGGCACCGCCGCGCTCGCCGCGCTCGGCGCGGCGCGTTCGGGTGCGGCGTACGTCAAGCTCGGCCTCTGGGGCGCCTCCGGCACGGAGGACGCCGTCGCGGTCCTGCGCGCCGCGCAGGACGCGGTCGCCGACGACGCGGCGGTCATCGCCGTCGCCTACGCCGACGCCGCGCGCGTGCCGAGCCGGCCGCTGGCGGCATCGGAGCTGGTCACCGCGGCACGGCAAGCAGGGGTGCGCGGCTGCCTGATCGACACCGCGATCAAGGACGGCCGCGGGCTGCTGTCGTGGATCGCCGGCGACGCGCTCGCCGAGCTGGTCGCCGAGGCGCACGGCGCCGGGCTCGAGATCGCGCTGGCCGGCGAGTTGCGTGCGGAGGACCTGCCCGCGGTCCGCGCCACCGGCGCCGACATCGCCGGCGTCCGCTCGGCCGCCTGCCGCGACGGGCGCCGCACCGCGGCGCTCGACCCGCGGCGCATCGAGCAGCTGCGCGCGGTGTGCGCTGTGGAGGCGCCGAGCGCGACGATCTGACCGCGCGGCTCCTTTTTACGGCGGTGCGGTTTGTGACGAACTGCGCATTGAGGTGTGACAAAACGGTCGCGGCGCCCGTTCCGGCGGTCGTGAGGCGCGATTGGAGTTCCCCCCCTTCGGTGGACAGGGGTTGACTAGGTCTTGGTGATTGTTGATAGATCCTGAACGGTCTGGGATCGCTCGTAGTCGGCGGGGCTCATCATGGCGAGTGTGGAGTGCCG
>JBDTYI010000145.1:0-6115 GCA_040005775.1 Solirubrobacteraceae bacterium
CCCGGGCCGGCGGCGCCTTCGGGCGCCGCCGGTTCTCGTTGACGGCGGGCCACCTAAGCTCCGTGCCGTGGCCCGCGGAACCGTCACCTCCCTGCACCGCTGGCCGGTGAAGTCGATGGCCGGCGAGGAGGTGCCGCGCCTGCGCGTCGACCGCCGCGGCGCGGCCGGCGACCGCGCGCACGCCGTCTTCGACGAGTTCAAGGGCGCGCCGAGGCGACTCACCGCACGCGAAGTACCGCGGATGCTCGCCTGGCACGCGGGCTACGGCGAGGCCGACCCCGCGCCGGGCGAGCTGCCCGCCGCGACGCTCACCGCGCCTGACGGCCGCGTGTGGAGCACCGCCGACGACGAGCTGCCCGCCGCGCTGGGCGAGGACCTGGGGCGCCCGGTGGAGCTGCGCAGCGACGCCGCGCTCATGCCCGACCTGCCCGACTCGCTGCTGGTGATCACCCGCGCCAGCCACGCGGCGATGCGCGCGGCCCTCGGCGGCGACCTCGACGCGCGTCGCTTCCGCACGAACCTCCTGGTCGAGCTCGACGCCGCCGAGTACGCCGAGGAGGGCTGGGCGGGGCGCCGCCTGCGCGTCGGCGACGTCGAGCTCGAGTTGCTGCACCCGTGCGAGCGCTGCGTGATCCCGACGCGCGATCCCGACACCCAGCGCAAGAATCCCGAGGTCCTGCGGTGGCTTCACCGCGAGCACCGCACCCTGTTCGGCATGAACGCCCGCGCCCCGGTGCCGGGGACGATCCACGCAGGCGATCGGGTCGAGCTGATCTAGGTGCGGTACCAGGCGAGGCGCAGCAGCGCGTCGGCCCCCACGCCTGCCGGAGCGCTCAGCACGCACGTGTTCCCGCGCAGCTCCCAGAACACGACCAGCCGGTCGCCCGCGCGAGCGACGCGGTAGTTCCGGCCGCGCCAGCGCACCAGCCGCGCACCCTGGACGCCGGGCAGTTGGGTGCCCCTGACGATCGTGTAGGCGATCCGCGTCCGGTCGGGCCGCGCGTAGTACACCGTGCGCGACTGCGCGCCCGCGATGAGGTCCGCGCGCGCCCCCGCCGGCGGCGGGCCGCCTGCGTACGCGGGGAACGCCAGATCGCCGACGGCGACGTCGAGCGACCCTCGCTTCGCCGGATCGCGACGCGGAGCGCCGGAGGTCGGCGCGCGCTCCCCGAGCGCCGCGACGGCGAGGACCGTCGTCCGGCCGCCCCGCCCGCCTCCGATCGCGTGGCGGTCCCCGTTGACGAGCAGGCCCACGACCACCAACGCCACGAGCACCGCGAACGCGGCAGCGGGAGCCAGCAGCGACCGGCGCCGGCGGGTGCGCCGCAGTCGCGCCCGGTCGGCCTCGATGCGCTCCCGGAGGTGCAGCGGCGCGCGCGTGTCCGCGACCGCGCGCGCGATGGCGTCGCGGCCCTGCTCGGCCAAGCGCTGCTCGTCGGGGGTCGGTTGATCCATGCCCTGATTCATCGGACGCCTCCGCGCGCCGGATCCATCCCACGCGCCACCCGCGCCCGCGCCCGGTAGAGCCGCGAGGTGATGGTCGCCTCCTTGGTCCCCAGCGCCCGCGCGGCCTCGGCGTAGCTCAGCCCGACGACGTCGACGGCCACCAGCGCGTCACGGAAGTCGCCGGGGAGAGCCGCGATGAGGCCGAAGACCTCGGCCGCCTCCACAGCGTTCTCGGGTCGCGAGGCGCCGGATGGGTCCTGCGGCTCATGGTCGTCGGGGATGGGGATGGTCTGCGGGCGGCGCTGGGCGGTGCGGTGGCGGCTGATGTGGGTGTGACGGAGCACCTGGAGCAGGTAGCCGAGGTCGTCGTCGTTGCGGAGCATCCGTGGCCTGGACAGCACCTTGGCGAACGTGTCCTGCACGAGGTCCTCGGCGTCCTCGCGGCGGCCGCACAGTGCCCACGCGGCGCGATAGAGCCGGTCGACGTGGTCGCCCAGCGCCTGCGGGTCCAGCGGGCGGCCGTCATCGCTCACGATCTCCGAGACTAGACCCCGCGCTCGGCTCGACGCAGACCGCGCATCGCCCAGAAGCCGAAGACGGCGACCATGGCGAGCCCGGCCACGTAGGCCAGCGCCACCTCGTCGGGGCGCCCGGACAGGAACCCACGCGACGACTCGACGATCGCCGTGAGCGGGTTGTAGGAGGCAACCGTGTGGATCCAGCCGGTCAGCAGGCCGCGCGGGACGAACACCGGCGTGAGGAACAAGATCAGGAACACCGGGATCTGCATGAGCGGGCCGGCCTGCAACGACTGGAAGCGAAAGGCGAGCCCCGCGCCCCAGAGCGTCGCAGTCATGTTCACGAGCAGCCCGAGCGACACCATGGCCACCAGATCCGAGGCGCTGCCGGCGACCTGCATGCCCGCGATCAGCGCCGCCGTGGTGACGACGACGCCGGTGACCGCGTAGCGCACCATCGCGGCGAGCACGTACCCGGCGACGAGCCCGCCCCGGCGCGGGGCGGCCAGGAGCAGGCGCTGCCCGAAGCCGGTCTCGAAGTCGGCGGCCACGGCGAAGCCCGTGAACACCCCGCCGAACGCGGCGGCCTGGAGGAAGACGAACACGAACTGGAATGCCGTGTAGCCGAACGGCCAGTCGAAGCCCGGGACGTTTCCGACGCTCGACAGGCCGCCCGCGTTGGCGGTGAGGAACACGAGCGGGAACACGGTCGACGGCACCAGCAGCGCCGGGTTCTTGAAGGCGTGGATCAGGTTGCGCCGCAGCACCGCGCGCGCGACCGAGGCGAAGCCGCTCATGTGCGCTCCATCCGCGTGGCCAGCGCCCGCGAGGCGCCCCAGAAGCTCAGCACGAGCACCGCCACACCGACGCCCAGCCCGCGCAGCAGCGCGGTGGCGTCCCAGCCGGTGATCACCAGCGAGCGCAGGCCCTCGATCAGGTAGGAGATCGGGTTCCAGGTCGCGACCGTGCGGAACCAGTCGATCTCGATGAGATTGCGCGGCAGGTTCATCGACGACAGGAAGAACAGCGTGAACATGAGCGGGAAGACGCCCTGGACGGCCTGGGCCGAGCCCGTGCGCGCGCCCAATATCGCCCCGATCCCCGAGAACGCGACAGCGGCGAACACGGCGTAGGCGATGATCGCGAAGCCCCCGCCGACGCCGCTCTTCAGCGTCACCCCGGCGATCAAGCCGACGGTGAGGTACGTCACCGCGCTGATCGTCGCGACAGCCGTGGCGCCGGCCATCTGCCCGACCAGGATCGCCACGCGGCGCAGCGGCGTGAGCTGCAGGCGGTTGAGGAAGCCGGTCTCGATGTCCGTTGCCAGCTCGGTGCCCGCGGTGATCGCCGCGAACATCGCACCCTGGATGAACGTGACGACGATCGCGAAGTCCAGGTAGCTGTCGGCCGGGAAGCCGGGGATCTTCGCGGCCGAGCTCAGGCCGCTGGCGTTGATCGCGACCAGGAACAGTGGGAACACCAAGGTCGGGACGATGAGTGCGGGCTGCCGCAGCGTGCGCCGCAGCGACCGGCGGGCCACGAAGCCGACCTGGTGCAGGACGCCCATCAAGCGGGCACCGCCTGCTCGGCACCCTCCTCGTCGCCGGCGCCCTCCAGCGAGCGTCCCGTCTTGGCCAGGAACACGTCGTCGAGCGACGGCGAGTGCAGCTGCAGATGCGCGAGCGCGATGTCCTCCTCGTCGAGGGCGCGGACGATCGCGGCCAGGCGCTCTGGCCCCTCGACCAGACGCACCGCGACACCCCGAGGCGAATGCGCGGCGGGCTCGCCGAAGCGGCTCAGCACCTCCGCGGCGCGGTCACGGTCGCCCGGGTCGGCCGGGATCGCCTCGACGGAGTCGCCGCCGATCTCGTGCTTGAGCTCGTCCGGCGTGCCCTCGGCGACGATGTGGCCGTGGTCGATGATGCCGACCCGGTCAGCGAGCACGTCGGCCTCCTCGAGGTACTGCGTGGTGAGGAAGACGGTCACGCTGTCCTCGCGGGCGAGGCGCTCGACCTCGGTCCAGAGCGCGGAGCGGCTCTGGGGGTCCAGCCCCGTCGTCGGCTCGTCGAGGAAGAGGATCTCCGGCCGGTGCATGAGGGCGAGGGCGAGGTCCAGGCGGCGCTTCATGCCGCCGGAGTAGCCCCCGACCTTCCGATCGGCCGCGTCGGTGAGGCCCACGCGCTCGAGCAGCTCGGTGCCGCGGCCGATGCGGTCGGCGCGCCCCAGGCCGCTGAGGCCACCCTGCAGGTCCATGTGCTCGCGCCCCGTGAGGAACGCGTCGAGCGCCGCCTCCTGCAACGCGGCCCCGATGTGGCGGCGCACGTCAGGGCCCTGCGTGGCGACGTCGTAGCCCGCGACCGTCGCCCGGCCGGCCGACGGCGGCAGCAACGTCGTGAGCATGTGGACGGTCGTCGACTTGCCCGCCCCGTTGGGTCCCAGGAAGCCGTAGATCTCGCCTGGACGGACCTCGAGGTCGATGCCGTCGACCGCCTTGATGCCCCCTTTGAACTCGCGCGCGAGGCCTTCGGCGCGGATGCCCTGCCCGGTGTTCATCGCGGCACCGTTCCATGGACACTTGATGTTGTCAACGATTTATCCAGATAAGTACCATGGGCGCGTGGCCACTCGAACACAGAGCCCCGCGTCGGAGGCCTGGCGCCTGATGGCGCAGCTGTTCGGGGCCAACCGGCGCAGCTTCTTCGCCATCGCATCGGAGTTCGAGCTGTCGCCCCCGCAGGTCATGGCGCTGCGGCATCTCGACCCCTCCGAGCCTCGCCCCATGAGCGAGCTCGCATGCGCGCTGCACTGCGACAACTCCAACGTGACGGGCATCGTCGACCGGCTCGAGGACCGCGGCCTGGTCGAGCGTCATCCGGCCGAGCACGACCGCCGGGTGAAGATGCTTGTCGTGACGCAGCGCGGCGCCGACCTGCGCGCGCGGCTGAGCGAGCGCATGGATATCGCCCCCCCGGCCCTGGCCGGCCTCTCGGAGGCCGACCAAGTGGCCCTGCGCGACATCATGCGCCGAGCACTCGGCGAAGCCTCGCGCTAGAGCCCGGCGAAGCCTCGCGCTAGAGCGCTCGTTTCGCTGCGGGTACTCGCTCGCGCTCGCACGCCGCGGCCCCGGTACGGCCGGTCGTCGGCTCTCAGACCGCGTCGAGCGGGCGCGGATCGGGGCCCACGTACTTCGCTGACGGGCGGATCAGGCGTGCCTCGCGCTTCTGCTCGAGGATGTGCGCCGACCAGCCGGCCACACGGGCACAGGTGAACATCGACGTGAAGAGCGTCGAGGGCACGTCGGCGAGGTCGAGGATCACGGCCGACCAGAACTCGACGTTCGTGGCCAGCACACGGTCGGGCTTGCGGGCCTTGAGCTCGGCCAGCGCCGCCTGCTCGAGCGCCTCGGCGACCTCGTAGCGGCGCGAGCCGAGGTCCTTCGCCGTGCGCCGCAACACCCGCGCCCGCGGGTCCTCCGCGCGGTACACGCGGTGGCCGAAGCCCATCAGGCGCTCGCCGCGGTCCAGGGCCTCCTTGACCCACTTGTCCGCGTCGCCGGCCGCCTCGACCTCGTCGAGCATCTTCAGCACGCGCGCGGGCGCGCCGCCGTGGAGCGGGCCGCTCAGCGCACCCACGGCGCTCGACAGCGCGGCGGCGCAGTCCGCGCCCGTCGAGGCGACGACGCGGGCGGTGAAGGTCGAGGCGTTCATGCCGTGCTCGGCCGCCGAGATCCAGTAGGCGTCGATCGCCCTGGCGTGGTCGGGGTTCGCCCCGCCGCGCCAACGGGTGAGGAAGCGCTCGGCGATCGTGCCGGCCTTGTCGATCTCGGTCTGCGGCACCGGGCGCTGGCCGGAGCCGCGCG
Organism: Solirubrobacteraceae bacterium; assembly: GCA_040005775.1. Lineage (GTDB taxonomy): Bacteria > Actinomycetota > Thermoleophilia > Solirubrobacterales > Solirubrobacteraceae > JAOPZW01. Next base: position 5,824 of record JBDTYI010000145.1, read on the forward strand.
CCGACTGCGCCACGAAGCTCAGGGCCATCACCGAGGCACGGGCGAGGTCGTCGCGCGCCTGCTCGTCGGTGATGTCGATGAGCTGCTCGAAGCCCCACTCCGGCGCCAACATGGCCAGTGCGGACTGCACGTCGACGCGCGGATCGCCCGATCGGACCGAGAGCGGATACGGCTCGGCGGGCGGCATGCCCGGCTCGAACGCGCCGTCGACCAGCAGGCCCCAGACCTTCTCGAAGGTGACCTTGCCGACGAGGTCCTCGATGTCGACGCCGCGGTAGCGCAGCGCGCCGCC
>JBDTYI010000146.1:0-2683 GCA_040005775.1 Solirubrobacteraceae bacterium
TGACCGCCGCCGTCCGCCAGTCCCCGACGTCTCTCAGGGACTGGCAGGAGCGCGCGCTCGTGGCCATGGACGCATGGTCCGGGGGGCCGTTCCTCATCTCGGCCGCCCCGGGCGCGGGCAAGACGCGCCCCGCGCTGGAGTTCGCGCGCCGGCAGCTGAAGGCCGGCACGATCCGCCGCGTGGTCGTCGTGTGCCCGACGACTCCGCTCACCCGCCAATGGGCGGCCGCGGCGGCGCCCATGGGCCTGCACCTGGTACCCGACGCGGCCGACCTGCGCCCGCCGGCCGACTTCGCCGGCGTAGCGGTGACCTACGCGCGCGTCGCGGCGTCCGCGGCGCGCTGGGCGACGCAGTGCACGCCGGGCACGCTCGTGATCGCCGACGAGGCCCACCACCTCGGCGAGGAGCTCGCATGGGGCGAGGGCTTCCACCTTGCCTTCGGCCGGGCCCAGCGCCGCCTGCTGCTCTCAGGCACGCCGTTCCGCTCCGACCAGTGCCCGATCCCCGATGTGCGCTACGACGACGGCGTCGCGATGCCCGACGTGTCCTACAGCTACGCTGACGCGGTCCGCGACCGCATCTGCCGCCCGGTCACGTTCATCCCCTACGACGGCGTCCTTCAGTGGCGCAACGGCGAGGAGCTCGTGGAGGCGTCCTTCGAGGACGCGCTCGTCGGGCGCGAGGCGGGCCGCCGCTACCGCACCGCGATCTCGATCGACCTGGCCGACGGCCTGCCGCGAATCCTCGGCCAGGCCCACGCCCGGTTGGAGGAGGCGCGCGCCGCGGGCCACAAGGACGCCGGCGGCCTGGTCGTCACGGCCGACACCGAACACGCCCGCGCGGTGGCGCAGGTGCTGCGCGAGGTCACCGGGGTGACCCCGACCGTCGTGCTGCACACCGACAGCCAGGCGGCGCGCCGCCTGCAGGAGTTCGCTCGCTCGACCGACCGCTGGATCGTCGCGGTGAACATGGTGAGCGAGGGCGTCGACATCCCGCGCCTGCGTGTGGGCGTCTACGCGACCGCGGCGCGCACCCCGCTGATCTTCCGCCAGATCGTCGGGCGCTTCGTCCGCACCATCCAGGGGCGCCCGCTGGACATGAGCTGGCTCTACCTGCCCGCCGACCCGGTCCTGCGCGCCCACGCCCGCGACATCGAGCGCGAGCTGCGCCACATCCTGCGCCCACCGTCGGAGGGCGACCCCGCCGAGCTCGACGAGCTGCCCGACCGCGCCGAGACCGAGAAGCGCGAGCCCGACCATTTCGTCCCCGTCGCCGCCGACGTCGCGCCGCAGCTCGCCCTCTTCGGCGGCGGCCCAGCCCCGCCCGCGCCGCCCCGGATCGTCCCGTCCTTCGCGCCGGCGGTCGAGGCGCCCGACGAGGCCGAGATGCCCGCCTTCGAGCGCCGCGCCCTCCTGCGAGACAAGCGCCACCGCCTCGTCTCCGACCTCCGGCGCGTCGAGGGCTCCTCGCACGCCGAGATCAACCGCTGGCTGAACCGCTCGACGGGCATCCAGCGCGTCGACGACGCCTCGATCAGCCAGCTCGAGCGCTCGGTCGACCTCCTGCTCGAGCGCCTCTCGGGCCCGCGCCGGCGGTGACGAGTGCCCCCGGCGAGATTCGAACTCGCGCCGCGCGGATTAAAAGTCCGCCGCTCTAACCGACTGAGCTACGGGGGCGGACGGGATGGTATGCGGCAATCGAGCCTTTCCGGTTGCTCGATGCCGGCGTACTCCTGGATCGCGCCGTAGATGCTCTGCACGATCGCCGTCGAGTGCACCGCGACTCGGGCAGTCCCGTGGACGTGCACGTTGCCGCGGTCCAGCGGCTCACCGACGACGCCGACACGCTGAGGCGGGCGGCGATCTCCTCGATCGACTCACCGTCGGCACGGAGGTGACGGGCTGATTCTCGCTCCTTCGGCTTCACGAACGTATGTTCGCACAAGCCTCAGACGGCATCCGACCTAGAATCTTGGCCGCGCCCCCATGGTGTAACGGTTAGCACGGCAGGTTTTCAACCTGTAAGCGCGAGTTCGACTCTCGCTGGGGGTATCGCCGCGCTCAACCACAGGCGCTCCGCGGCCGATACGACGATCGTCGACCCCAACCGACCCTCGCCATGGCCGCATCCCCCCTCCTGCGCGCACACCCATCGTCCTCTGCGCGCTCGCGGTGGTGATCGTCGGGGCGGCCGTCTGGCTCCCGGCCGCCAACCAGCGATCGGTCTCCGAGCGGCTCTCCGCCCAGGGCAGCGCGGTGCAGCTCATGCTCACCGCGATGCTCGACCAGGAGACGGGGCTGCGCGGCTACTCGATGACCGCTCAGCCCGTGTTCCTGGAGCCCTACGTTATGGGGCAGCGCGAATACGACACGGCCGTGGCGGGCGCCGAGTCGATCTCGCGCGGCGACGACCGGGTCGTGAACCGGTTGCGCGGGGCCGACGTCATCGCACGGCGATGGCAGGACGCCGCCCGCGGCGGGGTGCAGGACGTCCGCGCGCACGCCCGGCTGCGCGACTTCCGCCCGGTGCTTGCGCGCAAGGCGATCATGGATCGCTACCGGCAGGCCATCGGCGCGACCGTGGAGCTGCTCGCCACGCGCCGTGACGAGGCGCTGAAGCGCGCCGAGATCGTGCCCGTGGTGCTCGTCGTGCTGCTCAGCCTCGCCTTCTTCGTCCTCGGCTG
>JBDTYI010000147.1:0-4439 GCA_040005775.1 Solirubrobacteraceae bacterium
CTGATGCTCGAGCCCGTCTCCGTCGCGCTGCAGTTCGGCTTCCTCGCGGTGCTCTACCTCTTCCTGCTCTGGGTGTCGCGCTCGGGCCTGCGCGACCTGCGGCGACCGATCAAGGGCGACGGCCGCCCCTCCCGCGCGCCGGCGGTGGCGGCACCGGACGCGACCGGCATGTACTCCGCTTCCCAGGCGCCGGGTGGGGTGGATGGGGATGGGTTCGATCCGCGGCTCGTGGTCGAGCGGGCCCCCGGGCACACCGCGGGGATGGAGTACGACATCGGCGAGGGCGCGGTCATGGGCCGTGGCGACCAGGCCGAGATCCGCCTGGAGGACCCGTTCGCCTCCTCGCGCCACGCGCGCCTGGTGCCGCAGGGCGGCATCGTCGTCATCGAGGACCTGGGTTCGACGAACGGCACCTACCTCAACGAGGAGCTGCTGTCCGGCCCCCAGCCGCTGCACCGCGGTGACCGCGTCCGCATCGGTGACAGCGAGTTCACCTTCGAGGACGCATGACGCCGGTCCTCCGCGTCGCCGAGCACTTCGAGCGCACCGACACCGGGCGTCAGCGCAAGGGCAACGAGGACGCCTACTTCGCGCGCTCGCCGCTGTTCGTCGTCGCCGACGGGATGGGCGGCGCCCAGGCCGGTGAGGTCGCCTCCGGCACCGCGGTCGAGGTCTTCCAGGACGGCCTGCCCGACGGCAGCGAACCGGTCGAGTCGCGCCTGCGCTCGCTCGTGCTCGAGGCCAACGCGCGCATCAACGCACTGGCGCAGTCCGACGAGGCGCTGGCGGGGATGGGCACGACGGTCACCGCGGCCTACGTGGGCGAGGACGAGCTCGCGATCGCCCACGTCGGCGACAGCCGGATGTACCGCCTGCGCGGCGGCAGCCTCGAGCGCCTGACCGACGACCACACGCTCGTCGAGGAGCTCGTGCGCCAGGGCAAGCTCACGCCCGAGGAGGCCGACCACCACCCGCAGCGCTCGATCATCACCCGCGCGCTCGGCCCGGAGCCAGGGGTCGAACCCGACTCGTTCACGTGGCCCGGCCGCGACGGCGACGTCTACCTCATCTGCTCCGACGGCCTGACGGGAATGGTCGGCGAGTCGCAGGTCGCGGAGATCCTGACCGAGGCGGGCTCGCTGCCGGCCGCCGGCCGCGCGCTGGTCGACGCCGCGAACGCTGCGGGCGGGCGCGACAACATCACCGTCGTCCTCTTCCGCCTCGAGGAGGTCGGCACCGGCGACATCGCCGCGGACGACCACGACACCTCCGAGCACGCCGTGCTGCGCCCCGCGAGCACCGCCGCAGCGGCCGCGCCCGCGGTGGCCGAGCGCCCGCAGCGCACCGAGGGGGTCGCGCGCCGTGAGCCGCGACCGCCACGCCGCGAGAGCGCGCCGAAGCGCCGCCGCCGGCGGGTGCCCGCCGGCGTGGTCGCGACCGTCGTCGTGCTGGCCATCGCCGCGCTCGGCGCCTACTTCGCCTCGCAGACGGTCTACTTCGTGGGCGCCAGCGACGACGGCTTCGTGACCGTCTACCGCGGGATGCCCTACGACCTCCCGGCCGGGCTGCACCTCTACGGCGTTAACTACGAGTCGGGCGTGCCGGCCGACACGCTCAGCGCGGCGCAGCGGCGCACCGTCAGCGTGCACAAGCTGCGCGCCAAGGACGACGCACAGGACCTGGTGCGCCAGCTCGAGACCGGGACGCTGGCGGGACCATGAACGGGGCGCGCAACCGCGAGCTGCTCGCGCTCGTGCCGGCTTCGCTGCTGCTGACCGCAGGGTTCGCGGCGATCTTCGTCGAGCGCAGCGACGTGCTGTCGAACGTCTCGCTCACCTACGGCCTGATCTTCCTCGGCCTCTGCTTCGGGGCGCACATGGTGCTGCGCTTCACCCTGCCCGACGCCGACCCCTACCTCTTCCCGCTGTTCGCGATCCTCGCCTGCTTCGGCCTGGTGATGATCTACCGGATCGACGAGAAGCTCGCCCGTGACCAGGCGCAGTGGTTCGTGATCGGCCTGATCCTCTTCTCGGCGACCATCATCGCGCTGCGCCAGGACTACCGGGTCCTCGAGCGCTACCGCTACACGATCGCGGCGGTCGGGATCGGCCTGCTGCTGCTGCCGCGGGTGCCGGGCATCGGCCAGCAGGTCAACGGCGCCTACCTGGGCATCCACCTCGGCCCGATCACGGTGCAGCCGGCCGAGTTCGCCAAGCTCGCGATCATCGTCTTCCTGGCCAGCTACCTGCGCGACACGCGCCAGCTGCTGGTCACCGGCGCGCGCCGGTTCGCGGGCATCACGTTCCCGCCGCTGAAGCACTTCGGGCCGCTCCTGGTGGTCTGGGGCGGCGCGATGCTGATGCTCTTCGTCATCCAGGACCTCGGCTCGTCGCTGATGTTCTACGGCGGGTTCCTGGCGCTCATCTACGTCGCGACGAACCGCGTGTCGTTCGTGGTGATCGGCCTCGCCGCGTTCGCCTTCGGCGCGTGGGTCCTCTACCAGATCCGCCCGACCATCACCCACCGCGTCGACGCCTGGCTGCACCCGTTCAACCCGCAGCTCTACGACCAGGTCGGGGGCAGCTACCAGATCGCGCAGTCCGTCTTCGCGCAGGCTGACGGCGGCGTCTTCGGGCGCGGCTTCGGGCAGGCGCTGCTGAGCGTCGGCGGCAAGCCGCTGCTGCCCGCCGCGCAGACCGACCTCATCTACTCGGTGATCGCCAACGAGCTCGGCCTGTTCGGGGCGTGCGCGGTGCTGTTGACCTACCTGCTGGCCGTCCAGCGCGGCTTCAAGATCGCCACCCTCGCGCGCGATTCGTTCTCCAAGCTGCTGGCGACGGGGCTCACCGCGGTCTTCGCGTTGCAGGTCTTCGTGATCGTGGGCGGCGTCACCCGGGTGATCCCGCTGACCGGCGTGACCCTCCCCTTCATCTCCTACGGGGGCTCCTCGATCCTCGCGAACTTCGTGCTGCTCGCGCTGCTGCTGCTGGTCTCCGATCGGGCGAGGCGCGAGGCATGAACAAGCCGATCGCCCGCCTGTTCGTCGTGATGGCGTTCCTCTTCGCGATCCTCGTCGCGATGACGTCGTGGAACACGGTCCTGCACGCGAAGGACTACCGGGACATGACGGCGCTGAACCGCCGCGAGCTGCTCGAGGCGCAGAAGGTACGCCGCGGGACGATTTTCGCGAGCGACGGCAGCACCCTCGCGCGCTCCGTCCGTCAGGCCGACCAGACCTACACGCGTCGCTACCCGTCGGGCCGCGACGGCGAGCATGCGCTCGGCTACAACTACACGCGCCTGGGCAGCGCCGGGCTGGAGCGCTTTTACAACTCCGACCTCACCGGCAAGTCGGGGGCCGAGCTCGGCTCGATCATCGATCGCATCACGGGCGCGGGCAAGACGGGCAACAACCTCCGCACGACGCTCGACCCGGCCGCGCAGAAGGTGGCAATCGATCAGCTCAACGGGCGCAAGGGCGCCGTCGTCGCGCTGGACCCGACGACCGGCGCGGTGAAGGCGATGGTGTCCAACCCCGGCTACGACCCGGCGCAGCTGCGGTCGACCGCGCAGTTCGAGCAGCTCAACCGCGACCCCGCCGCCCCGCTGCTCAACCGCACGACGCAGGCCGGTTATCCGCCCGGCTCCACGTTCAAGGTCGTCACGACGATCGCCGCCCTCGATTCCGGGAAGTACACGCCCGACTCGATGATCAACGGCCGCAACGGGAAGCCGATCTCCGGCGTGCCCCTCAACAACGACGCGGGCGAGAACTTCGGCGACATCACGCTCACGGAGGCGCTGACCAAGTCCGTGAACACGGTCTACGGCGAGGTGGGCGAGAAGCTCGGCAAGACGCGGATGGCCAGGTACATGGACCGCCTCGGCTTCGACAAGCCGGTGCCGATCGACCTGCCCCTCGACGAGCGCGCGGCGAGCGGCGAGCGCGTCAAGGGCAGGCTCATCCGCCCCACGGGCGGCGCGGTCGACGTCGGGCGCATGGCGATCGGGCAGGACAAGCTCACCGTGACCCCGTTGCAGATGGCGATGGTCGCCTCCGCCGTGGCCAACGGCGGCAAGCTGATGAAGCCCCACCTCGGCGACCGGATCGTCGACCCCGACGGGCGCACGGTCCGCAAGATCGGGCCCGAGGAGCTCTCGCAGGTCATGTCGTCCGACACCGCGTCGAAGGTCGGCGCGATGATGTCCCAGGTCGTGAAGGAGGGCACCGGCACCGCCGCCGCGCTCCAGGGCATCGACGTCGCGGGCAAGACGGGCACGGCCGAGGTCGACCGCCCCTGCGGGCCGAATCAGCTCTGGTTCATCGCCTTCGCGCCCGCGAAGGACCCGAAGGTCGCCGTCGCCGCCACCGTCGAGTGCGGCTCGGGCTTCGGCGGCACCGTCGCCGCTCCCATCGCCAAGGCCGTCATGCAGGAGCT
>JBDTYI010000148.1:0-8199 GCA_040005775.1 Solirubrobacteraceae bacterium
GCCGGGCTACGAAGGCGGTGAGCCCGAGCAGCCGGTCTCCAGGGAGGTCGTCGCGGTCATCGCCCCGCCCGCGCCCGGGCCCGCGCGCTGGTCGGTCGACTTCTGGGTGACCGATGCCGATGCGACCGCGACCCGCGCCGCTGAGTTGGGCGGCGCGACCGTCGCGGCGTCCGATGAGCCCATGCGCACCGTCGTCCTGCGCGACCCGCAGGGGGCGCTGTTCTCCGTGACGACCGCGCCGACGGGGCCGGTCAGCGCCTGAGGCGCGGATCGAGCCAGCCAAAGAGCTGCGCCCGCACGCCGGCGTCGGGCAGGAGCGCGACGCCGTGCCCGACGGCTGGAACGACCGCGGTGGCGACGCCGCGGTCGTTCGCGTCCTGGCGCAGCCCGTCGGGCCCGGCGGACTCGGCCTTGTCAGCGATCAGCAGGAGATCGTGGGGCCGGAACGTGCCGGTCGCGCCCGGCCTCGATGAGGCTGGTGCTCTCGGCCGGCGAGAGCCCGACAGCCGCCTTGACCGCCAGCCGGGGCCGCGTGCCGATCGCCCAGGACACGGCGCTCGCGCCGATGCTCGCCCCGACGAGGCCGATATGGGCAGGGTCGACGTCGCGGCGGCGCGCGAGCGTCGCCACGGCACCGCGAACGTCGCGCGCGAGCAGGCGCTCGTCGAGCTCGTCCGTCGAGCGCGACTCGTAGGCCAGCGACGCGTACCCGGCCTGGCGCAGGTAGGGGATGAGCGGGTCCCACTGCGTCGGGCCGCCGCGGTACTGATGGACGCGCACGATCGCCGGGGCCGGCGAGCGCGGACCGGGCACGTACCGCCCGGTCAAGCGCTTGCCGTCGCTGCTGGGGAAGCGCAGCGTGGTCCCGGCGGGTGCGCGGGGCGGCGGCGGGTCGGGGGGACGCGTCGTCGCCTCTGTCGGGGGACCGGCGGCCGGCTTGTCCGTTGACCCACAACCCGCATGGGCCAGGAGGGTGAGGACCACCAGCGTCACCGGAAGGAGGCGCACCGGATGGGGAAGGTACGCGTCGGGGGATAACGACCGAGTAAGCACCTCAGTGTGCGAGCCTCGCTGTTCATCACGTGCGTGAACGACACGCTGTTCCCCAACACGGGCCGTGCGACCGTGGCGGTGCTGTCCGGTCCGAGCGCGACGTCGGACATCGAGCCCGATCGCGTCGAGGGCGTGCACGGCCCGCGGCGCCTGGTCGTCCTGCTCTCGTAGGGATAGGTTCGCGCGATGGACATCCTGGACCGCCAGCGCGCGATGTGGACGGAGGGCGACTTCCCCGACATGGCGAAGAACATCGAGGGCGCCGCGGAGGTGATCGTCGAGGCGGCCGGTGTGACGGCCGGCGACGACGTTCTCGACGTCGCGACCGGGACCGGCAACGCCGCGCTGATCGCCGCCCGCCGCGGCGCGCGGGTCAAGGGGCTCGACCTCACGCCGAAGCTGCTGGCCGTCGCGCGCGAGCGCGCCGCTGCCGAGGGCGCGGACATCGAGTTCGTCGAGGGCAACGCGCAGGAGCTGCCCTACGCCGACGCCGGGTTCGACCGCGTGACGTCGGTGTTCGGCTCGATGTTCGCCCCCGACCACGCCGCCACGGCGGCCGAGCTGCTCCGCGTGACCCGTCCGGGCGGCACGATCGCCGTCGCCGCGTGGACGCCGCAGGGGCTCAACGGGCAGATGTTCGCCGTGCAAGGCAAGTACATGCCGCCGCCGCCCCCCGGCTTCCAGCCGCCGATCCTTTGGGGCTTGGAGGACTACGCCCGGGAGCTCTTCGGAGGCGGCGAGGCGCGGTTCGAGCACCACACCTCGCCCATCGACGCCGACTCGGCCGAGCACTGGCTGAGCTACTGCGAGCGCGTGCTCGGGCCGATCGTCCTCGCGCGGGCCGCCTTGGAGCCCCAGGGGAAGTGGGAGGCGGCCCGCGCCGACCTGCTCGCGCTCTACGAGGGCGCGAACGAGGCGACCGACGGCAGCTACCACGCCGACGCGGAGTACCTCGTCACCGTCGTGCGCCGGGCCGCCTGAGCCGTCACGACCTCGCGGTCCATGCCTCGGCCGCCCGCGAGCAGGTGCTCTGCACCGTGCCGTCGGGCGCGGTGCGCGTGAACGTCGCGGCGAACGTGCCGCGGGCCCGCGTAGAGGTCAGCCGTCCCCCCACGTCGTAGTGCGCCGCGACGCTGTCGCCGCCGTCGAGGACGAACGGGCCGACGCCGAAGGCATGGCCGAAGTGACCCGAGGTGTCGACGGGGAAGCCGCCGACGTCGTCGCCGATCAGCAAGCCGCCCTCGGGCTGGCACACGGCGTCCCACCCGATCCGGAGGTCGGAGACCACCGAGCGGTCGGCCGACAGCTCGACCACGACGGGCCGGAAGCCGGCGGTGAGCCCGGCGTACACCTTGCCCGGCACCGCCGAGGCCCGCCACCCCAGCGCCCCCGTATCGCACGTCTGCTGCACGGCGCCGGTGGCCCCGTCGACGACCTGGACGGTCATCCGGAACGTGCCCTTCGCGCGGTTGCCCTTCACCTTCCCGGCGAGGGTCTCGGAGAGCTTGCCGTACAGCGTGCCGCCGTAGGCTTCGAGTGCTGTGCCCTTCACGCGGAAGCTCCCGCTCCTGGGCAGGCGGTTGCCGGAGAACAGGTTGCGCCCACCGCCGCGCGGGCCGCCGGGGGGCTCGATCGACGCAGCCCCGCTCTCGATCACGCGGGAGCCGTCGGGGCATGGCGCGTCGGCGTGCAGCAGCACCGACACGAGGCGCTTGTGGTCCTTGGAGACGATCAGGGCGAACGGCGCCTGCTGCGAGCTGGAGCCGCCGTATGTCGTGAGCGGCCGCGCGACCGCCGGCGCGGCCGCCGGACGCGCCCGGTTGACCAGGCGCGTGGGCGACGCCGCCGACGCCGGCACGCAGGCGACGAGGGCAGCGAGGATCGTGACCGGCGCCGGCACGAAGCGCGCGGCACAGGTCCTATGGCGGAGCATGGCTCCTCCTTTGGATGTGAGTGCCACACCGCCGCTGGCCGGTGTGATGGACGCGAGTGAAACGGGGCGTCGGAGGACAAGTTCCGCGGTTGCGGTCGGCCGCCTACGCATGCGGAGCTTCGCGCCCCGCTCCCCGGGTAGCCAGTGATCCATGGCGGGGAGCATCGCCGAGCGCCTCGGGCGCCATCGGCTTCGAGACGTTGCACGCGAGACCGTCCAGGGCGTCGGCCGTCACGACCTGCTGACGTTCGGCTCCGCGATCGCCTTCCAGGTCGCCACGGCGATCCCGCCGCTGCTGATGCTCTCGCTCGCCCTGGCCGGGGCGCTCGGGTTCGGCGACGTGTGGCGCGACACGGTCGCGCCGGAGTTCGAGCGCGCAGTCTCCCACGACGTCTTCGTCGTGGCGAACAAGGCGGCCACCGCCGCGCTCTCCAACCAGGCCACGTTCTGGCTGACATTCGGGGTCGCCCTGACGCTCTGGGAGATGTCCGGGGCGGTGCGGGCGCTGATGACCGCCCTCTCGCGCATCTACGGGGACGACGACGGGCGCTCGCGCACGCGGCGCTACGTCATCTCCTTCGCGCTGTCGTTCGCGCTCGTGGCGCTGCCGCTGAGCGCCCTGGCGGTGCTGCAGCTCGGCGGTACGCTCGGCTTCGTCGGTGCGGTGGTGCGCTGGCCGGTGGCCGCGGCGCTCCTGGCCTGGCTCGTGTGGCTCGTCCAGCGCCACGCGCCCGACCACCCGCGCGAGCACCGCTTCGTCACGCTCGGGACGGTGATCTGCGTCGTCGCGTGGCTGGGGACGTCCGCGGTCTTCGCCCTCTACATCACCGACGTCGCCGCCTACGGGTCGATCTTCTCGTCGCTGGCCGTGGTCTTCGTCGCGCTGCTGTACCTCTACGTGTCGGCGTGCGCGATCCTGATCGGCGCCGAGGTCGACGCCGTCCTGGCCGCCGAGGGCGGCCTGCGCACGTAGGCTTCCGCCATGACGGACCCCACGATCGAGGTCACCGCAGTCGTCCCGACCCTGCGCACGTACGACGTGGAGGCCAGCGTGCGCTTCTACGTCGAGTACGTGGGGTGCACGCTCGACTGGCAGGACGGCGACGGCGACGGCCCGGTCTACCTGCAGGTGTCGCGCGGCGGCCTGCGCCTGCAGCGCTCGTCGCACCACGACGACGGGACGCCGGGCGCGGCCGTGCTCGCGGTGACGCGCGGACTCGACGCGCTCCACGCAGCTGCACACGCGCGACTATCCGTTCCTGAACCCGGGCATCGAGCCCGGTCCCGGGAGCGGGCGGGAGATGGTGCTGGCGCGCGGGAGCACGATGGGCGGATCGCCTGGCTGCGGGTGTTCTGCAGCGGCTACCGCCGGCCGGCATCGCCGTTCCGTCCGCGCCTGACACGAACATGTGTTCGTGTCTCGCCCGATCCTCCACGCCGACGTGGACGCGTTCTTCGCGGCGGTCGAGCAGCGCGATCAGCCCGAGCTGCGGGGGCGGCCGGTGCTCGTCGGACGCGGGGTCGTGCTGGCCGCCAGCTACGAGGCGAAGGCCCGCGGGGTGCGCAGCGGGATGGGGGGCGGGAAGGCGCGGCGATTGTGCCCGGACGCCGTCGTCGTGCCCGCCCGCTTCGACGCCTACGTGGCGGCGAGCCGGCATGTGTTCGCCGCCTTCCGGTCGTGCGGGGCCGACGTCGAGGGGCGCTCGATGGAGGAGGCGTTCCTCTACCTGCGCGGCGACGCCGACCCGGCCCGGGTGGGTGCGCGCGTGCGCGCCCGGGTGCGCGAGGAGGCGGGCCTCACCGTGACCGTCGGCGGCGGCAGCACGCGCATGGTGGCGAAGATGGCGGGCCGGACCGCCAAGCCCGACGGCCTGCGGGTCGTCGAGCCGGGCGCCGAGCTCGCGTTCCTGCACGCCCTGGCGGTCGAGGACGTGTGGGGCATCGGCGAGGCGACCGCGCGCAAGCTGCACGCGCGCGGGCTGCGAACGGTCGCCGACCTCGCGGCCCTCGACGAGCCCGTGCTGATGCGGGTCGTCGGCAAGGCGTCGGGCCGCGCGCTGCATGCGATGGCCCACAACCGCGAGCTGCCGGTCCGTCGCCGGCGCGGACGGCGGTCGGTCGGGTCGCAGTCGGCGATGCGCCGGCGCGGGTGGTCGGCTGAGCTCGACGACGTCCTCGCGCGCCTGGCGGAGCGCGTGACGGGCCGCATGGCCAAGGCGGGCCTGAGCGGGCGCACGGTCGTGCTGCGGCTGCGCTTCGGCGACTACTCGCGGGTGACGCGCTCACGCACCCTGCCGCACCCGACCGCCGAGCCGCGCGACGTCCTCGCCGCGGCGCGCATCCTGCTCTGGCAGGCCCGCCCGGCGATCGAGTGCCACGCCGTCACGCTGCTCGGCCTGGCCGTCACGAACCTCGGCGCGCCGCACATGGGCGAGCAGCTCGGGCTGTTCGCCCCCGACGACCGCGGCGGGGTTCAGTCGAGCTTCTCGTAGGCGACGAGCGTCAGGAACTCGGGCAGCTCATCGGCCAGCGCGACCTGCTCGAACAGCTCGCGGGAGAGGTCGGGCCGGCCCTCGCGCTCGAACCACTCGTCGTCGCCGATCTCCTTTCGCACCTTCTCGAGCTCCTCGGGGCCGAGCTTGCGCACCAGGTCCGGGGTGATCGCGGTGCCGTCCTCGAGCGTCCTGCCGTGGCGGATCCACTGCCACACCTGCGAGCGCGAGATCTCGGCCGTGGCGGCGTCCTCCATCATCCCGTAGATGCCCGCGGCGCCGTTGCCGCGCAGCCACGACGAGATGTACTGGATGCCGACGTTGACGTTGTTGCGCAGGCCCTGCTCGGTGATCGCGCCCGGCGTGGCCTGCATGTCGAGCAGGTCGGCGGCGGTGACCGAGACGTCGTCGCGCTGGCGCGAGACCTGGTTGGGCTCGTCGCCCAGCACCTTGTCGAACTCGTCCATCGCGGTCGGCACGACGTCGGGGTGCGCGACCCAGGTGCCGTCGAAGCCGGCCTCGGCCTCGCGCTTCTTGTCCTCGGCCACGGCCTTGGTCGCCTTCGCGTTGGCCTCCTCGTCCTTGCGCGACGGGATCAGCGCGGCCATGCCGCCCATCGCGTGCGCGCCGCGGCGGTGGCAGGTGGCGACGAGCAGCTCGGTGTAGGCGTGCATGAACGGCACGGTCATCTTCACGTCGGCGCGGTCGGGGAGCACGAACTCGGGGCGCTCGCGGAACGTCTTGATCGCACTGAAGATGTAGTCCCAGCGCCCCGCGTTCAGCCCCGCGGAGTGGTCGCGCAGCTCGTAGAGGATCTCCTCCATCTCGAACGCGGCGGGCAGGGTCTCGATGAGCACCGTTGCCTTGATCGTGCCGTGGTCGATCCCGAGCTCCTGCTCGGCGAAGGTGAAGACGTCGTTCCACAGCCGCGCCTCGCGGTGGGACTCCATCTTGGGCAGGTAGAAGTACGGCCCGGAGCCCTTCTCCAGCAGCCGCTTCGCGTTGCGGAACAGGTACAGGCCGGCGTCGACGAACGCGCCCGCGACCGGGGCGCCGTCGATGACGATGTGCTTCTCGGGCAGGTGCCAGCCGCGCGGGCGTACCAGCAGCGTCGCGGTCTCGTCGTCGAGGCGGTACTCCCTGCCGTCGGGACCATCGAACTCGATGGTGCGCTCGATGGCGTCGGTGAGGTTGACCTGACCCTGGACCACGTTGGTCCACGTCGGCGACATCGAGTCCTCGAGGTCGGCCATGAAGCCGCTCGCGCCCGAGTTCAGGGCGTTGATCATCATCTTGCGGTCGGCCGGGCCGGTGATCTCCACGCGCCGGTTCTGGAGGTCGTCGGGGGCGGGCGCGACGTGCCAGTCGCCCTCGCGGACCTCGCGTGTCTGGTCGAGGAAGTCCAGCGACTCGCCGCCGGCGATCCGCGCGCGGCGGTCCTCTCGGGCCTTCAGCAGCTCCTGGCGCGTGGGCTCGAAGCGCTCGTGCAGCGCACCCACGAACGCCAGCGCCTCCTCGGTGAGCACGTCCTGGGCGGTGTCCGGGGCGGGGGTGGTGACGTCGACGCTCATGGGGTTCTTCCTTCGATCGCGGCGTGCAGGATCTGCATCGGGTGAAGTACGCGCGGGCCCCCGTGGGCGGCGATCTGCAGGGCGCATCCGGGGTTGGCGGCGGCCACCAGCTTCGCGCCGGTGGCGTTGATCTTCTCGGCCTTGCGGCGGCCCAGTTCGGCGGCGGGCTCGGGGTTCAGCAGGTTGTAGACGCCGGCCGAGCCGCAGCACAGCTCCCAGCCGTCGGGCTCGAGCAGCTCGAGGCCGGGGATCGAGCGCAGCAGCTCGCGCGGCTGGCTGCGCACGCCCTGGGCGTGGGCGAGGTGGCAGGCGTCGTGGTAGGCGACGGCCATCTCGATCGGCCTGCGCTCGGCCTGCGGCTCGTGCTCGGCGAGCAGCTCGTGGACGTCGACGACCTTCCCGGCGAAGGCCGCCGCGCGGTCGGCCCATCGCGGGTCGTCACGGAAGAGGTGGCCGTAGTCCTTCATCGCCGAGCCGCAGCCCGCGGCGTTGACGGCGACGCGCTCGCAGCCCTCGAAGACCTCGATCGTCTCCTTCGCGCGGTCGCTCGCGTCGACGCCGGTGTGCAGCTGCAGTGCGCCGCAGCAGCGCGGCGCCTTCGGGGTCCAGACCTCGAAGCCCTCGGCGGCGAGCACGCTGACCGTCGCGTGGTTGACGTCGCCGAAGAACACGCGCTGGACGCAGCCCTGGAGGAAGCCGACGCGGCCGCGCCGCGTGCCGTGCGCGGGCGTGACCTCGGGGATCTTGACCTGCACCGGCTTGGGTGGCGCGAGCGTGGTCATCGCGTGCAGGCGCGGCCAGCGCTTGACGAGCTTCGCGGTCGGGGCGGCGAGGAAGGCGAACGGTGCGATCAGGCGCATCCGCTCGGGATGGGGGAAGAGCGCGAAGATCGCCCGGCGGCGCAGGCGCTCCATGCGCGGGCGCTCCCAGTTGCGCTCGACCTGCGCGCGGGTGTCCTCGATGAGCTTGTCGTACTGCACGCCGCTCGGGCAGGCGGTCACGCACGCCATGCAGCCCAGGCAGTTGTCCCACGCCTGCACCTGCGAAGCGCTGAGCGGGCCGTCCTCCTCGTGGCCGGCGCGCATCAGCACGATGCGCCCGCGCGGGCTGTCCATCTCCTCGCCCCACAGCGCGTACGTGGGGCACGTCG
>JBDTYI010000149.1:0-33567 GCA_040005775.1 Solirubrobacteraceae bacterium
CGACGCTGCGCCTCAAGGCGGTCACCCAAAAGAGCCCGGACGGCGGCGGGGTCTCTCTGGTGGCCAACACCCTGAAGGACGGCGCGACGCCCTGGACGGAGTCCAACCTGACCTGGAACACGATGCGCGACCTCGGGGCCCGGAAGATCGACAGCGCCGGCCCCGTGGACCCGGCGGTCAACGGCGGCGTGGTCACCATCGCGCTCGATCCCAGCGCGTTCGCGGCGGGCAACGGCACGTACAGCCTGGCGCTCGACAGCGCCAGCACCACCAGCGCGTACCTTTCCAGCAAGGAGGGCACCAGCCCGCCGCAGCTGCTGCTGAGCACCAGCGGCACCCCACCGCCGGCCGGCTCGCCCCCCGTCTCGTCGTTCACGGTCTCACCGTCCTCGCCGACGGTCGACCAGGCGGTCACGCTGACGTCGACCTCGACCGACCCCGACAACGACATCACCCGCTATGACTGGATCATCGACGGCGTGGCGGCCGGCGGACCGAGCGTGAGCACCAGTTCTCGGCCGCCGGCGCGCATCGCGTCACGCTGACCGTGACCGACGGCGGCGGGCGGTGGGGTCTCGGTCGAGCTGCTCGGCGACGCCCAGGTGAAGTCCACCAGCACCTCGACGAACTACGGCGCGCTGAGCACGGTGCGCGTCCGCGAGGGCACCAGCGCGACGGACACGACCTACCGCACCTACCTCAAGCTGAAGGTGACGGGGCTGACCGGCACCGTCGGCAGCGTCAAGCTCAGGCTGCAGGTGGACGGCGCCTCGGGCAGCGACAGCAAGGACAGCGGCGACGTCTACCTCGTGAACGACACCACGTGGGGCGAATCGACCATCAACTGGGCCAACCGGCCGGCGATCACCACCGCGGCGATCGGCACAGCCGTCGCCGCGCCACTGGGCGGCACGATCCTGATCGACCTGCACAATGCCATCACCGCGGACGGCACCTACACCCTGGCGCTGGCCGGCCACTCGACCGACAGCGCCATCTACACCAGCAAGGAAGGCGGCACGCCGGCGACGCTCGTCTTCACCACCGCGTGAGCTATCGGCGGCGGCGCCGCTCGGCCAGGCGGCGACCCATCACCACCAGTCGGGCGATGTCCCGGGGGCGGGGTCGGAGGTCGCCCGACCGGCCCCCGAGGGTGCGCAGGAACAGCACCGCCGAGGCCAGCCCGCCCACCGAGTAGGCGATGCTCGAGGCGACCGCCGCTCCGAGGCCGCCGTGGTGGGGGATGAGCAGGAGGTCCAGCGCGACGGTGCACACGAAGGCCGAGCCGAAGGCCGCGCTGCTGAGCAGCGGCCGGCGCTGAGCGGTCAGCGCGTCGCCGAGCACCTTCACCGCGATCACCCCGAACGCGCCGAGCGTGAGGACGCGCAGGTCGTCGGTCGCCCCGCTGAAGCGCGCCCCGAACGCCCACGTGCACAGCCCCGGGGCCACGACGATCAACACGAGCACGGCGGGCACCGTCAGCACGAGCGCGATGCGGAACACCTCCGCGGCGCGCCGGGCCGCCACCGCGCGCGTGGCGCGCACCAGATCGGGGCGCTGCACGTTGGCGAGCGTCGTGGGCAGGAAGAACAGCAACTCGCTCCACGCCACCGCGACGCTGTAGAGGCCCAGCTCGCGCGAACCGGCCATCGCGCCGACGAACCACTGGTCGAGGCGGTAGGTGCCGAGGTTCATGATGCGCCCGACGTGCGCCTTGGCGCCGAAGCCCAGGCACCTGCGCGCCAGCGTCACGTCCGGGCGCCCGAAGCCCGCCGAGCGCGTGGCGATGTACCAGCCGAGCAGCAGCAGCCCGAGCGCCTGGGCGCCGACCCAGGTCACGCTGGCCGTCGTGGCCGACAGGACGCCCAGGACGGCGAGCAGGCCGTTGACCAGGGCCCCGATGAGCGGCGACAGGAGGCGCAGGGCGTTGCTGACGGTGAAGCGGTAGTCGCCCTCGACCAGGCTCACGAGGTAGGTGCGCGCGACGAGCACCGGGACGCTGGCGAGGGCCAGCCAGCGCAGCGTGCTCGGCAGCTGACCGACGATGCCCGGCGCGTTGGCAGTCAGCAGGGCCACGAGAACGGCGGCGGCCGTGCCCAGCACCGCGGCGAGCAGCAGCGAGTTCGTGCCCAGCGCGCGCCGCGCCGCGGGGTCGGTGCCCACGATGTTGATGTTCGCCTGCTCGACGCCGATCTGCGCGACCGTCGACGTCACCCCCGCGAGGGCGAGCACGAACGCCACCTCGCCCCGGCCGACGGGCCCGAGGAAGCGCGCCGTTATGAGCACGTTGACCAGCGACACGACCGCCACCGTGACGCTCGTGGCGTAGGTGGTCGCGGCCGAGACCAGGAAGGGCGGGCGGGCACGGCGTCCCGGCGCAGGAGTGGTCGCCGCCATGCCGGTCGTCGCCTCCGCCTCGCTCAGGAGCGCGGGACGCCGCCATCCCCCGCGCCCCTGACAGGTGCCATGCTAGGCGTGCGTCCCGGGTCGCCTGACCGCGCGCCCGGGTGCCGAGTGTTGCCGCGCACCGCCCGGCCTGTGCAGCAGCCCCGGCGGGGCGCCGACGATCGTGCCCAGCACGCGGGCGTGCACCAGGCGCAGGCTGTCGGCGGCCCTGGCGAGGTCGCCCCGCCGGGTGCGGTCGACCTGTCCGGCCATCATCGCAGCGTCCGCGACGGATGCCCAGACGAGCGCGCTCGAGGAGCGAGACAACGACGGCGCGTCGATGAGGATCACGTCGGCGGCCGCGTGCTCGTCGAGCAGGCGGCGCGCGTCGTCGGCCTCCACGAGGTCTGCGAGCGCGACCTCCGCGACCGCCGGTGGTGCGTCGGGGCCGAGTTCCGTCACGCGGTCGCGCGCGATCTCCAGCAGCACCACGCGCAGGCCCCGCTGAGCCATCGCGGCGGCCAGATTGGGCATGACCCCGGGCGCCCGGTCGTCGACCTGCAGCAGCAGGAGGCTGCGCTCGCCGATGGCCTGCAGCTTGGCCCCGAGCAGCCTGTACTCCTCGGCGGCGCGGGAGTCCGGGGCGCTGGCAACCAGGGGCTGGCGCCCCGCCGCCTGCCAGGCGCCTCCGCTGAGCCTGGCGACGGTGCCGGCGCCCGTCAGCACCGGGACGTCGTGGGATCCGCGCAGGGAGTCGCCGAAGCGGTCCGTCAGCAGCGCCAGCCCGAGGGCGCAGAGCAGCCCCCCCAGCCCCGCGACGAGCGCGATGGACGCTGCGTCGGGGCCGGACGCCGAGCGTGCCGGCTGCGCGGGATCCACGATCCGAAGCTCGCCCGGGCGGGACACACGGCTCTTGCTCTGGTCGGCCAGCGCGCGGTCGGCCAGCGCGACGAGCTCGACCGCATGCGCGTTGGCGATCCGCGCGCCGCGAGCCGGATCGCGGTCGGTGACGCGGATCGAGAGCAGGCGCGTCACGTCGCTGGCGCTCGCGCTGATCTCCGAGGTGATGGCGGCGAGCCCGAGCCTGTGCTCCGTGGCGGCGATCAACGGCCCGCTCGTGGCCAGCTGCGCGTAGGTCTGGGCGACCTGCCCGGCGGCCTGCAGGGTGTCGCTGTCGGTGTTGGTCGGCCCAACCAGCAGGACAGCGTTCGTCTCGTACGTCGGTGTGCCCGAGACGACGCTCACGTATCCGACGAGGCCCGCGGTCACCGCGGCGACGACGAGCGCGACGCGCCAGCGCCGCACGAGCGCGACCACGTGCGCCGCGCCGGGCGTGGCGTCCTCCTCCCAGGTCGTACCGCGGGGGAGCGCGGGCCGGTTCGGCGTGACGTCCATCTCACATCACCATCCTTTTCAGAAGCGGAACGCGCAAGAGCTCGGGGAAGGTGTCGCCGACGCGCAGTGTCTCACGTGAGGTCCGCACCAGCGCCACGAAGGCCACGACGATGAGGACCACCGCCAGGACCGGTCCGGGTGCCAGCAGCAGATTCAGCGCCAGCAGGACGCCCATGGCGGCCACGATCGTGACATACACGCGGCCGTGCTCGCGATCGAAGAACCGTATGCCCGTGCCCTTGCGCAGGCCGGCCTGCTTGAGCACGTTGTGGACCACGAGGGTGGCGCAGGTGCCGACGCCCGCCCCGATCGCCCCGTAGCGCGGGATCAGCAGCAGGTTGAGGGCCACGTTCGCCACCGCGGCGGCGAGGCTGATCACGACGGTGTAGCGGACGAGTCCGTAGACCCGCAGCGTCAGGCCGTTGAAGCCCAGCGCCGCGCTGACGTAGTAGCCCGTCGAGAGCAGGGCGAGGATCGTCGCCGAGCCCGCGTAGCGCGGGCCGAACAGCCCCACGGTGACGTCATGGGCGGACACCGAGGTCAGGGCGAAGACCGGGAACGAGAACACCGCGATCCACGTCGCCGTGCGCCAGTACAGCTCGCGGATCCCGGCGCGATCGGAGCGCGCGAACAGACGCGCGGCCGCGGGCGTGAACAGCAGCGCGAAGCTCGTCATCACGAGCAGGTTCAGCCGCGCCGCCGGCTGCACGACGCGATAGTCGGCGACGTCGGCCGCGGTGCCGAAGTGCCCGAGCATCCACACGTTCGTGGTGTTCATCAGCACGAAGAGCAGGTCCACGGTCATCAGTGGCAGCGCGAAGCCGAAGATCTCGCGCGCCGGGAAGCGCAGCGCGTGCCGGTCGAAGTGCGCGAGGCGCCCGTCCGCACGCAGCGTCTGGGCGAGCATCCCGACGTAGAGCAGCACGCCGAGGCCACCGGCCACCACGTAGCCGATCGCGAGCTCCCGCACCCCGCTGCCGCTGAGCATGATGAGCACGATGGCGGCCAGCCGCAGGCCGGGGGCCAGGACGTACTTGCGCGCGAAGATGGCCCGCGGCTTGGAGAAGACCGCGAAGGTGCCCATGAGCACATCGTCGAGAGCCTGGATCGGCGACAGGCAGAGCATGATGAGGATCACCGTGCGGGCGGTGCCGTCGGCCGCCAGCTGGCCGGTGGCGAAGCCGTGCAGTCCGACGGCCAGCAGCAGGAAGGCCAGGCCGACGGACACCACCGTGCCTGCCACCATGAGCAGCGCGCCGAAGAGCTTGCCGTAAGCCCGCTGCTCGTCATAGATCGGCAGGAAGCGCGACACCGCCATGTCGAGGCCGAGCACCGACAGGCTCTGGCCGAGGGCGACGATCGAGAGGCCGTAGGCGAAGGCGCCGAAGTCCGACTTGGTGAGGTAGCGGACGATCAGCACCTGCGTCGCGAAGTTGAGGCCCAGCGACAGCATGCGCCCGGCCAGCAGCAGGCTGGAACCGCGGAGCTGGCGGCGCGTCGCGCGGCGACCGTCGTCGAGTGCGTCCTCCGGCGGTGCCTCCGGCGGCTGCAGTGCTGGGGAGGCGGTTGCCATCTCAGCCCGTGGTGACCACGAGCTGCGGCTTGTTGGTGCCTTCGCGGCTGTCGTAGATCGCGCTGTCGGAGCTCGCCGAGGACAGGCCGATGCCGTAGGTCCCGTTCCCGGTGATCAGCGATCCCAGGCTCACCTCGGTCCACGCGCCGGTGGCGGAGGTCGCGCCCACGCTCGCGATCGGCGGCGGCGTCAGCGCCGGCGCGTTGTTCCAGTTGAGCGTCGACTCCGTCCAGCTGGCAGGGTCCACGGCGAAGACCGAGCCGCCGTCGGGGCTGGCGTCGGACACGAACAGCCGCAGCTTGGCCCCGGTCACCGGGCCGGACAGGCCGCTCACGGTGAAGGTCAGATAGGAGTGGTAGAAGACGTCGGTCGGGCTCGTGCCCTGCCGCAGGCGCAGCGAGATGAGCGTGCCGTAGTTCGTGGTCGGGCTGGTGGACTTCACCTGCGCGTCGGCGGTCGGGGTGAAGACCTGCTGGCCCCCGCCGCCACCGGGTGCACTCACCACGATGTAGCCAGTGCGGGTCAGCGTGTCCGAAGAGGTGCCGTCGGAGACGGTCAACGCAACCGTGTAGGTCCCCGCCGCGGCGTAGGTGTGCATCGGGCTCTGGGCGGTGGAGGTGCCGCCGTCGCCGAAGGCCCAGCTCCAGCTCGTCGGACTGCCCGTCGAGGAGTCGGTGAAGGCGACCGTCAGCGGCGCCGTGCCCGATGTGGGCGACCCCGTGAAGCCGGCGGCCAGCGGCGGCGAGCCTCCGCCCAGCGACTCTTGCATGTGCCAGTAGGTCTTGCTCGTCGCGTTGTTGGCCATCACGACCAGGCCGGTGGTGGCGGTGAGGTTCTGCTTGGTCGACGTGGCGTCGTTCATGTCGGGCGAGCCGGCCTCGCGCAGGACTGCGGTGCCGATGCCCGACGAGAACGACGTGCTGTCGCCCATCGGTGCCGTCTTCTCGCAGATGTCGCCGCCCGACTGGCCGCTGGTCTTGGGCGGCTGCGGGCAGGTGGCGAACATGTGCAGGACGCCGTGCTCGGTGTCGAGCTCGACGATCGGGCGCGTGTGGCTGTCCTGCCCGAGGCCGAAGACGGCCCGGCTCCAGCTGCCGGCGGCCGAACGGATGAGCAGCAGGATCAGCGGGCTGCTGCCGCTGTCGCTGGTCTTCACCGCCGCGTAGACGCGCCCGGCGCCGTCGGTCTTGAGGTTGATGTGGTCATCCGACGTCGATGTCCCGATCGGGACGGCCGCGGTCGACCATGCCGAGGACGTGTCGCCCGAACCGTCGACGTGGACGGAGAAGTAGAACTTGTGATCGACCTGGTTGCTCCACATGACACCGGTCTTGTCGGCACCGAAGTGGATCAGCGAGGAGATGTCATCGCTGGTCAGCGACGTCCCGGCGCCCGGCACGATGTACGGCGTCGGCGTCGGCGTGCCCCAGTCGGCGTCGTTGCCTCCCACCGTGTGATTGACGTACACGCGACTGCTCTGGGTCCACGTGGCCCACAGGGTGCCGGTGGAGTCCTTGTCGATCACGAGCGTCTCGGTCTTGGCGGAGTTGACGCTGACCGGGAACCCGGCGTCCAGCGAGTAGCGCCCCGTGCCCGCGTCGTAGCTGAAGCGGTACAGGCGGCCCACGTTCCCGCTCGTGGTCGCCGCGCCGGAGGTCGTGTACACGTGCGAGGAGACGTAGAGCTTGCCCGAGGCGGCGTCCCAGAGCGTGTCGGCCCGCGTCGAGTCCCGCAGGTCGATCGCCACCCCGGTGTCGCTCCACGCACCGGTGGCATTGTTGAGCTTGTAGATCCGGTGCTCGCCGGCCGACGGGTTGTACATGCTCGCCCACCAGCCGTCGTTGAACCACAGCTTGCTCTCGGGCTTGGTTCCCGTGGGCGACCCGCCCAGCGGGGCATAGGACTGGTCGCGGAAACCGATGTCTCCGGCCGCGGCGAAGGCAGGAGCCACCACGACGAGCGTGACCGCCACGACGGCTGACACGGCGAGCAGGCGGGTGATCACACGCATGACCGTGACGCTAGAGCGACTGGGCGGGGGTGTCGACCCTCGCGCGCATAGTCTTCGCTCGACCATCGGGGAGCGCGACGGACGCCAGGCTCCCGTGGCTGGTCCTTCGGCGAGTGCCGGCTGGTCAATCGGGCTATGGGCCAAGCCCCGGGTCGCCCGTAGACTCGAGGCGTGGACCCGTTGGCCGCCGCCGACCCGAGTGCCGACTACCCCGACCTGGCTCGCATCGCGGCGACGGTCAGACGGTGGTGGTGGCTCGTGCTGCTCGGAACGCTGGTCGGCGCGGCGCTGGGAGTCGCCGGCAGCCAGGGAGCCCCCACCAGCTACGAGGCCCGGGCCACGCTGCTCGTCGGCCCTCTGGGCGGCGATCGCTTCTCGGCCCTGCGGGCCGCCGAGCAGCAGGGCCAGACCTACGCCAGGCTGGCGATGAGCGTGCCCGTCGTGAGCGCCGCCCGCGGGAAGCTCACGCCGCAGCCCAGCCTCGGGCAGTTGCTGAGCGAGGTGTCCGCGAGCGCGGACGAGGTCACGCGGCTGCTGACCATCACCGCCCGGACCGCCCGGCCAGATCAGGCGGCTGCGACGGCGAACGCGCTGGCCGCCGCGCTGAAGCAGGCGACGCAGAGTCGGTCATTAGACGCCGTGCATCAGCTCACCGTCGTCGATCCCGCCGAGGCGCCCTCGCTGCCCGTCGGCGGCAAGGCGCGGATCTTCGTCGTCATCGCGGCGCTGGCCGGACTGCTCGGAACCCTGACCGTGCTCGTCCTGCTCGACCTCGTTCGCGGCCGGGTCGCCACCGAGAAGGAGCTCGCGGCCGCATCGCGCGCGCCTGTGCTCGGCACCGCCCGCCGCGGCGACGGCGCCCTCGTGGGCGCCGCCGGGCTGCTGAGCCCCAACCGACGCATCGTGGTGACCGGCGTCGAGGACGACGGCACCGCGGCGCAGGTCGCGCTCAGCCTGGCCACCGCCCTGGCCGCCCGTGGAGCGCGGGTGCTCCTGGTGGACGCCGATGGCGGTCGCGAGGCCCTGACCCGGCGGCTGCGCTTGGAGGGCAAGCCGGGGTTCGCGGAGATTCTGGCCGACCCGAACGCCGTGCGGTCGAGCGCCCGGATCGCCGAGCTGGTGGTCTCCCACGCTCCGCGTGTGACGGTGCTTCCGCGCGGGCTCGGGGAGCTTGCGCCCAATCGCGTGCGCGGCGTGCTGCGCCGCCTGGATGCGAAGGCCGACCTCGTGGTGCTCTCCGCCCCGCCGGCCATCGGCTTCCCGGGGGCCATCCGCTGGACCCCCTTCGCCGACGGCGCCGTACTCGCCGTGCGCCGCGGGCACGCCACCACGGATCGCATCGCCATCGCCGTCGCGATGCTCGAGCAGTCGGGCGCCGTCGTGTTGGGCACGGTGTTGGCCGGCGGCCGGCTCCGGGGGCGCCCGCGCCGCCGGCGCCGGCGCCGGCGCCCAGCGTCCCCCCCCGCCGCGCCGGTGGCGGCGGGCGAAGCCGGTGCTGCGTGATGGCGTGCGGGCGCCGCGCGGCCGTGCTGCTCACGGCCGCGGCGTTCGCGATCGCGGCACAGGCGCCGCCCGCGGCGGCGCGGATGCAGCCCGGCATCTGGCTCACGCGCGCCGAGATCAGCCGCCTGCCCGTGCGTGGGCCTGCATGGGGGCACCTCAAGGACGCCGCCGACGCGCCGGCGGGCCGTGCCCATCTCGCCGACCAGAACGCCGACAACGACGTCCATGTGCTCGCCGCGGCGCTCGTCTACGCGCGGACCGGCGAGCAGCGCTACCGGCGCGAGGTGGCGACCGGGGTGCTCGACGCGATTGGGACCGAACGGGGTGGGCGAACGCTGGCCCTGGCCCGTGGCCTGGTCGCCTATGTCGTGGCGGCCGACCTGATCGACCTGCGCCACTACGACCCCGGCAAGGACGCCCGCTTCCGCACGTGGCTGGCCGCGGTGCGCACCGAGCGCCTGACACCGTCCGACAACCCGACGCTCGTGGCCACCCACGAGCTGCGCCCCAACAACTGGGGGACGCATGCGGGCGCGAGCCGGATCGCCGCCGACGTCTACCTGGGCGACACCCGCGACCTCGCGCGTGCCGCGGCCGTGTTCAAGGGCTGGCTCGGCGACCGGCGCGCCTACCACGGCTTCCGATTCGGCGCGCGCTCCTGGCAGGCGAATCCCAGCGCCCCCGTTGGCGTCGATCCGCCCGGGGCGATGCGCGACGGCCTGTCGATCGACGGCGCGCTGCCCGACGACATGCGCCGTGGCTGCGGCCTGCGTTTCCCGCCCTGCCCGACGCTGTACGCGTGGGAGGCGATGCAGGGCGCGGTGGTGCAGGCCGAGCTGCTCTCGCGCCAGGGCTATGACGCATGGGAGTGGGGACACCAGGCGCTGCGCCGGGGCGGCGTCTTCCTGTTCGACCTGTATCGCCGCTACGGCGCACGGGAGTGGGGCGCGCCGGAGGGACACGGCTGGATCCCGTGGCTGCTCAACGCCCGCTACGGCACGCAACTCCCCACCAGCGAGTCGGCGCAGCCGGGCAAGGGCATGGGCTTCACCGACTGGACGGCGGCCGCCGGCTGCGGCACGCCGCCCTGCGACGGTCCCCGCGGGCCCCGGCGTGCCGTGCACCCGGTCGCCGCGGCTGCGCACGGGCCCCCGGGTGGGGGCGCGGCGGGCGCGGACTGGCCGGTGTGGGCGGCGCTCGGCGCCGGCGCACTGGTCGTCGCCGCCATGCTGCGCCGGGCGCAGCGCGGGCGTCAGCGCGCGGTCGGGCGCTGACGCCGCAGCATCCACACCGCCGCGTTGGCCAAGGCGAGCAGGAACCAGAAGTAGCGCTGGTAGGCCATCTGCAGGAAGAGCCCGCTCGACAGGTAGGCCAGCAGGGCGAGCAGGAGCCCCTGCGCCAGCAGGGCCAGCTCGGGATCGCGCGCCCGCCAGAAGACGCTCTGCTTCCACAACTGGCCCATCGTCACGCCGACGATGGCCAGAAAGGTCGCAAGCCCCAGCAGGCCGGTGTCGGCTGCGATCTCGAGGTACAGGCTGTGCGCTCGGCGTTGGGTAGACAGGAATCGCAGGTTCAGCGCGTTGCCGTACTGCGACGAGTAGCGCGAGAAGAACTGGCCGGGCCCGACGCCGAGCAGGGGGTGGTCGCGGAAGACGTGGAGCGCGGCGAGGTTCTCGGTCGCGCGCCCCTGGATCGCGGCGTCGCTGCCCTTCGACTGCGAGAACGCGGCATCCGAGCTGCCCAGCGTCTGCACCCGCGTTACGTAATCCGGCGCGACGATGGCGACCATCACGGCAATCGCGAGCACCCCCGCCAGCACCTGCCGGCCCGAGATCAGCTTCGCCGCCCACATCGCCGGGACCAGCAGCCCCAGCGCCACGGCCGCGCCGCGCGAGAAGGTGAGCATGACGCCGCAGAGGATGAGCGCGCCGCACGCCACGCCGAGCAGGCGCAGCGAGCGCAGGCGCTCCGCGCGCACGCGCGCGACGGCCAGCGGCAGCAGCACGAGCAGGACCTGGGCGTAGCGGTTCTTCTCCCCGATCGGGCCGGCCAGGCGCGGGCGCCCACCGTGCTCGAGGCCGGTCGCGTCGAGCTGCGCGAACCCCCCGAGCGTCGTGTGGTAGGCGTGCGTCGCCTCCTGCCACAACGAGACGAGCCCCATCAGCGCGCCGGCCAGCATCAGGGTCCAGATCACCGCGCGCAGCTGGGCCGGGCTGCGCACGACGTTGGTGACGAGCAGGTACAACAGCAGGCCCTCGGTGAGGAAGGTCTTGATCGGCTCCACGCTGTCGGTCCGCCCCTCCCCGGCCACGATCGCCGAGAGCACCAGCACGACCATGTAGAGGACGATCAGCACCAGCGCGGGCGTGACGACGAGCGGGCGGCGCCCGATGACCAGGTAGCACAGCACCGGCCCCACCAGCAGCAGGGCGACAGCCGACGACAACATCGACGAGCCGCCGACGTGGGCGCCGATCACCACCGGCAGGTTGAGGTAGAAGAGGCCCGTGAAGAGGATCACCGCCCGCTGCGGACGAGCGGTGACCACCAGCAGGAAGAGGAGCAGAACGATCGCGATGAGCACCGGCGAGCGCGATCCGACGGCGGCGCCGAGCAGCGCGGCAACCGCGACGGGCACGAGCCCAGGGAGCGCGCGCCGCTGGGACGGATGACCGGCGGGGGCCCAGACGAGACCGGGCACAGGGGGGTGGGTACTCATTGGTCTCGCCGGGGCTCCCACCGGTCGATCGCCCGTCCTCGGGCGACGTTGATGACGGCTTGCAGCGAAGCGAAGTTGACGAGGCAGAAGTAGGCCGGCAGAGCGAGCAGCCGGCGGGCGGGCGCGGTGGGCGCGAGCGTGAGGCCCAGCGCCCCGAGGCCCAGCACCGCGCCCTCCGCGCCGGCGGCCAGGCGATAGGCGCCTCCGCGACCGGCGAGGCGCACGCCGGTGGCGCCGATGATCAACAGCGGCATCGCCATCAGCCGCCGCAGCACCTTGTGGGAGAGCAGCTGCAGCGCGTAGAAGCCGTGCCGGCGCGGGTTGAGCAGCTCACGCCGGAGAACGACGCCGTTGAGCCCGCGGGTCATGACCCGAACCTTGCGCGCGAACTCCACCCCCGTGGTCGCGCCCACCGCCTCGTAGGCCACCGCGTCGGGGGCGAACACCAGGCGCCGGCCGGCGCAGATGACGCCGGTCGAGACGGCGAAGTCGTCCGTGACGCCCGGCGGCACGTCCGTGAACAGCTCGCGCCGCACGGCGTACAGCGCCCCCGTGGCCGAGATGACGTTGCCGGCGTCGCTCTCGGCCTGCTTGAGCGCGCGATCGAGATCCCAGTAGCGGCGCTCGCCCCCGGCCACCCCGCCGTCTGCGCCGTGCTCCCGGTAGCGCTGGTCGCCCGCCACGCCGCCGACCTCCGCATCGGCCAGGGGCGCGACCAGCGCGCGCAGCGCGTTCGCGTCCAGCATGCTGTTGGCGTCGGTGAACACCAGGACGTCGCCCGCGGCGTGCCCGACGGCGGCGTTCAGGGCGCCGGCCTTGCCCAGGCGCGGGAGGTCCAGCACGCGCACGCGCTCGTCGCCGCGCGCTTCGGCCGCGGCGACGGTGGCGTCCTCCGAGCCGTCGGAGGCGACAATCACCTCCAGGCGGTCGGCCGGGTAGTCGAGGCCGATCAGGTTCACGACCTTGTCGGCGATGACCTCGGCCTCGTTGCGGGCGGCGACGACGACGCTCACGCTGGGGGCGATCGGCTCCGAGCGGTGCGGGCGCGGGCGCAGACGGGCGCGCAGCAGCACGAGCACGGGAAAACCACCATAGGTGTAGGCCACGAGCGCGCCGGCCATCCAGAACAAGGCCCGCGTCATGCCGCGTGCTCCAGGCCGAAGCGCGCGGCCAGCTCACCGGCGCTGGCGGCGACGTCGAACGCCTCGAGCACGCGCCCGCGGCCGCCCGCTCCGAGGCGGCGGCGCAGCGCGGGGTCCGCGGCCATCCGTCCCAGCGCCGCGGCCAGGCCGGTCGCGTCGCCGGGGGCCACGAGCAGCCCGCTGACGTCGTGCTCCACGAGTTCGGGGATGCCCGAGAGGTCGCTCGCGACGACCGGCACGCCGCTGCTCATGGCCTCCATAAGCGCGACCGGGATGCCCTCGCGCCGGCCCTCGCGCGTGGGCACGCTGGGCGCCACCAGCACGTCGGCGGCGGTCAGCTCGGCCGACACCTGCTCGCGGGTGAGTGCGCCCACGAGCCGTACGCGGGCCTCCAGGCCCGCGCGCGCCACGCGCCGTTCGAGCATCGCGCGGTCGGGCCCGTCGCCGACCAGGCGGCAGTCGACGGTGATGCCCTCCTCCGCCAGCAGGCGGCAGGCCTCGATCAGGTGCGCCTGTCCCTTGACCTCGTGCAGGGTGCCCACGCACAGCACGCGCAGCGCCCCGGAGGGTCGCGTGTGCTGGCCGTTGGGGGCGAACAGGCGCGTGTCGACGCCCGCGCGGACGACGTGGACCTTCTCGGCGAAGCGCCCGCCGCATTCGCTGACGATCAACCGCCGGTTGTCCTCCGAGACGGTGGCCACGAAGGCCGCCTCGGCGACCTTCTCGGGCAGCATCCGCCGCTCCTTGTGCAGGTCGGAGCCGTGGGCCGTGAAGCTGTAGGGCAGTCCGGTCAGCCGCCCGATCACGAGCCCCGCCACCGCGGGGTGGTTCGCGAAGTGGCAATGGACGTGGACCACGCCGTCGCCCTGCATGAGCCGGGCGGCATGCGCCACCTTGGGGAAGACCGCCAGGGCGCCGAGAAGGAAGTTGGCACTGCCCCACGTCCCGGCGGCCACGTCGCGCACGGCGCCTAGGTAGGCCCGCGGACGCCGTCGCAGCCAGTGCAGCTGACTGGCCAGCACGGGCGCCGAGAGGAACGGCACGTAGCGGGCGCCGGCCGTCAGGGCGACGGCGTCGGGGTGCACGAGACGCGCGCGCTCGCGCATCAGGGGGTAGAGCTCAATGCGGACTCCGCGCTGCTGCAGGGCGAGGATCTCGGTCAGGATGAAGGTCTCGCTGATCTTCGGGAAGCGCGACATGACGTAGGCGACCGCCGGAGGCCCGGTGTCGGGGGCCGCGGGGCACCGGGAGCGCCGGCGGCGCCGGCGCACGTCCTCCAGCGTCCGCGCAACCGCCGGGGCGGCCACCTCGGTGCGCAGCAACAGCGACGACGTGCGAGCGCCGACGTTCATCCGCGGCAGGGCCAGCCGGTCGCCGCCCAGCAGGTCGGCGACGCCACGATCGGTGGTGAAGGCGACCTCGATCCCTGCGGCGCGCACGGCCTCGCGGGCCGCGGCACTGACACCGCCGCCCGGATAGGCGAAGGCACGGGTCGCGGCGCCCGTCTGCGCCTCGAGCTCGGCCAGCGATCCGGCCACCTCGTCGGCGAGGCGCGCGACGGGGAGCCGGTCCAGGCGGGGATGGGTGCGCGTGTGCGGCGCCAAGGCGACGCCGTCCGCGGCCAGCGCCCGCAGCTGAGTCCAGTCCAGGAGGCGCGCCGTAGGGGCGGGCGCGCCGCGGCTTAGGTCGTCGACGAGGGCCATGGCCTCGTCGTGATCGAGCGCCTTGACGTGCTCGCGCAGCGCCCGGTAGGCATGTTTGCGCGCACGCTCGCCGTCGCGCTCCAGGCGCCCGACGGGCGTGACCAGCGGCGGCCCGCCGGCGGCCACCAGCGCGTGCAGACGATCCCACCAGAACGCGGCGTCCGGGCGCCCCGGGAGCGCGGTGGCGACGAACAGCGCCACCGGGATGCGGTACTCGCGCAGCACCGGCCACGCGTACGCGGCGAAATCGGCGTAGCCGTCGTCGAAGGTCACGAGCACGGCGCCCTCGCGCAGCGGCGGCCCGCCGGCGCGCACGGCCAGCACATCGGCCAGGGAGACCGCCCGTCCGGTCCCCGCGAGCCACCGCATCTGGCGCGCGAAGCTGCGCGCGGTGGCGCTCATCATGCCCGGCGGTCCCTGGCGGGGATCGCCGATCCGGTGGTAGGTGAGGACGGTCAGCCGCCCGGTCGCGCTAGGTGGCATGGCGCACCTTGCGCAGCAGATGCCCGACGGCGCGGCCGGCGTCGAAGATCCCCGGCGCCGGGTCGTCGCGACACTGCACGTCGAAGCCGTCGCCCGGCAATGCGAGCCGCACCGCGGCTGCGAGCGCGTCGCGGCGTCGGGGCGCGTCGAGGTACGGATAGCGGCGGCGGCGTCCAAGCACCGAAGCGATCCAGACGAGCTCGAGGCCGAGGTTGCGCGAACGCATCCCCGCCCTCGGCGTGCCCGGCCCGCGGGCGGCCGCCCCGTCGAGCCGCGGTCCCAGGTACAGGGTCGCCAGGCCGAGCGGGAAGTCCGCGCCGCTGCGGACGGCCAGCGGCAGCGAGCCCCAGATGCGCCCGTTGACCTCCATGAGCACCGGCCCGGCCGGGCCGACGCGGAACTCCACCATGGCCAGGCCGGTCCACTGCAGAGCGCCGAGCAGCCGCTGGGCGTGGCCCAGCATCTCAGGGTCGACCGCGACGCCCTCGCGCAGCGAGCTGGCGCCGCCGCTGATCGGCACCTCGTGCAGCCGGCGATGCTGGAAGGCCATGAGCGTCCGTCCGCGGTCGAGCAGGAGCTCGACCCCGTGCCCCTCGCCCGGAAGATGCTCCTGCAGCAGCACGCGGCAGCGCCCCTCGAGCGGTGCGATCGCCTTCGCGAGCGCCGCCGGGCCATCGGCGTAGGAGACCTGGAAGCGGTCGACGGCGTCGTCGCGCAGCACGCGCGAGACCGCAGGCTTGAGCACGACGGGCCAGCCGAGCTCCGGCGCGGCGGCCATCGCCTCCGCGGCGTCATCGACCACCACCGTCCGGGGAACGGGCACGCCCGTGCGCCGCGCCAGCTCGAGCGTCGCCGCCTTGTCGACGACCTGCGCCAGCGCTGCGTCGTCGGGGATCGCCAGCGCGCACAGCCCGGCGAAGCGCCGGCGCTGACGCGCGAGGGGCAGCAGCACCTCGTCGCTGACGGGCACGATGAGGTCGACACGTCCGGCCGCGGCCTCCGCGTGCAGGAGGTCGACGACCTCGCCGGGCGCCGACAGCGGGTTCGGATACAGCAGGCGGCGCGTCGCGTAGCGCGAGCGGAACGCTGGGCTGCGGGGATCGTGGTCGGCCGCGACGACGTGCACGCCGCGGCGACCCAGGGAGCGCATGACCGTGATCGCGCTGCCGCGCCCGGCGTCGGTGACGAGCACGCGCGCGGTCACCGTCGCGCCTCGTGCCCGCGGACGATCTCCGTCACGTCGCGGACGACGACCGGCAGCGGCAGGGTCGCGTCGACCACGGCGAAGCGCTCCAGCGTGGAGCCCAGCTGCATGTACTCGGCACGGCGGCGCCCGAGCGAGCCGATCGTTCCCTCGCCCTTGCGCGCGTAGAGCACCTCGGGGGGCGCGTCGAGCAGCACGACGAGATCGGGCTGCGGGTACAGCCGCGTGAGCACGTACCCGTGCAGCCGCCGGCTCAGCGTCCGGTCGCCGGCGGTCACATCCGCCGCGTGATAGTCGGCGGTGAAGTGGCGATCGAAGACCACGATGCGCCCGCGGCGGAGCTCGGAGGCGGCGAGCAGCTGGCGGTACCACTCCTCCGCCACGCGGTTGGCCAGGCGCAGCGCCGACCGCACCGAGCGGCGCGCGCGGCGGACGGGACCGGCGGCGGCGCGCGGCGCTGCCGACGCGGGCTCGCGCGGGCCGGCGGTGTCGGGCGGCGCGCCGCGGGCCCGCTTGATCGCGTGGGCGAGGCGGGTGGTCGGCAGCGCACGGTTGCTGGAGTCCACGCTGACGCCCATGTACAGGTAGCGGATCGGCAGCCCGGACTCGCGCTCGAGCGCCCGCGCGACCGTCGTCTTGCCGGCCCCGTCGCAGCCGATGAGCGCCACCGTGAAGCCGCGCGCGCTCATGCGGACCTCGCCTCGGCGTGCCGGAGCGCCCCCGTTGCGCCGGCGGCTTCGCGCAGCACCGCGTCGAGCTGTGCGATCGAGCGCGCCCACGAGAACCGGCGCTCGACGAAGGCCCGACCGGCGGCGCCCAGGCGGGCACGCTCGTCGGGGCTGGCTAGCAGTCGGGCGACCGCGTCGGCGACGGCGTCGTCGCCGGCGGCGATGACCAGCGGCGGGTGCTCCCCGTCGATTCGCAAGCCGGCGGCGGCGACCTCGGTCGTGACCACCGGCAACCCCATCGCCAGGGCCTCCAGGAGCTTGTTCTGGATCCCCGAGGCGAAGCGCAGGGGCGCGCAGTACACGGCGGCCCCCTCGAGGTGCGGGCGCAGGTCGACGCACGCACCGGTCACCTCCACGCCCCCCGCGCGATCGGCGGCGGCGCGGAGCCGCGGGAGCGGGCCTCGCCCGGCCACCACCAGGCGCGCCGCGGGCACGCGCTCCCGCACGCGCGGGAGCACGGCCTCGACGAGGCGCAGCGCGGCGTCGTGGTTCGGGCCGTATGCCATGGACCCGCTGAAGGCGACGACCGGGGCGTCGGCCGGCGCACCGGGGCGCATCCAGTGCCCGGCGTCGACACCGTTGGGCACGACGAGACCGTGCTCTGCGCCGACCGCGGCGCGGTCGCGCTCGGAGGCGAACAGCAGGTGCGGCGTGCACGCGACCAGGTGACGCTCGACGCGCTCGATCTCGGCCAGGCGCAGCGCGAGCGTCCCGCGGCGACGCGGCGGGGCCAGGGCCAGCTCGCCGCGCAGGCGCACCGACGTGGCGTCGCAGACGTCGATGACCAGGGGGACGTCCCCGATCGCGCGCAGCGCGGGGAACGTGTCCTTGCCGCTGAGCAGCACCACATCGGTGTCGCCCCGGGCCAGGTGGGCCGCCGTGGCCCGGCGCAGCTCGTGGGCGGCACGCCGTCGTGCCGCCGAGCGGCGCAGGCGGGTGCCGTGCGATGTCTCTCCCTCGCCGAAGACCTCCAGGCGCTGCACGTGGGCGCCCAACACACGCCGTGCCTCAGGCGGAACCACCGCCCGCCGCGTGAGCGACAGCTGCACGATCGCGTGGTCGGCGCCGAGGCCGCGCAGGAAGTGGTAGTGGCGCAGGTAGCCGCTGGTGAGCGGATAGGGCACCTCGGCCGTCAGGTACAGGACGTTCATGCGCGTGCCTCGGTCGTGGATCGACGGGGGGCGGACGTGGGAACGATTTGGTCCAGGGCGGCGCGCCAGAGCTCCACGTGCGCCGCGGGCGCGCCCTGCGCTACGGACCGCGCGGCGGACACGGCGACCAGCGGCACCAGCAGCGCGGGATCGATGCCCAGGCCCGCGGCGTGGCGCTGAAGGGCCTGCGCCACCCACGGGCTTGGACCGCAGAACGCCCCGCGCACCGCGCCCGCTCCGCGGCCGGCGCTCGCCGCGTACGCGCAGAAGAAGCACAGGTCCTCGCCGGGCAGGCCGGCCGGGTCGCTGCGCTCCCAGTCGAGCACGGCAAGGCCGCCGTCGGGCCGGCTGAGCACGTTGGGATGACCGAGGTCGCCATGGACGAGGACGAGCGGCAGCCGCGCGGTCCTGAGCACGGCGGCGATCGCGAGCGTGCGGACGGCCATCGCGCGCACGGCGCTCCCGGCCTCGGGGCGCACAGCCAGCGCGGCCAGCGGCTGGCCGACCAGCCGCTCGTACCACGCGTCGTCGCCGGGGACGACCGCCGTCGCCGTCGCGAGTCGCCCGAGCCACCCGCCCACGAGGGCCACCGCCCCCGCACGGTCGCGGCGCACTGCCGCCGGGCTCAAAGGCTGCCCGGCCAGCGCCGTCTCCAGCAGCATGGGACGTACGTGATGGCGGTCGAGCGCGACCAGCGTCGGCGTCGACGCGGCGTCGACGCCCGACAGGGCGCGCCCCGCGGCGAGGAGCCCGCGCGCCTCCCGGTCCAGCCCGTCGCCGTCGCCCGCGAGCCGCGGCACCTTGCCCACCAGCGCGGGCCGGCCGTCGGTGGCGAGGACGAGCACGATGACGTGGCGGGAGCGCGCGTACCGCGGCGTGAGGACGAGGCACGTCGGTCGCGGCGGGACGCCGAGGCGCCCCAGCCCGAGCCGCTCGTGATGAGCGGCGACGTAGCGGACGACCATGTTCATGACCGCCGCCCGATGACGGCCACACGGCGCATCGCGAGCCGGAACAGCCCGAGGCGGACGAGCAGGCTGGCGGCGCCCGCGCGGGCGCGCAGCCGCGCGCCCGGGTCGCGCCGGCTGATTGCGTGGAGCAGGGCCGCACGGTCCAGCGGCACCATCTCGCGGCAGGTGCGCGCATCGGGCCACAGCCAGTGCGCGGTGACATCTTCGAAGCCGGCGCCGCGCAGCGCGCGGGCCCACGCGAGGGCCGCCCGCCCTGGGACCTCGGCGTAGAGCCAACCGTCCGGACGCAGCTGGGCGCGAGCCGCGGTGACCGCGCGACGGGATCCCGCGGTGAGCACAACGACATCGTGGTCGGCGGCCGCTCCGGGTGCCTCGAGCCGGTCGACATCGGCGCCGAGCGCCAGCAGCGCAGCGATCAACTCTGGCTCGTGGGGCGGCAGGCAGGCCACGCGCCCGAGTCCCGGCTCGGGCAGCAGGAAGCGCCAATCCGCGCGGCGCACGGCGGCCAGGGCGCCGCTCACCGGCGAGCCGTCTCCGACGGCTGGGTACGGTGTGGCGCGACATGGAGCCAGCAATCGACTACGACCTGCACGGACTGGCGGGGATACGGATCCTCGGCGCCACGCCGCGCGACGTCGCCGCCGTCGATCGGCAGCTCGGCCCGATCCGGGGCGAGCTGTCCCGCGCACCGGACATCGTCGTGCGCTTCGTGGACCACCTGGAAGTCGGAAGCCCCGTGCGGCTGCTCGGGGTCGAGGACGCCGGCTTCACGCAGGACGCGTTCCTGATCCTGCGCAGCCGGCACAAGTCGCGGGCGCGCGTGCGGATCCCGCTCGAGCGCGTGGGCTCGACCTGCGAGA
The DNA here is from genome assembly GCA_040005775.1 of Solirubrobacteraceae bacterium. GTDB lineage: Bacteria > Actinomycetota > Thermoleophilia > Solirubrobacterales > Solirubrobacteraceae > JAOPZW01. Next base: position 19,829 of record JBDTYI010000149.1, read on the forward strand.
TCGTCTGCGAGCGCGGCCTCGCGGCGGTGCCCCTGCTCGTCGCGGTGGTCAACCTCACGGTGCTGGCCCGCGGCGCCCTGCCCCTGCACGCCTCGGCGTTCGTCCACGACGGGCGCGGGATGGTGGTCTGCGGCTGGTCCAAGGGTGGCAAGACCGAGGCGGTGCTGGCGTTCATGGCCCGAGGCGCACGGTTCGTGGGCGACGAGTGGCTCTACGTCACGGGCGACGGGACCACGGTGCACGGCCTGCCCGAGCCGATGCGCATCTGGGACTGGCACCTCGCGCAGCTGCCGGCGCTGCGGGGCCGCGTCGCGCGTGCGGACCGCATCCGGCTCGCCGCCCTGCGAACGGCCGCCGGGCTCACCCGGGGCCGGCGCGCGCGACGCGTGGGGGCGCTCGTCGGCGCCCAGCTGCACGTCGACGCGGCGCCCGCGCGCCTGTTCGGCCCAGGCGTCGTCGCCCGAAGCGCCCCGTTCGACCACGTGTTCCTCGTGGGCAACTGGGATCAGCAGCCAACGGTCGCACGCCCGATCGCGCCGGCCGAGGTCGCGGCGCGCATGGCCGCCTCCCTGGCCTACGAGCGCACGCCGCTGATGAACGCCTACCAGCAGTTCCGCTTCGCGTTCCCCGAGCGGCGCAATCCACTGCTCGAGGCGGCCGCCTCGCGCGAGCGTGCGCTGCTCGAGCGCGTCCTGGACGGCAAGCCCTCCCACGCGATCGACCATCCTTACCCCGTCGACCTCGACGAGCTCTTCGAGGCCATGCGATCGGTGCTCTGAGCAACGCGGCGACGCCACGCCGCGCTGACCGCCGCCCGGCGCACGTCATCGGCGTCGCGGCCGGCATCCAGGCGCACGCGGACGTCCGCACGCGCGGCTGCGAAGCCGCCCTCGGGAACATCGAGCACCACCAAGCCGCCGCGGGCGCGCTGGGCCGCCACCGCGATCCGGCGATGCCCGTTGAGCGTGGCGGCGCGCTCCGGCCACGCACCGACCAGCGCCGCTGCCAGGTCGGCTCGGTCGTGCGGGGCGCCGCCGACCACCGCGAGCGCGACGCCCGCCGGTCGCGGCCGGCGGCGGTCGGCGCGACGCAGCGCTCCGCGCACCGTCCGCCGCAGCGCCGCAGTGCCCAGGTTCGCCCCCGGCCACCCAGCGCGGAGCGCGGGCGCCAGCAGGCGCAGATCGTCGAGCCGCCCGGCGGCCGCCGCGTCAACGATGCGCGCCGCATCCCATCCGGGCGGACAGGCTGCGTCCACGAGGGCGGCGAGAGGCGCGTCGCGCGTTCCCGCCGCCGCGGCCTGCCACCGCAGCTCGCGGGCGCGGCGCTCGTCGGGCGAGCGGCCGTCCAGCAGGACGTGCAGGAGCAGCGCCCAGAAGGCGTCGGGCGGCGCCGGATGCGCCAGCGTGCCCGACCGGACGGTGCGCGCGAGCACGGCATCGGCGGCGTGGGTGCACAGCTCGTGACGCAGCCCGAAGCACAGTTCGGTGACGAGGTCGAGCTTGAGCCAGCGGTCCTCGTCCTCCACGTAGGTGACGAAGAACTGATGCGGCCGCCGTCCCCAGGCCGGCTTCTCCAAGAACGCGCCGCGCCGCGTCAGCAGGCGGCGGACAACGTCGGCGTCGCGGCGGTCCACGAGCAGGTCGACGTCGCCGGCGGGCTCCTGCAGGTCCTCGGCGCCGCGCAGCAGACACCAGCGCACGCCGGCCTCGTCCCACGCCGCCAGCGCCCCGGCCAGCGCCGGGGGCACCGCGACCGCTGCCCGCGGGTCGTCTGCGACGGAGGGCTCCACGTCACGCTCCCGAGCGCCGCACGACGGAGCCAACGGTCCGCAGCAGCAGGACGATGTCCAGGCGCAGCGACATCGTGCGGATGTACTGGGCGTCGAGGCGCAGCCGCTCGTCGAAGCTCGTGATGTTGCGCCCTTCGATCTGCCACAGGCCGGTGATCCCGGGAGCAACGTCGAGCCGGCGCGTGTGCCACAGGTCGTAGCTGGAGGCCGGGAACGAGGTCGGGCGCGGGCCCACGAGCGACATCTCGCCGCGGATCACGTTGAACAGCTGCGGCAGCTCGTCGAGGCTCGTGGCGCGCAGGAAGCGTCCGACGGTGGTCACGCGCGGGTCGTCGAGGATCTTGAAATCCGGCGGCGCCAGGATGTTGAGATGGGCGAGCGTGGGCTTGAGCTCCTCGGCATCGCGCACCATCGTGCGGAACTTCCACATGCGGAAACGGCGACCGTCGCGGCCCGTGCGCATCTGCCCGAAGACCACGGGACCCGGCGAGTCCAGGCGGATCGCCAGCGCGCAGAGTACGAGAACCGGCAGCACCACCACGAGCGCAAGCGCGCAGACGGTGAGATCGAGCACGCGCTTGGCGGCGCGGTAGCGGCGGCTGGGCGCCTGGTAGGGGCTCATCGCGCGGCTTCCTTCGGAGGCATCTGGGCGTCGGAGGCGTACCGCATCCCCCGCTCGGCGGGGAGGGCCCGCGGAGGCCCGTCCTCACGGCTGACGGCCGCGCGCAGGGCGTTGGCGGTGAGCCCGTCCTCGGGAAAGCAGACCAGCGACACCTGCGCCGCCGTGACAGCCGGGACGATGGTGGGCAGGCGCTCCATCACGGCGCCGGCCGCCGCGCGGTCGGTCTCGGGCAGGAGCAGCAGGATCCCGCGGCGGTCGAGCCACACGGAGTCCACGCCCCGCAGCGACCCGCGCAGTGCGCGGACCGCGGAGACGAGCGCATGGCGCGCGAGGCGGCTGTGGTGCGGCGGGCCCATGCGCAGCAGGGCCAGCGGACGCCCGTGGCGCCGGCTGCGGTCGACCTCGCGACGCAGCCCCGCCCATGGGTCCTCGTACGCGCGCCGCCAGCGCGGGCCGACGCCGCGGCGTTCCCAGCCGGCCGGGTCGCCTGCCTGGTCCCCCATCCAGAGGGCCTCGTCCTGGGGTCGATGATGCGCAGCCATCGTTCTCCTCTCGCCCCCTAACGCCCGGCTGCGTTCAGGAGGGGACGACCGCTCGAGACGGCGCCGTTCCCGTTGCCGTTGAGGCCATGGCGCGCGACCGGGCGAAGCTCGTCCCGCGGGGTCTCGAAGAGGTCGTTGAGCAGCGCGTAGCGGCTTGCCTCGGTGCGGTTGGCCACCCCGAGCTTGCGATAGACCTTGGACAGGTGGAACTTCACCGTCTGTTCGGTAACCCACAGTTCACGCCCGATGCGCGCGTTCGTATGGCCCTTGGCGACGGAGCGCAGGATTTCCAGCTCACGTGCCGTCAAGGGGCACACGGGCGGCGGCGGGACGGCGTGGACCGAGGCCGGCGGCGAGCCGTCGTCCCTGGCGCCGGTGGCGGCGACGGCAACGTGGCCGCGGCCGGCGTCGCGCGCCTGCGGCTCGGCCAGCAGCGCGTTCAGCTGCGCCAGCAGAGACGTTCCCCCGACGCATCCGATGGCGCCCAGTTCCGCGACGTCGGTCAGCAGCTCCGGGACCGCCTCGGCGGTGACCACGATCGTCAGCGCAGCCGGGAGCTCGGCCCGCACGGTGCGCAGGCGCCGCATCGCGCGGCTCGGATCGCCGTTGGCGTCGATGATCACGAAGTCGGGCTCGGCCTCGCGGATCGCCTGCTCGAAGCCGTCCTCGTCGTCGAGGAGCCCGACGACGTTGATGCCCGACAAGTAGCGCAGGGCCACGCGCATCGACCCGACGAGAAAGGCGTCGTTGCCCACGATGAACATCCTTCTCATGCGATCACTCCGTTCGCGATGTGGCCCAAAGCCGGCGGTCCGTCACTTCGATGCTCCTGGCGCTGGCCGTGGCGCTGTTCCGACAGCACTGCGGCCGCCTCGTCGCGCGAATGCACGCCGAGCTTGGAGAAGACCGAGGCCAGGTGGGTCTTCACCGTGCTGCCCGAGAGGCACAGGCGGGCCGCGATGGCGGCGTTGCTCCTCCCGGCGATGGCGAGCTCGACCACTTCGCGCTCGCGGTCGGAGAGCTGCTGCTCGACGGGATCGAAGCGAAAGCCGCGCGGGACCGAAGACTGCCCGAGGGCCGCCGCCGATACGGCGATGGGCAGCGCGAGGGCCAGCTCCCTCTCGAATACTGCCCCGTCGAGTGCGCGTCCCACGGTGGTGCGCACGCGCACGCTGTCGCCGTCCCGCAGCACGATGACGCTCCGGCTGCGCGGAAGGGAGGCCTTCATCGCGCGAAGCTCGTCGGCCAGGGCGCCCGCGCCGTTCGCCGACAGGACCGCGACGTGCGGGTGCTGATGGCCGCACGCGCGCTTGAGCATGCTCGCCCGCTCGACGCACGCGAGCACGTCCATCCCGGCGCTCTCGAGGACCGCAACGGCGCGCCGCCCCAGCGCGGAGGGCGCCGCGATCCCGACGGTGGGGGCGGGCCCCGACCCGGGCGCGGCCAGCACGCGGCTGTCAGGGCCCTCGCTCATGCCGACAGCGCCTTCGTCAGGGGAGCGTCGTGCCAGCGCCGCGGGACGAGCGGCGCCACCGTCGCCGGAGCCGAGCCCAGGTTCTCCAGGGCCTCGCGCGCCGCGGCACGTCCGCGGTAGTGAAGGCCGTGGACCGAGCGCACCGAGCGCCCCAGCTGCGACGCGATCTCCGCCGGTGACAGCCCCACGAAGTGGGTGAGGACGAGCACGTCGCGCTGCGCCTCGGGCAGCGATCCCAGCGCCGCCTGCAGGGAGGCGCGCGCCTGCTCGGCGACGCCGTCGCGGGCGCCCGGGGCGTCGAGGTCGATGTCGGCATCGGGCACCTGCTCCCACGGGATCGTGCGCGGGCGCCGCACATGGTCGATGGCCACGTTGTGCGCGACGCGCAGGACCCAGGCCATGAAGGGCGCCTCGCCCGGGCGATACTGATCGAGGCTCGTGATCAGCTTCGCGAAGACCTGCTGGGTGACGTCGTCCGCATCATGGCGGTTCCCGACGATCCGCAGGACGTAGTCGTGCACGCTCGCCGCATGGCTCACGTAGAGATCGCGCATGGCCTCCCGATCGCCGGCCCGCGCCGCTGCGACGCGTGTGCGCACGCGTCGCTCCTCGACGATCGCGTCCATGCGGCGGCTGTCGCGCCCCCCTTGACGGCGACCACCCGCGTGCGTATGCACGCTTTTCTGCTTCACGCGTGTGTCTTTCGACGCCACGACGCCCCCTATATGTTCCTGGCCCCCCAAGGGCCTCACGTATATGTTCCTGGCCCCCCAAGGGCCCCACGTTGGCGGCTGATCCGTCTGCCGCCACCCGATTCGCAAGACCCTAGGCCGCGGTTACCGGAATGACATTTGGCTTGCAGTTAAAGGCCTGTTAGCGGTATGATTTTCACATCGGTCGGTACCTATCGACCGATCAACGGCTCACGATGAGCCGGTTTCGGGGCATTTACATGGGGCACGGAAGGCAGTCGGAGGTAGAGAAGGGCGCGCCGAGCGGCGGCGGGTCGATGGCCGCCCACGTATTTCGTCGGTACCCCTACGCGATCGTCGTGCTGGACGCGGAGGGCCGGATGGTCGAGGGCAACGAGAGGGTGCGACGCGTCCTGCCCGCGCAGGTGGCGCCCGGGCGGGAGCACGAGCCCGGGTTCGGCTGCGAGCTGATCGGTTGCCGCCGTCCCGGCGGCCCGCTGGAGGAGGTGTGCCTGCACGAGCTCGCCCTCGACAACGACGGGCCCCTTCCCGAGGTACGGGTCGATCTCCAGGTGGCGTCGGGGGCGGCGGCCGCCTGGGTGACCGTTGCGGCGCTCGGCACGGATCCGCAGCGGATCGTCATGGAGCTGCGGCCGGGCCGGGCACGCGATCGCCGCCGGCGATCGGAAACCCCGTTGCGGGCCGGGCCGGGGCTGCAAGTCCGGGCGCTCGGACGCACGCGCGTGATCGGACCCGACGGACCGATCAACGGGCGCTGGCTCGACAACCGCGCGGGACAGATCTTCAAGTTCCTGGTGGCCAAGCGCCGCCAGCCGGTGTACGTCGACGAGATCGTGGAGGCGTTGTGGCCGGACGCCAAGGGATCCGATACCCGTGGGCTGCGGTACTTCATCCACGTGTTGCGCGGGAGCCTCGAGCCCGGGCGCCCCCCACGGTCCGCGTCGTCGTACGTGCTCGCCGTGGCCGGCAGCAGCTACATGCTCGACCTGTCGCGGGTGTGGATCGACGCCACCGCCTTCGAGGAGCACGTCGAGGCCGGGCTCGCGGCCCGGAAGCGGGGCGAGCGCGACATCGCGGCGGACCGCATCCGGCGCGGCCTCGACCTGTACGCGGGCGACTTCCTGGCCGATGAGCCCTACGCCGAGTGGGCCGTGCGTGAGCGCGACCGCCTGCGCCGGATCGCGAGCGACGGGCTGCGCTCGCTCGGCGAGCTCGGCCTGCAGGACGGTGATCTCACGAGCGCGACCCGCGCCTTCCTCCAGCTCGCCGAGCTCGATCCCTTCGATCTCGACGTGCACCGACAGCTGCTGTCCCTCCTGCTGGACCAGGGCCGGCGCAGCGATGCCGTTCGCCACTACGACGTGCTGCGCCGCCGGATGCTTACGACCTTCGGCGAGCCGCTGGACTTCACGCTGATGGAACTGGGCTCGTGACGCAGCCTCAGCCTCCGAACACCCAGTCGGTCCAGGCCATGATCTTCCCGCGGCCCGCCGGCGCGGTCGCCGGGAATTTCGTGCCGTAGGCGCTGTTGATCAGCCACGGCTGCCACTCGTCGTCGGCCGTCGCCCACCAGCCGCCGTACTGGCGGTCCAGGCGATCCAGGAACTGCGCTGCCCGCAGCAACGCCTTGGCGGACCACCCGAAGGCGTCATAGCCGCGCCGCGCGAGGATCTCGGCCGCGACCACGACGCCCTGCATGGCCTCCCAGGCGTACTCGGTGTGACACGGAGGCACGGCAAAGGCGCAGCCGCGGCGCATGTCGTCGGGCAGCGCGCCGTCGATCGCCAGCCCCTGCTTGACCCCCCCGGCGGGGGCGATCCCGACCGGCTGACCGGCGTCGGCCTGCCAGCTCAGGTCGCCGAAGGAGAACCCGGCGTACGCGCTGCGGTCGCCCAGCCACCCGCGGAACACCTTCGCGGCGCGATCCAGGTCCCCGCCGTCGCCCAGGTACACGTCGGCGGCCATGCGACTCGCACCGGCCATGGTCCCCCAGTTGTTGGGCCGGGTCTCCTGCGTGCTCACCAGCGTGTCGCCGCTGAGATCCTCGGTACGCACGGCCGCAAGCCAGGAACGGAAGCGGGCATCGAGCGCCGCGTCGTAGGCGCCGAGACCGATCAGGTCCGCCGCGATGACGTATGAGGCGAGGTTGCGCCCGAGGGCGAGCGTCTCGCCGCCGCGCTCGGTCCCGATCGCCGCAGAGATCGCGTCGGCCGCCTTCCTGCGGTAGGCGTCCGCGCCCGTGCGGGCGTAGACGAGCGCCGCCGCCTGGGTCAGGATGTCATGGTCGGAGTTCTGATCGGCGATCGCCGGCGTCCCCAGCGGCCCGTCGGCAGCGCTCTTCAGCGCCTGCCAGGCGGGACCGGACGCGGGGCGCGAGGCGAGCTCGGCCGGGCTGGTCCAGACGCCCGCCACGGCACCGGGCGGCCGCGGGCCGCCGGGCGGGGCGACGGGCTTGGGAGCCGGGGGCTGGACCGGGACGCGGCCCCTCCGCACGCGCAGTCGCGGTGCGCCGCGCCGTGACTCGCGACTAGCGATCCGCACGGCGCTGCCGGGCTGGGCGGTCAGGACGAACCCGGGCGCCGGGCCCTGCACCGCTGCGGGGTTCAGGGTCAACGTCACCGAACACGTGTGCGCCCTGCGGCGGGGCCGGCAGGCACGGGCGGCCCACGGCTGCGAGACGCGCGCCCCCACAGCCGGCGCTCGCGCGCCGGTGATCCGGCGCTCGCCCCAGCCGTCCCCCGCGAGCACCACACGCACCTCCAACGCCACCCGGCGCGCCCGGGCGACGTGCAGCACGATGGCCGCGCTGCGGAGGGGCCGGTCGAGCGCACCCACCTGGAAACGCACGTAGCTGCGCCAGCGCCCGGGCCCGCCGACGCGCAGCCATGAGCGCCGCCCGTAGTGCGCGCGCGGATGCAGTGGGCTCACCGCCGCGTCGGCGGTATCGGCGTCGCCGGGCGCAGCCCGCTTGGCCCCCGCGGCCCCCGGAAGGACGACGAGCAGCAGGACGGTGACCAACGACGCCCGGGCGGCGAGCGGCCGGGAGGTACAGCGCATCGGGGTGAGACTCCTGTTTCGGCGCCGACGAGGTCGGCTGCAGTTGGCGGTCTCCGATCGCTCGGGCGACGAGCGATCGGGTGGGGGGGAACCGGCGTCGACCACCCTACCCGACGCCCCGGCGCTCAACCCGTCCGGCCCCGCCGATGCCTATGCGCTCGATCTCTGGCATGGTCCTGCGCCGCATGTGGTGGAGAGACGCCGTCGTCCTGCAGATCTATCCGCGGTCGTTCGCCGACGCGTCGGGCGACGGGGTCGGCGACCTCGAGGGCGTCCGTTCGAAGCTCGACCACCTCGCGTGGCTGGGCGTCGACGCGCTGTGGCTGTCGCCGATCTACCGCTCGCCGATGGCCGACTTCGGCTACGACGTCGCCGACTACTGCGACGTCGACCCGCTCTTCGGCGACCTCGCCGCGTTCGACCGCCTGCTCGAGGACGCCCACGCGCGCGACCTCCGCGTGCTGCTCGACTGGGTGCCCAATCACACGTCCGACCAGCACCCGTGGTTCGTCCAGGCGCGCGCATCGCGCGAAGCTGCGAAGCGCGACTGGTACCGCTGGCGCGACGGGGACGGCGTCACGCCGCCCAACGACTGGAGGGCCGCGTTCGCCGACGAGCCGGCGTGGACGTGGGACGAGGCGACTGGGCAGTCCTACCTGCACACGTTCCTGCCCGAGCAGCCCGACCTCAATTGGGACAACCCCGACGTCGTCGCCGCCATGCACGACGTGCTGCGCTTCTGGATGGACCGCGGCGTCGACGGCTTCCGCGCCGACGTCGTGCATCTGATCGGCAAGGACCCGGCGCTGCCCGACACGGGCGGCCTCGACGTCGTCTCCCACCACGACCACCCCGGGACGCACGCGCTGCTGCGGGGCATCCGCAGCGTGCTCGACGAGTACGCCGACCGCATGATGGTCGGTGAGGTCAACCTCACCGAGACGCGCCTGATCGCGCCCTACCTCGGCGACGACGACGAGCTGAGCCTGGTGTTCGACTTCGCCTCGCTGGAGGTGCCCTGGGACGCCAGGGCCTGGCGCGAGCGCATCGCGCACGTCGAGGCGGTCATGGGCGAGCGCTGGCCGACGTGGGTGTTCTCCAACCACGACCAGCCGCGCGTGCGCACGCGCCTGGGCGGCGACGAGGGCCGCGCCCGCGCGGCCGCGGTGCTCCTGCTGACGCTGCGCGGCACGCCGTTCCTCTACGCCGGCGACGAGCTCGGCATGCGGGACGCGGTCGTGGGGCCCGACCGCGTGGTCGACCCGGGCGGCCGCGACGGCTGCCGCGCGCCGATCCCGTGGACGGCGGCGCCCGATCACGGCTGGCCCGCCCCGCCGTGGCTGCCCTGGCCGCCCGAGCCCGAGGCCTGCAACGCCGAGACCCAGCGCGCCGACGCGGCCTCGATCGCCCACCTGCACCGCGCGCTGCTGGCGGCCCGTCGTGCCTCGCCCGCGCTGCGCGCCGGCACGCTGCGCCTGCTCGATGCGGGCGACGAGGTCGTCGCCTTCGAGCGCGCCCACGGCGACGACGTGCGCCGGGTGGTCATCGACTTCACGGGCGCGCGGGCGGCGCCCGCGGGCTGGGAGATCGAGGTCGACGGCGGCGCCGCGCTGCTCCTGCACCCTGCATGAGCGAGGCCCTCGACATCCCGGTCGCGCTCGTCCAGCGACTGGTCAGCGCGCAGTTCCCGGAGTGGGCCGACCTGCCGATCAGGCCCGTCGCCTCCCCCGGCTGGGACAACATGACCTACCGGCTGGGCGATGGGCTGTCGGTGCGCCTCCCGCGTTTCGAGCGCTGGGTCGGCCAGGTCGAGCGCGAGCAGACGTGGCTGCCGCGTCTCGCCCCGCACCTCCCGCTGCCGATCCCGGTGCCGCGCGCGGTGGGCGCCCCGGGCGAGGGCTATCCGTTCCCGTGGTCGGTCTACGAGTGGCTGGACGGCGAGCCCGTCGCCCCGGGCACGCTTCGCGCGGACGAGCTCGCAGCGTTCCTCGCCGCGCTGCAGGCCATCGACGCCACCGAGGGACCACCGCCGCAATCCAGCAACGGCTTCCGCGGCGCGGCGCTGGCCGACGAGCGCGACTCGCCGGTGGTCGCCGCCCGCGTCCGCGCAAGGATCGCTGCGCTCGACGGCCTCGCCGGCACCGACTCGCTGACGGCGGTGTGGGAGGCCGGCCTCGCCGCGCCGCAGTGGCACGGACCGGGCGTCTGGGTCCACGGCGATCCCGCGCCGACGAATCTGCTCGCCGCCGGCGGCCGGCTCACCGCCGTCATCGACTTCGGCACGCTGGCCGTCGGGGATCCCGCCGTCGACCTGATCGCGGCCTGGACCGTCGTGCGCGCCGACGCACGCGAGGCGTTCCGCGCGGCGCTCGGCGTCGACGACGCGACCTGGGCGCGCGGCCGCGTGTGGGGCCTGGTGGCGATGCTGCCGCACCCCGCCGAGCTCGCCGGTGCCGGTCGCGAGCTCGCCGCGCGACGGCGCATCGACGGGCTCCTCGGCCGCGGCTAACCCGGCGGGCCCTCCCAGACGACCCAGCGATCGCGGCCGGCGTTCTTGGCGGCGTAGAGCGCGAGGTCGGCGAGGCGGTAGAGCTCGTCGGCGTCGCCCGCCAGCGTCAGGGCGCACAGCCCCACTGAGATCGTCACGGCCCCAGCCTGGGCGAACGACTCGCCGCGCATGGCGTCGCACGCGCGCTCGGCGGCGCGCTCGGCGGCCGGTGGCTCGGTGTCGTGCAGGATCCAGGCGAACTCCTCTCCACCGACCCGACCGAGGACGTCGCTGTCGCGGCTGAGCACGCGCAGGCGGCGGGCCGCCTCGATCAGGACGGTGTCGCCGACCGGATGGCCGTGGACGTCGTTGATCGCCTTGAAATGATCGAGGTCCAGCAGCGCGAGCGTGAGCGGCCGGCCACTCGTCGCCGCATCGGCGATCTCGGCGCGCAGCGTCGCGTCGAGGGCCTCGCGGTTGAGCAGGCCCGTGAGGCCATCGCGGGTGGCGCGCCGTGCCAGTTCGTCCTCGTGGCGGCGGCGCTCGCTCACGTCGCGGATCGTGTTGACCAACCCCAGTGCGGACCCATCGGGGCCCAGGACGGCCGACGACGTCACACCGGCGTGGAAGCGCGTGCCGTCGCGGCGCACCATCAGCATGTCGAACTCGCCGCCGCCCTGAGCGACCAGGTCGGCGCGAACGGCCACCGCCAGCTCGTGCGACTCGGGCGGGATGAACGGGAACGGCAGCCGGCTGCCGACGAGCTCCTCGCGCGAGAACCCGGTCAGCCGGCACAGCGCGTCGTTCACGGCCAGGATCTCGCCGTCGCGCGTGAGTGCCACGCCATGGTCCATCGCCGCGATGACCGCGCGCGACAGGTCGCGCTCGGCGCGCAGCGCCTCCTCGGTGGCGCGCCGTGCGGTGATGTCCTGGAACTGGCCGACCCAGCTCAGCGGGCGGCCGTCCTCGTCGCGCAGGAAGGTCAGGTTGGCGATCGCCCACACCTCCGATTGGTCGGGGCGCAGGAAGCGCTTCTCGACCTGGTGCGTGCTGATCCGTCCCGCCAGGATGTGGAACGCCGCGTCGACGTCGACCTGGCGGTCGTCGGGGTGGGTGAACTCCTGGTCGCGGCGCCCGATCACCTCGGCCTCGGTGCGTCCGAGCAGCGCGCTCAGCGCGGCGTTGACGCGCACGTACTCCCCGTCAGTGTTGAACAGCGCCATCCCGATCGGGGCGGAGTCGAAGGCGGCGTCGAAATACCGCTGCGCCTCGCCGCGCAGCTCGGCGCGGCCCGGCTCGCGCAGCAGCACGAGCGCGTGGTCAGCGCCGTCGAGCGCCAGCGGCCCGACGCAGCCCTCGACGACGAACGGCGTGTCGTCGGCCCGCCGGCCCTCGAGGCGCAGTGCGGGTCCGCCGGCGCGGGCGTGCTCGACGGCGTCGGAGATCGCCAGCACCTCCGTGGCGCGGCGGCCCTCGATCGCTGCCGAGTCGCGGCCGAACATCGCCGCCGCGCGCGCGTTCGCGCCAACGACCCCGTCGCGTCCGTCGAGCACGAGCGCCGCCTCGGGGAGAGAAGCGAGCCACTCTGGCGCGACGGTGATGGTCAGCGCCCGCTCTTGACGCGGTCGGCCTCGGCCTCACGCAGCTCGATCCGGCGGATCTTGCCGGTGAGCGTCTTGGGCAGGTCGTCGACGAACTCGATCAGGCGCGGGTAGGCGTAGGCGGACAGGCGACCGCGGACGTGCTGCTTGATCTCGGTCGCCAGCTCGTCGCTGGGCTCGTGGCCGTCGGCGAGCACGATGAACGCCTTGACGACGTTGCCCTTGGCCTCGTCGGGCGAGGCGACGGCGGCGGCCTCGCGCACCGCCGCGTGCTCCAGGCACGCGGACTCGACCTCGAACGGGCCGATGCGATAGCCGGCGGCGATGATCACGTCGTCGGCGCGCCCGGCGTACCAGACGTAGCCGTCCTCGTCCTGCTGGGCGGCGTCCTTGGAGTGGAACCAGTCGCCGCCGAAGGTCTCCCGCGATTCCTCGTCGTTGCGCCAGTACCCGAGCGGATAGTGCGGGTTGGAGCGTGCGCGCAGGCAGATCTCGCCGCGCTCTCCCTGCTCGACGGGGTTCTCGTCCTCGTCGAGCAGCTGCACGTCCCACCCCGGCATCGGGCGGCCCATCGACCCCTCGCGCACCTCCATGAACGGGAAGTTCGCCACCAGCGGGTAGCTCTCGGTGAGGCCGTAGTAGTCGAGGACGGTGAGCCCGTACTGCTCGCGGAACCAGCGGATCGCCTCGGGGTTCAGTGGCTCGCCGGCCGAGCAGACCATGCGGAACTTCTGCGGGTAGGTCTCCCCGGCGTTGTCGATGGCCATCATCGCCCGCATTGCCGTGGGCGTCGTGAAGACATTGGTGACCTCGTTGCGCGACAGGAAGTCCAGCTGCTGCTTGGGGTCGAAGCCGCCCTTGCGCTGGAGCACGACCTGCGTGGCTCCGTACCGCCACGGCCCCAGCAGCGGCGCGATGCCCGCAGCCCACGCCCACTCGCCCATGCCGTGGAAGCGCTCCCCGTCGCGCACGTCGTGGCAGTAGACGAACTCCTCGTGGGCGAGGATGTAGCGATGGGCGTGCACGATGCCCTTGGCCAGCCCGGTGGTCCCTGAGGTGTAGTAGAGCTGGGCCGCGTCGTCGGCGGAGGTGTCGGCGGTCTCGAACCCGGTCGATGCGCCGTCGAGCAGCCCCTCGATCGTGAGCACCTCGCCGCCCCAGTCCTCGAAGCGGCTGCGGTTCGCCTCGTCGGTGACGAGTACGCGCGGGTCGCTGTCGCTCAGGCGGTGGCGGATGCCGTCGTCGCCGTAGAGGACCGACATCGACAGCAGGATCGCGGCGTTCTTCCACGTCCCGAAGAAGATCGCGGCGGTCTCCGGGGTCGGCGGCAGCACGACGGCGACGCGCTCGCCCTTCGCGACCCCGTGATCGCGCAGCACGTTGGCGGCCTGGTTGGCCAGGTCCTGCAGCTCGCCCCAGGTCAGCTCGCGGCGCTCGCCGTCGAAGCGCTCCC
>JBDTYI010000150.1:0-2682 GCA_040005775.1 Solirubrobacteraceae bacterium
ACGCGTTCACCGTCAACCCCTACATGGGCGTCGACACGCTGCGGACGTTCGTCGCCGGCGCGCGGCCGGTCGGCGCCGCGCCGTTCGTGCTCGTGCGCACCTCCAACCCGGGCGCGGCCGACGTCGAGGACCTCGAGCTCGCCGCAGGCGGGCGCGTGTGGGAGGCCGTCGCCCGCATCGTCGCCGAGCTCGGGGAGCCGGCGCCCGGCTGCGGCCTGACCGACGTGGGCGCCGTTGTCGGCGCGACGCGCCCCGAGCACCTCGCCCGCGCCCGCGAGCTGATGCCGGCCACCGTGTTCCTGCTGCCCGGGATCGGCGCGCAGGGCGGACGCGTCGAGGATCTCGCGCCCGCGTTCGCGCCGGGCCGCGCCGCCGGGCTCGTCACGGCGTCGCGGTCGCTCGCGTTCGCGCACGAGGCCGCGCAAAGCGCCGGGCGCCGCCCGGCCGACGCCACTCGGGCCGAGGCCGAGCACCTGCGCGCCGCCGCCTGGGCGCTGGCCTGAGCCCTCGGAGGACCGGCCGCCCTATTCTCCCGCGGGCATGCCTGCACCTCGTCGACGACGACGCAGCCCCGCGCGCTGGCTCGCCCCGCTCGCGCTGCTCATCGTGGGCGTGGCCGTCTACTCGGTCGTCCATCGCGACTCCGCGGGCAACGGAACGCCGGCGTCCACGACGAGCACGGCGCGGACGACCGCGACCACGGCCCAGCGTTCACGGCGCGCGAAGAAGGCCAAGAGCAGGACCTACACCGTCAAGGCCGGCGACACCCTCTCCGCAATCGCCGGCAAGACCGGCGTCTCGCTCGAGCGCATCCGGGAGCTGAACCCCAAGCTCGACTCCCAGGCGCTTCAGACCGGCGAGACCATCAAGCTCGGGCCGTGACCGCGGCTGGGACTCGCAGGTCGGTCGCCGCTGCCGCGGTGGCTGGGATCGTCCTCGTGATCGCGACCCCACCCGCCCCCGCGTCCGCCGGGGTGGGCGGGACGGAAATCCGTGCGCCCGCCGCGATCCTCGTGCAGCCGGCCACCGGCGACGTCGTCTTCGGCCGCAACGCCTCCCAGCAGCGCTCGATCGCCTCGACCACGAAGCTCATGACCGCGCTGCTCACGCTCGAGCGCGGGAAGCTCTCGCGGACGCTCACGGCGGTCCCGTACAGCGGCCTGGCCGTCGAGTCGACGATCGGCCTGCGCGCGGGCGAGCGCCTAACCACCGCCGACCTGCTGCGGGGGCTGTTGCTGGCCAGCGCCAACGACGCGGCGGCCACGCTCGCGGTGCGCGTCGGCGGGTCGGAGAAGCGCTTCGTCGCGCTGATGAACGCCCGCGCGCGCCAGCTCGGCCTCGCCGACACGCAGTACGCCAACCCCATCGGCCTCGATGCGCCGGGTAACCACTCGAGCGCCGAGGACCTCGTCAAGCTCACGCTGATCCTGCGGCGCAACGCGTTCTTCCGCGACGTCACGAACCTTCCGCGCGCCACGCTGAAGAGCGGCGCACGCCCGCGGACGATCCTCAACCGCAACCTGCTCGTGCGCAATGTCCCTGTCGCGAACGGGGTCAAGACGGGCCACACCCAGCAGGCCGGTTACGTGCTCGTCGGCTCTGCGACGCGGCGCGGCGTGACGGTCGTGTCCGCCGTGCTCGGCGACCCCAGCGAGGGCGCCCGCGACGCGGACTCGCTCGCGTTGTTGCGCTACGGCCTGCGTCGCTACCGCCGCGTGACCGCGATCCGCGACGGGCAGGTCGTCGGAAGCGTCGGCCTCGGCGAGCGCTCCGGGCGGGCCGCCGTGGTGGCGACCCGGACCGTCCAGCGCGTCGTGCGCCGCGGGGAGCGTGTCACGCGGCGGGTCGTCGGGCTGCCCAAGTCGGTCGACGGACCCCTGCCGGCGGGCACGAGGGTGGGCACCCTCGAGCTGCGCTGGCGCAAGCGGACGGTCGCACGGATGGCCGTCGTCACCCGGTCGCCGATCGCCGCTGCGTCGATCTCCCAGCGTGCGGGGCACTTCTTCTCCAGGACACTGCTCGTCGTCGTGTTGGCCGTCCTCGCACTCGGTAGCCTGCAGCTGGTCCTTCTCCGCCGCCGGGCTGTCCGGCGCCGGCGGACCGGCATCGCATGATCATCACCGTCACCCTCAAC
Source organism: Solirubrobacteraceae bacterium (assembly GCA_040005775.1). GTDB lineage: Bacteria > Actinomycetota > Thermoleophilia > Solirubrobacterales > Solirubrobacteraceae > JAOPZW01. Next base: position 2,135 of record JBDTYI010000150.1, read on the forward strand.
GCGGCGATCGACAAGTCCCTCTCGGTGCCGAACTTCCGGCTGGGGCGTCGGCACCGGACGGTCGAGCAGCGCACGATGCCGGGCGGCAAGGGCGTCAACGTCGCGCGCACGCTCAAGACGCTCGGCCAGCCCGTGATCGCCACCGGCTTCGCGGGCGGGGCGACCGGCACCCGGATCGTCGAGGCGCTCACCGAGGAGGCGATCCTCAGCGACTTCGTGCGCATCCGCGAGGAGTCGCGCACGAACACGGCCGTCCACGACCCGACCAACGGCGAGACGACCGAGATCAACGAGCGCGGCCCGGCGGTCAGCGCGAAGGAGGTCGAGCTCTTCCGCGACAAGCTGCTGTACCTGGCGCGGGGAGCGGCGGTGGCCGTCTTCGCCGGCTCGCTGCCGCGCGGGGTCGAGCCCGAGATCTACGCCGAGCTCGTGCGCGAGCTGCGCAAGATGGGCGTCCAGACCGTCGTCGACGCCGACGGCGACCCGATGCGCGTCGCCGTCCGCGCCGAGCCCGACGTCATCTCGCCGAACGTGCTGGAGGCCGAGGA
>JBDTYI010000151.1:0-5523 GCA_040005775.1 Solirubrobacteraceae bacterium
TCGGGCGCTCGATCTGGTGGGACGCGCTGAAGGGCTTCCTCGACGAGAAGCACGACCGCGACACGGCGATCCAGATGGTCGCCGACAACTACCTGCGCTTCATCGGCGTCTACAACGACGCCGAGAGGAGCGCCTCGGTCTCCTAGGAGGCTTCAGCCCTCAGAGGCCGCCGACGCGACCGGGCGGCCAGTACGTCGCGAACGCCTTGCCGATCACCCAGGACTCGGGGATCGGCCCCCAGTAGCGGGCGTCGTCGGACTGGCCGCGGTTGTCGCCCATCAGGAACACGTAGCCCCTGGGGATCGTGACCGAGCGGGGGAAGTCGCAAGCGTCGGTGCCGCCGCAGTCGGCGGTGAACGGCTCGGCCTGGAGCTTGCCGTTGCGCACCACGTGGCCGCCGCGCACCGCGATCCGGTCGCCGCCCAGGCCGACGACGCGCTTGATGAACGTCTGGGAATCCGGCTGCGGCACCGCCTTCGCGCACGGCTGATCGCCCGGGTGCTCGGCGCCGCAGATCTGCTCGTCGGCGCCCTGCGGCGGATGGAAGGTGACGACGTCGCCGATCTGGGAGTTCGAGCCAAGGCGCGTGCTCAGGCGGTTGACCAGGACGCGCTGCCCGACGTCCAGCGTGGGCTCCATCGAGCCGCTGGGGATCTTGTAGGGCTTGACGAGCAGCAGCTGGACGACGAACGCGATCGCCAGGGCCATCACGACGATGACGACGAGCTCGGTGACCTGGCCGCCGGGGAGGTCCTTGAGCTGCGGGCGGGTGCGCTTCGTGGAGGCCATGCGGAGCACTGCATCATGCAGCAGTCGTGAGTGCAGCGCGGGTGCGACCGGCGGTGCGCCGCGCCCGCGGCGGCCGTAGCTTCCAGCCATGCCCCGCCGCACGCCGCTCGCCGTCATCCTGCTCGTCGTCATCGGGGTCCTCGTGGGTCGTGGGCTGCCCCACACCGGCGGCGACGGCGGTCGCCGGACCACGCTCGGCGCCGGCGCCGTCGTGCGCGTCGTCGACGGCGACACGATTCGCGTGCGGTTGAACGGGCGCAGCGAGCGGGTGCGCTACATCGGCGTGGACACGCCCGAGTCGGTCAAGCCCGGGACCCCGGTGCAGTGCTACGCCGAGCGCGCGGCGGCGGCGAACCGCAGCCTGGTGGCCGGACGGCGAGTGCGTCTCGTGGCCGACGCCGAGGAGCGCGACCGCTTCGGGCGCCTGCTCGCCTACGTCTACCGCGAGCCCGACGGCGCCTTCGTCAACGCCGCGCTGGTCCGCTACGGGTACGCTCGAACCCTGACGATCCCGCCCAACGTCGCCCACCGCGAGGACTTCTCGCGCCTGGCCGCCGAGGCCCGCCACGCGGGCCGCGGCCTCTGGCGCGCATGCTCGTGACGGCGGTTTTGGGGTAGCCTGACCCTGCCGCCATGGCCGCACAGCAACGCATGAGACAGAGCCTCCACTCTTTGGAGCGCGCATTTGTGGAGGAGGCCGAAGCCGACCGGCTCCGTCGCGAGCACGCCTTTCGCGAGGCCGAGCAGCGCCTCCACCAGCGCCACCGCGAGCGCGCCCACAAGCGGGGCTCGCTGCGCTTCGTCCTGCTCGTCCTCACGCTCCTGGGCACCGCCGTCCTCGTGACGATCGCGATGTTCCAGACGCTGTTTTTGGTCATGGGCTGACGCTCGGGCAGACCCCTCGGTCAGCTAGCGAGTACTCGCTTGCGCTCCTTCTCCCGGGGCTTCGGAGCGTCGGTCTTACGCGGAGCCGAGGTTGCGCAGGGCCTGGTCGACCTCTTCGCGCACGGCGGATCCGGCGAGGTCGCGGCCGCGCTCCTGCTGGATCTCGAGGTAGACCTCCTTGCGGAACACGGGGATGTCCCGGGGAGCCTGGATCCCGATCCTGACCTTCTCGCCCATGACCGAGAGGACGGACACCTCGATGTCGTCACCGATCATGATGCTCTGATTCGACTTCCGGGTCAGGACCAGCACTGGGGACCTCCATGCCGCTTGCTGGGGCGACCCACCCTAACAACGCGCGAACTCTACGCGCAAGCGAGACCGCTGGGCGCGGCGCATTTGCATAGACTCGCCTTCAACTCATGGCACGACGTTCGCTGCGACCGCAGCTCAACCAGATTCGCACGTGGGTCCGCCAGGGCCGCACCGACGCGTGGATCGCCCATCAGCTCGAAGTGACCGTGCAGCAGATCGCGGGCTTCAAGAAGGAGAACGACCTCACGCCCGACGGCGATGTCGTCGAGGGCGCGAACGGGGTCGACTTCGACGACGAGATCGATCTCCGCGCCGAGGACGACGCGCTCATCGCCGCCGAGCTCGAGGCCGCCGAGGCCGCCCGGGCCGAAGAGGCCGCGCGCCGCGCCGCCGAGGGCGGCGACGACGAGGACGCCGAGGACGAGGGCGACGACGACGACAAGCCGCGCACGCGCCGACGCGGGCGCCGTGGTGGTCGCGGCCGCAAGCGCACCGGCGCCGGCGCCGAGCTCGAGGGCACCTTCGAGCACGGCGAGGAGGGCTACGGGCTCTGGCTCGACCCCGCGGTCGCCGACAACAGCGTCTACGCCGAGCACTGGGCCGGGCACCGGCCCGTCTCCGTCACCATCGAAGAGGACCAGATCGTGATCCGCCGCGCCGGCGACGACGACGACGACGGCGCCGGCGACGACGACGACTGACGCCGAGCAGCTGGCGCGCGCGCTCGCCTTCGAGCGCGCGCAGCAGGTCGCCGCTGGAGCGGCCTCGACGCCGCATCCGCTCGGCCGGCTCGCCCGGCACCCGGGCCATCCCGGCTACTGGTCGCTGAACGAGCTCCAGGTGCACCAGCCCGCGCCGGCCGGGCTCGACGCCGAGGCCATCGCGAACGCCGCCGAGCAGGCCCAACGCGACCTCCCCCACCGGCGCGTGTACGTCGACGACGACGCGACCGGTACGCGCGTGGCACCGGCCCTCACGGCGGCCGGATGGCAATGCACGCGCGACGTCTACATGATGCTGCGCCGCGCCCCGGACCGCCCCCCGGCAGCCGCCGCGCGTGAGGCCGACCTCGACACCCTGCTGAACGCCAAGCTGTCGGTGGTCGAGGCGATGGTCGGCGCCGACGAGCGCGACGTGATCGCCGGCGGCACGCGCGCGATGGCGACGCCCGGGACCCGATTCGTGGTCGCCGACTTCGATGGCGCCCCGGCGGCCTACGCGACGCTGTACTCCGATGGCGCCACCGCCCAGGTCGAGGACGTCGCGACCCAGCCCCGCGCGCGCGGACGGGGTCTCGCTCGCGCCGTGGTTCAGCGCGCGGTCGACCTCGCCCGCTCCGGGGGCCACGACATGATCTTCCTTGTCGCCGACGCCGACGACTGGCCCCGCGAGCTCTACGCCCAGCTGGGGTTCGACCCGGTCGGGCACTGCTGGGCGCTGGTGCGCCCGCCCGCGACCGCCGCGTCGGCCTAGGTGCGCGGGGCCTCCATGCGGCGACCGCCCGCGTAGTCGACGGCCTCGCGCACGTAGCGCCCGAACGCGGCGTCGGCGACGATGCGCTGATCCCATGCCCACGGCGCCGCGGGCGCCACCTGGGCGGCGATGTCGAGCGTCCACGACGTGCCGGCGTCGTAGAGCTCGGCGAGCTCGTCGACGGTGAACGTGGAGCCCAGGCGGCGGCGCAGCTCTGCGTAGACGTGCTCGGTCACGCGCTCCATCGCGATGCGCTGGTGCGGCGGGGCGTCGTCGAGGCGTGCCAGCCCCGCGCGCCACTGGTGAACGGCGGTCTCGAAGCTCACCGCATCCAGGCTAGTAAAAGCCTTACGGACCCTTGGGGAGATGCTTGAGCACGTAGGAGCGCTCGCCCGGGCGCAGCATCCCCAGACGGCGCGCGTCGCGCTCCAGGGCGCCCGCGTTGCGCAGCGCGTCGCGACGCGCGCGCAGGCGCTTGTTCTCGCGCTGGAGCTGGGCGACCTCGGCGCTGCGGTGCGCGACCTCCTGGCGGGTCGACCAGTAGGAGCGCGCCGGTCCGATGTAGAGGCCGACGATGCCGATCAGCACGGCGAGCAGCGCGACGCGCGAGATGCGGTCCCAGCGGATGCCGCGCGCCCCGCCGGCGAGAACCCTCGGACGTGCCGTCGGCTTCGGGCGGGGACGGGCGGCGGGTGCGCGGCGATTGGTGCTGCGGGCGGCGGCCATTCCCGGACGCGTTCGCCCCCCGCGACCGCGTTCCTGCCGCTGCAAGGCGAACTTCGCACCGGCGGTTCTAGCTGCGGAAGACCGACCGGCCAGGGAACTCGGCGTCACCGCCGAGCTGCTCCTCGATGCGCAGCAGCTGGTTGTACTTCGCGACGCGGTCCGAGCGCGACGGTGCGCCGGTCTTGATCTGCCCGCAGCCGGTGGCGACGGCGAGGTCGGCGATGGTGACGTCCTCGGTCTCCCCCGAGCGGTGCGACATGACCGCGGTGTAGCCGGCGTCGCGCGCCATGGCGATCGCCTCGAGCGTCTCGGTGAGCGTCCCGATCTGGTTGACCTTGACGAGGATCGAGTTGCCCACGCCGAGGTCGATGCCGCGCTTCAGGCGCTCGGTGTTGGTGACGAAGAGGTCGTCGCCGACGAGCTGCAGGTGGTCGCCCAGCTGCCCGGTGAGCGTCTTCCAGCCCTCCCAGTCCTCCTCATCCATGCCGTCCTCGATCGAGACGATCGGGTAGCGCCCGGCGAGCTCGGCCCAGTAGGCGGCCAGCTCGTCGGCGCTCAGGCTGCGGTCCTCGTGCTCTAGCACGTACGCGCCGTTGGAGAAGATCTCGCTGACCGCGGGGTCGAGCGCGATGGCGACGTCGTCACCGGGGGCGTAGCCGGCGGCCTCGATGCCCGCGACGAGCATCTGCAGCGCCTCCTCGTTGGAGCCGAGGTTCGGGGCGAAGCCGCCCTCGTCCCCGACCCCGCCGCCGAGGCCTTTGTCGTGCAGGATCGTCTTCAGCGCGTGGAAGACCTCGGTGCCCATCCGCAGGCACTCCGAGAACGACGCGGCGCCCGCCGGGACCACCATGAACTCCTGGAAGTCGACGGAGTTGTCGGCGTGCGCGCCGCCGTTGAGCACGTTCATCATCGGCACCGGCAGCACGCGGGCTGCTTCGCCGCCCAGGTAGCGCCAGAGCGGCAGGCCCTCCTCCGCCGCGGCGGCGTGCGCGGCGGCGAGCGACACGCCGAGGATCGCGTTCGCGCCCAGTCGGCTCTTGCTCGCCGTGCCATCGAGGTCGATGAGCGCACGATCCAGCGCGGCCTGATCGGTCGCGTCGAGCCCGGCGACCGCCTCAGCGATCTCGCCGTTGACGTTGCCGACCGCCTGCGTGACCGCCTTGCCGCCGTAGGCGGTGCCGCCGTCGCGCAGCTCGGTGGCCTCGAACTCACCGGTCGACGCGCCGCTGGGCACCGCGGCGCGACCGGCCACGCCGGAGCGCAGCACGAGGTCGACCTCGACCGTCGGGTTGCCCCGGCTGTCGAGGATCTGGCGGGCGTGGACCTTCTCGATCT
>JBDTYI010000152.1:0-7632 GCA_040005775.1 Solirubrobacteraceae bacterium
CGCCGACAGCACGACGGCCAGGTCGAGACCGTGACGGTGCAGCAACAGCGGCGCGGCGGGCGTGGGCAGGACGCCGCCCAGCAACACCTCGCCGCCGGCCGACGCGACCCCCGCCGCCAGCGCGGCCTCGAGCATCTCCCCCGACTCGCGCGTGTCGCGGATGACGAGCACGCGTGGAGCCTCGGCGGACGACTGCCGCGTGGCGGCGCGGCCGAGCGCCAGCGCGAGCTCGGCCGTGAGCAGGTCGCCGGCGACGCCGCGAACGCCGTCGGTACCGAAGAGCTTGCTAGCCAATCCCGCGGGCTAGCGCTTCGAGAACTGCGGGCGCTTACGGGCCTTCTTGAGGCCGGCCTTCTTGCGCTCCTTGGCGCGCGCGTCGCGCGTCAGGAAGCCGCGGCGCTTGAGCTCGCCACGCAGGTTCGGGTCGGCCTCGAGCAGCGCGCGCGAGATGCCGTGGCGCAGCGCGCCGGCCTGCGACGAGACGCCGCCGCCGTGCATGCGGGCCACGACGTCCATGCGGTCCTCGTAGCCGACGGCCTCCAGCGGCTGGCGGATGTTGCGCTGCAGCGTGTTGCGCGGGAAGAAGGCGTCCAGAGGGCGGCCGTTGATCGTGTAGGCGCCAGTGCCGGGGCGCAGCGTGACGCGCGCGACGGCGGTCTTGCGCTTGCCGGTCGCGCGGTAGCGCGCGTCGGCCGCCAGGTTGATCTCGACCGCCGCGATCGGCTGGTCGTCGGCGTCCTCCTCGGCGTCGTCGCCGGAGGGCGCGTCCTCGTCGCCGTCCTCGCTGTAGGCGCTGCGCGACTCCGAGCTCTCGGTGACGATGTCGACCTCGAGGTCGGCGCCCGGGATCAGCGGCTTCTGGCGCGGTGAGGGCTCGTCGTCGCCGTCATCGGTCGGGTCGGCGTCGGCGGTCCCGGGGGCCTGGGGCGCAGCCTCGGCCTCGGCCTCGGGCTCGTCGGGCGTGGCCTCGGCCTCGACGGCGTCGGCCTGTTCGGCGACGGGCGCGTCGGGGGAGCCCGCGGAGGGCTGCTCGTCTGAGGGGGCGTCGGCGACGGGCGGAGTGGACTCCTCGGCGGCGGCGGGCGTCTCCTCGGCCGGCGTCTCGGGGGTCTCCTCGTCGGGCGTGTGATCGTCGGACATCTAGAACTTGATCTCCATCGGAGTGGGCTTCTGCGCCACATGGGGGTGCTCAGGACCCGCGTAGACCTTGAGCTTGGTGATCTGCTTCCGCGCCAGGCGGTTGCGCGGCAGCATGCCGCGCACGGCCATGCGGATGACCTCTTCGGGGCGGCGCTCGAGCATGTCGTTCAGCGAGCGCTCCTTGATCCCACCCGGGTAGCCGGAGTGGCGGTAGTACTTCTTGTCCGCGCGCTTGTTGCCGGTCACCGAGATCTTCTCGGCGTTGACGACGACGACGAAGTCGCCCGTGTCCACGTGCGGCGTGTACTCGGGCTTGTTCTTGCCGCGCAGGGCGTTGGCGATCTGGGTCGCGAGGCGACCGAGCGTGAGCCCGTTCGCGTCGACGAGCACCCAGTTGCGCTCGCGGAGGTCAGGATGAGAAACGTAGGTCTTCATGAGGGCACCAGGAACGCCGCGCGCGGACCATCCGCTGCGCGGCGAGGGGCCATGATAGGGCAACCGCCCGGGCCTCCGCCGCCCGGTCAGTCCGGGACGTGCAGGTGCCCGGCGTGCAGGGCGTGCTCCAGGCGCTCCAGGCGGGCGATCCGGGTCTGCAGCGACGGGTGCGTCGCCATCACGCGACCGCGCAGTCCCTGATGCTGCTCGCCGGCCGGCAGCAGGTTGAAGGCGTCGCGGGCGGCGGCGACGCGCAGGTCCTCGGTGGGGATCAGCGCCAGCCGCCCGGTGATCCGCGTCAGCGCCGACGCCAGCGCGGCGGGGCGCCCGGTGAGCGCGACCGCCCCGCGGTCGGCTGCGAGCTCGCGATGGCGTGCCAGCGAGCGCGAACCCACCGTCGACAGCAGGCCGACGAGCGCGGCCAGGATCGCGCCCGCCTGAAGCGGGAAGAAGCCGCCGAAGCGCCCGAGCTGTCCACCGTGGGCGAGCGCCTCCCCCGGGCCGCCGACAGCCGTCATCACGGCGGCATCGCGATGGGCGACATGCGCAAGCTCGTGGGCGACGACCGCCTCGAGCTCGTCGGGGGCCAGCAGCTCGAGCAGTCCGTCGGTCACGTGCAGCCGCGAGCCTCCGCGCCGGACGCCGACGATCCAGGAGTTCGGCTCGGGCTCGGCCTCGCGCACGATCTCGGGCTTCGGGAGATCGGCCAGCGCGCATAGGCGCTCGGTCAGGGCGTGCAGCTGCGGCGCCTCAGCCACGGTCAGCGGGGTGGCCGCCGGCCGCTGGGCTCGCTCGACGACGATCGCGCCGATGCCGAACACCAGCGCGGCCCCGGCTCCGATGGCGACCTTGAGCGGGAGCAGCACCGCGATCGCCGCAAGACAGGCGAGAACGACCAGCGGCGTCAGCACGGCGGTCACGACCATTCGGAGCTGGAGCCCGCGGTCGGCGGCGAACAGGTCACGCCGGAATCGTGATCGCGGCATACACACTTGATACCTCCGACGGGCCGTCCTGTCCACAAACGCAACTGATAGGTTGCGTCTCATGCGCCTGCTCGTTCTCGGAGGGACCGTGTTCCTGGGCCGCCACGTCGCCGAGGAGGCCGTGCGCCGCGGCCACGAGGTGACGCTCTTCCACCGCGGGCACCACGGGGCCGACGTGCTGGCGGACCGTGCCGAGCACCTCCTGGGCGACCGCACGGGCGACCTGAACGAGCTGACGGGCCGCTCGTGGGACGCCGCGATCGACACATGCGGGTTCGAGCCCGGGCCGGTGGGCCGGTCCAGCGAGCTCGACCTGGGCCACCTCGTGTTCGTCTCCAGCATCAACGCATACCCGGGCTGGCCCGAGGAGCACGTCGCCGAGGACAGCCCGGTGTGGGCGCAGGAACTCGACGACTACGGTCCGCTGAAGGTCGCGTGCGAGCGTGCGGCCGAGCTGGCGATGCCCGGCCGGGTGGCGGTCGTCCGCGCCGGCCTGCTGTGCGGGCCCCGCGACAACATCGGGCGCCTTTCCTGGTGGATCGACCGGATCGCGGAAGGGGGCGACGTCCTCGCCCCCGGCGATCCCGAGCGCGAGCTGCAGCTCATCGACGCGCGCGACCTGGCGGCATGGATGGTCCACCTCGCCGAGCGCCGGCAGGCCGGGTCGTTCAACGGCACGGCGCCGCGCGGGCAGACCACGATGCGCGCGATGCTCGAGACCGCGGGCGCCGCGGCCGGCGCGGACGCGCGGCTGCACTGGCGCGACGACGGCGCGCTCCTGGCGGCCGGCGTCGAGCCCTGGTCGGACGTCCCGCTGTGGCTGCCCGCGCCCGGCACGTGGACGGTGGGTACCGCGCGCGCGCAGGCCGCGGGACTGCGCTGCCGCCCGGTCGCCGAGACGGTGGCCGACACGCGGGCGTGGCTGCGCAGCGGCGAGAACGTCTCGGACTACCGCGCCGAGATGCGCCCCGCCGGCATCACCCGCCAGCGCGAGTCGGAGCTGCTCGGCCTCTAGTGTCGGGGCGCGTGGCCAGCCCGCTGTCCCCCATCCCGCCCGACGCCCGCCTCCGCCGCTTCGCGCAGCTGGCGGTCGGACTCGTCCTCTACGGCGTGAGCGCGTCGATGCTCGTGCTCGCGGCGCTGGGACTGGATCCCTGGGACGTGCTGCATCAGGGCCTGTCGCGGCAGCTCGGCCTCGGGATCGGGACCTGGGCGGTCATCCTCAGCTTCGTCGTGCTCGCCCTTTGGTGGCCCCTGCATCAGCGCGCGGGCGTCGGGACGATCGGCAACGCCCTGGTCGTCGGGCTCGTGATGAACGTCGTGCTCGGCGCGTTCGACACCCCGCACGCGCTCGGGTCCCGCGTCGCGCTGCTGCTCGGCGGCGTCGTGCTCAACGGCATCGCCACGGGGATGTACATCGGCGCCGGCATGGGACCGGGGCCACGCGACGGTCTGACCACCGGCCTCGCGGCCCGTGGCCACTCGATCCGCGTGGTGCGCACCGGCATCGAGGTCACCGTCCTGATCGCCGGGTTCGCGCTCGGCGGAACGGTCGGCATCGGAACCCTGCTCTACGCCCTCGCCATCGGGCCGATCAGCCACATCACGATCCCGGCGCTGACGGTCCGCTCGCGGGCGGCTACTCCCATTCAATCGTCCCGGGCGGCTTCGACGTGATGTCGAGCACGACCCGGTTGACCTCGCGCAGCTCGCCGATCATGCGCGCGGCGATCTGCTCGAGCAGGTCGTAGGGCAGGCGCGCCCAGTCGGCGGTCATGGCGTCGTCGCTCGTGACCGCGCGGATCACGACGACGTAGCCGTAGGTGCGCTCGTCGCCCTGCACGCCGACGGAGCGGACGTCGGGCAGCACGCAGAAGGACTGCCACAGCTCGCGGTACAGGCCCGCGTTGCGGATCTCGTCCTGCAGGATGAAGTCGGCGTCGCGCAGGAGGTCCAGGCGCGCCTTCGTGGCCTCGCCGCCGACGACGCGGATCGCGAGGCCCGGGCCTGGGAAGGGCTGGCGCCACACGAGGCGCTCGGGCATCCCCAGCTCGGCGCCGACCGCGCGGACCTCGTCCTTGAACAGCGCGCGCAGCGGCTCGACGAGCTCGAACTGGAGGTCGTCGGGCAGGCCGCCGACGTTGTGGTGGCTCTTGATCGTCGCCGCGCCCGTGCCGCCGCCGGACTCGATGACGTCGGAGTAGAGGGTGCCCTGGACGAGGAAGTTCGCGTCGCCGAGCTTGGCCGCCTCCTCCTCGAAGACGCGGATGAACTCGGTCCCGATGATCTTGCGCTTGGTCTCGGGGTCGCTGACGCCGGCGAGCTTCTCGAGGAAGCGGTCCTCGGCGTCGACCGCGACGAGCGGGATGCCGTAGCCCTCACGGAACGCCTTGATGACCTGGTCGCCCTCGTTCTTCCGCATCAGGCCGTGGTCGACGAAGATGCACGTCAGCTGGTCGCCCACCGCCTGGTGCACGAGCACGGCGGCGACCGAGGAGTCGACGCCGCCGCTGAGGCCACAGATGACCTTCGCGTCACCGACCTGGGCGCGGATGCGCGCGATCTGCTCCTCGACGATCGACGCCGCCGACCACGTCAGGTCGCAGCCGCAGACGTCGCCCAGGAAGCGCTTGAGCACGTCCTGTCCGAAGGGCGTGTGCACGACCTCGGGGTGGAACTGGATGCCGTAGATCTGCTTCTCGGCCGACTCGAAGGCCGCCACCGGCGACGCGGTCGACGAGGCCAGCGCGGTGAAGCCCGGCGGCGGGGCGAAGACCGTGTCGCGATGCGACATCCAGCACGCCTGCTCGAGCGGCAGGTCGCGCAGCAGTGTGCCCGGCTCGGCGACGGTGAGCTTGGAGCGGCCGAACTCGCCGACCTCCGCGCCCTCCACCTTGCCGCCCAGGTTCAGGGCGATGAGCTGCATGCCGTAACAGATGCCCAGCACCGGGATGCCGAGCTCGAGCAGCTCCTTGTCCAGGCGCGGTGCGCCGTCGGCGTAGACCGAGGCGGGACCGCCGGAGAGGATCAGGCCCTTGGGCTTGCGCCGCCGGACCTCCTCGGCGCCCACGTGATGGGGCAGGAGCTCGCTGAACACCCCGCACTCGCGCACGCGGCGCGCGATCAGCTGCGAGTACTGCCCGCCGTAGTCGAGGACGACGACCTCGTCGACGGCGGGCGGGACGACGAGCGGAGCGGTCTCGTCGGCGAGCTCCGTCCCGGCCGTGGCCTCGGTGACCACCCCATGCTCACTCACGGTCAGTTGGAGCTCAGCGCCGGGGCCTTCTCGGCCGGGGACGGCGAGGTTCCGCCGTTCCCGTTGGCCGGAGCGGCCGCCGCGGCGCCGCGCGAGCCCATGCCCACGCCCTGCGCGGTCTGCAGCAGCTTGCCCTCGGTCTGTAGCGACGGGGCGATCATCAGCTCGGCCCGGTTGAACTCGGCGAGGTCGCGGTAGCCGCAGGTCGCCATCGACGTCCGCAGCGCGCCCATGAGGTTGAACGTGCCGTCGTTCTCGTGGGCGGGCCCGATCAGGATCGACTCCAGCGAGCCGTTCTGCACGGTCTGCACGCGTGCGCCGCGCGGGAGCGAGGGGTGGAACGTCGCCATGCCCCAGTGGAACCCGTGCCCGGGCGCCTCGTAGGCGCGGGCCAGCGGCGAGCCGATCATCACGGCGTCGGCGCCGCAGGCGATCGCCTTGGACACGTCGCCGCCGGTGCGCATGCCGCCGTCGGCGATGACCTGGACGTACTCGCCGGTCTCGAGCATGTTCGTGGAGCGTGCGCCCGCGACGTCGGCGATGGCCGTCGCCTGCGGGACACCGAGGCCCAGCACGCCGCGCGTGGTGCACGCGGCGCCGGGGCCGACGCCGACGAGCACGCCGGCCGCGCCGGTGCGCATCAGGTGCAGGCCCGTGTGGTAGCTGGCGCAGCCGCCGACGACCACGGGGACGCCGACCTCGCGGATGAACTCCTTGAGGTTCAGCGGCTCGGTCGTCTGCGAGACGTGCTCGGCCGAGACGACGGTGCCCTGGATGACGAGGATGTCCAGCCCGGCCTCGAGCGCGAGCTCGTAGTACTGGCCAACGCGCTGGGGCGTCAGCGAGGCGGCGCAGACGACGCCGCTCTCGGCCTTGATCTCCTCGATGCGCTGCGTGATCAGCTCGGGCTTGACGGGCTCGGCGTAGATGGCCTGCATCTCGCGCGTGGCCTGCTCCTTGGGCAGTGTCGCGATGTGCGCGAGCTGCTCGTCGGCGTCCTCGAAGCGCGTCCAGATGCCCTCGAGGTTCAGGACGGCGAGGCCGCCCAGCTTGCCCACGATCCGCGCGGTCTGGGGCGACACGACGCCGTCCATGGCCGACGCCAGCAGCGGCAGCTCGAAGCGGTAATCGCCGAGCTTCCACGAGATGTCGACGTCGTCGGGGTCCCGCGTGCGGCGGGAAGGGACGATCGCGATGTCGTCGAATCCGTAAGCGCGGCGGGCCTTCTTCCCGCGGCCGATCTCGATCTCCATCAGTGCATCCTAGGTTCGCGGGCGGACGATTGGACCTCGCGCCGGAGCACGAAGCCGGAACTACCGGAGAACCGTGGGCAGCGGCGGCACGCGGCCCGCGGTCGGCCCAATGTAGCGCGTCGTCAGACCTCGGCCGGCGTCTCGAGGCGCTGCACGTCGATCTCGGCCATGAGGCGCTCGACCTCGCGCACCTCGACCAGCCCGGCGCCGAGGCGCTGGGTCGACTCGGCCCCGCACGCGACGCCATAGCGAAGGCATTCGTCGACGCTGCGTCCGAGGTACCGAGCGGCGACGAACCCGGCCAGGAACGCGTCACCGGCGCCGACGGCGGCGACCGCCTCGCGCGGCTCGACGAACACCCGGTGCAGGGTCGGCCGGCCTTCCACGAGCACCGAGGCGACGCAGCCGTCGGGCAGGGTCATGATCGCCTCGCGGGCGCCCAGGCTCACCATCTCGCGCACCGCGATGAGTCGGTCCTCGTCGTCGTTGAACTCGTGGCCGACGAGCTCCTCGGCCTCCAGCACGTTCGGCGAGATGACGTCGGGCTCGGCGCGGACGGCGA
>JBDTYI010000153.1:0-6721 GCA_040005775.1 Solirubrobacteraceae bacterium
TGCTGGCCTACTGGGCCGGAGCGGAGTCGCGGCCGTGGTTCGACGAGCGCCCGGTGCTCGACGACCGCCCCAACTGGTTTCCGATCACGCGCCGGGTCAAGGATCCCGACGACGAGGGTCCGGACGACGATGAGCCCGGCGGCGGGACGCCGGTCCCGGTCGCGACGCCCGCCCCGCGTCGTCAGCGTGCGCCGGCGGCGGCCACCAGGGCGGCCACGAGCCCGTCGGGCGTGTGAGTCTCGGCCTCCAGGTCGGGCTCTGACCCGAGCGCGCGCAGCGCCTCGCTCGTGATCGGGCCGATCGACGCGAGCCGCGGGCCGTCGAGCGTCCCGGCCGCCGCGTGCAGGAAGCGCGCGGACGACGCGCTGGTGAACGTGGCCCAGTCCGCGCCCAGCACGGCCGCGCGCGCCTCGCCGTCCAGCGGCTCGGCGACGGTGCGGTAGAGCGCGAGCACGTCGACCTCGGCGCCGTCCGCGCGCAGGGCGTCGGGCACCACGTCGCGGGCTTCCTCCGCGCGCGCCACCAGCGCGCGCCGGTACCCCCCGCCGGCCAGCGCCGCGGCCAGCGACTCGCCGATCGCGCGGTCACCGACGACGTCGGCCTCGATCCCGTGGGCGCGCAGCGCGCTGGCGGTGCCCGGCCCGATCACCGCGATCGCGGGCCCGGCCAGAGCGCGCGCGTCGCGCACCTCCTCGAACAGGCGCTGCACGCCGTTGGGCGAGGTGAGCACGAGCAGGTCGTAGGCGGCGAGGTCGGGCACGGTGACGGCGAGCGGCTCGATCCGGATTGCGGGCGCCTCGACGACGCTCGCGCCCAGGGCTCGGAGGCTCGCTGCAAGCCCGCTGGCCTGCGCCCGCGCGCGGGTGACGGCGATCGTCTGCCCGGCCAGGGGTGCCGGGGAGCGCCACGCAAGCTCGTCGGCGAGCTCGGCGACCGGCCCGACGAGCGTGATGGCCGGCGCCCTGGCCTCCTGTGCGCCGAGCGCCCCCAGCGTGCAGCGCAGCACGCGCTGGTCGGGCAACGTGCCGCGCTCGACGATCGCCGCGGGTTCGTCCGCCGCGCGACCGTGCGCCACGAGCTGCTCGGAGATGCGCGGCAGCTGGCGCACGCCCATGTAGAACACGAGTGTCCCCGGGAAGGCGGCGAGCGCCGCCCAGTCGATCGCAGACCCTTCCTCGCCCACCCTGGCGGGATCCTCGTGGCCGGTGACGAACGCGACCGCGCTGGCCAGACCACGGTGCGTGACGGGGATGCCGGCGTGGGCGGGCGCCGCGACGCCCGCGGTCACGCCGGGAACCACCTCGAAGGCGACGCCCGCCGCGTGCAGCGCCTGGGCCTCCTCGCCCCCGCGCCCGAAGACGAACGGATCGCCGCCCTTCAGCCGCACGACCTCGCGCCCGGCGACGGAGTGCTCGACGAGCAGGGCCGTCGTGACGGCCTGGGGCACCTGCTTCCCGCCGCCGACCTTGCCGACGTCGATCAGCTCGGCGTCCGGCCGCGCCCGCGCGAGGGCCTCCGCCGGGATGAGGCGGTCGTAGAGCACCACGTCGGCGCGCGCGATCAGCTCGAGCGCGCGGGCGGTCAGCAGCCCCGGATCGCCCGGGCCCGCGCCCACCAGGTACGCCGTCATCGCCCGAGTACCTCGTTGGCGCCCGCGGCCAGCAGGCGGCGCGCCACCTCGCCGCCGAGCGCCTCGGGCTCGTCGCCGTCAAGCTCGTCGCGCACCCAGGCGCTGCCGTCCTCGGCGCCCGCGAAGGCGGTCAGGAACAGGCCCGTCCCGGCAACCTTCGCGTAGGCCCCCACGGGGGTCTCGCAGTCGGCGCGCAGCGCGCGCACGAAGGCCCGCTCGGCGAGGAGCGCGCGCTCGGCCTCGTCGTCGCGCGCGCCGGCGACGAGCAGCTCCTCGCCGGTGCGCGTCGTCAGCGCGAGGCAGCCCTGGCCCGAGGCGGGAACGAGCTCGTCCATCGCCACGCCTTCGCCGCCGCGCCCGAGACGGGCCAGGCCGGCGGCGGCGAGCACGATCGCATCGGCCTCGCCCACGGCGAGCTTGCGCAGGCGCGAGTCCACGTTGCCGCGCAGTTCCACGACTTCGAGGTCGGGGCGCAGCGCGCGCAGTTGCGCGGCGCGGCGCAGCGAGGCGGTGCCCACGCGCGCGCCCTCGCGCAGCGCGCCGAGCCCCGGGGCGCCGCACAGCGCGTCGCGCGGGTCGGCGCGCGGCGGCACCGCGGCGATCGTGATGCCGTCGGGCAGCTCCGCGGGCACGTCCTTGGCCGAGTGGACGGCCGCGTCGATGCGCCCGTCGAGCAGCGCGGCGTCGAGCTCGCGCACCCAACGTTCCTTGTCCGTGATGGCGTTCGCGGCCACTCCGCCGCGGTCGCCCGTCGTCACGATCTCGACCAGCTCGTGCTCGCCGGGCAGCAATGCGACCGCCTGCCGGGCCTGGGCCAGCGCGAGCGCGCTGCCCCGCGTGCCGATCCTCACGCCTCGTGCCGGCGGCGCTTCAGCGGCCGGACCTCGGCCTCGCCCTGCGCGTCGGGCGCGGGGTGGTCGTCGAGGCCGAAGACCTCGCGGACGACCTGCTGGCGCCCGTGGGCGCTCTGCTTGAGGCGGATCGTCGGCTCGTGCAGCAGGCGCTGCATGACGGCGCGGGCGACGGCATCGATGCGGGCGCGGTCGCGGGGCGTCGCGCCCTCCCAGCGGCCCTCGTTCTCGGCCAGGACCTGATCGACGATGCCGCTGCCGAGCTCGCGCAACGCGGCGATCGTCGGCATGACGTCGAGCTGGCCCATCCACTGCGCGAAGCGCTGGATCTCCTCCTCGACGACGGCCTCGGCGTTGCCCCGCTCGCCGTCGCGGACCTCGAGGTTGCGGGCGACGACGGACTGGAGATCGTCGATGTCGTACACGGCGACGCCCTCGAGCTCGCGGCAGGCCGACTCGACGTCGCGGGGCACGGCGATGTCGATGAGCGCCAGCGGCCGGCCGCCGCGGGCCTCCATGACGGCGGCGAGCGCCTCGGCCTCGATGATCGGATGCGGCGACGCCGTCGAGGTGACGACGATGTCGGCGTGTTCGAGCAGGCCGGGCAGGCCGTCAAGCGAGACGACCGAGCCGCCGAAGCGGTCGGCCAGCGACCGGGCGCGGGCGGCGTGGCGGTTGGCGACGAAGACGGTCGTGACGCCGCGGTCGGCCAGCGCCTGGGCGGTCAGCTCCGCGGTCTCGCCGGCGCCGACGATGACGACGGAGCGGTCGCTGAGGTCGCCGAGCACCTCGCGCGCGAGCGACACGGCGACGGTCGGGACGCTGATCTTCTCGCGCCCCAGCCCGGTCTCGGTGCGGACCCGCTTGCCGGCCTGGAGCGCGGCGCCGAACAGGCGGTTGGTCAGCGGGCCTGTGGTGCCGGCGGCCAGCGCGGCCTCGTAGGCGCGGCGCACCTGGCCCTGCACTTCGGCCTCGCCGACGATCATCGACTCCAGGCCGGAGGTGACCCGGTAGAGCTGGCGGGCGGCGTCGCAGTTGCGCGGCGAGTAGACGATCGGCGCCAGCTCGGTGGGACGGATCCCCGCGTGCGCGGCCAGGCGCCCGAGCAGCTCGGACTCCGCGCGCACCGGATCGCCGGCCACGAGGTAGATCTCGGTGCGGTTGCAGGTCGAGATCGCGACGGCCTCGTCGATGACCTCGGAGGCGCAGAGGTCGAGCAGCAGCTCGTCTGAGGCGCGTGGCGTGAGCGCGAGGCGCTCGCGCACCGCGACGGGCGCGGTGTGATGGGACACGCCGAGGGCGAGCAGCTCGCTCATCGAGCGACGGGCTCACGGTCGACGTCGGCGCTCGTCCGCCGGTCGGCGAGCTCGTTGAGCTCGGACAGCTCGCGCTCGAAGCGCGACAGCTTGGAGGCCATGATCACGACGTAGATCAGCACGAGCGCGAGGAAGACCAGGTAGGCCGCCGCGACATAGCCGGTGTTGTCGGGCAGCGCGCTGGTCATCACATGGTTGGCGCGGCGGTTCGCCCGCGCGGGGTGAGGGCCTCCTCGCCGCCGAGCTTGCGGCGCAGCGACCGCAGCTGCATCGACGTGTTCTTGGAGGCCATCTCGTAGCGCCAGAGCGTGGCGAAGAGCAGGATCATCCCCAGCAGGCAGAGGTAGAACGCCGGCTTCATCGACCCGGGCAGCCCGCCGGTCGAGCTGGCGAACACGCGCGGGTGCGTGTAGGCCTGGGCCAGGCGCACGGCCAGGAAGTTCAGCGGCACGAACGCGCCGGCGACGATCGCGAAGACGCTCGCGTAGCGCGCCTGCTTCTCGGGGTCCTCGATCGAGAAGCGCAGCGGCTGGTAGGTCGCGTAGAGCAGGAAGACGATCAGGAATGAGACGAGCGTCGGCTCGTCCCACACCCACCAATGGCCCCAGCTCGCGCGGGCCCAGATCGACCCCGTGATGAGCACGCCGGCGCCGAGGATCAGGCTGAGGTGGATCGCGACGTAGGCGCGCAGGTCGTGGCCGCGGTCACCCGAGCGCAGATGGCGGATCGCCCAGTAGGCGCCGAAGACGAACCCGCACAGCGCGACCATCGCCATCGGCACGTGCAGGTAGAAGATCTTCTGCATGAAGCCCTGATCGGCGTCCATCGGGGCCTGGAAGAAGGCCAGCGCGAAGCCGCCGGTGAGGACCACGGCGGTGACGATGGCGAGAGCTCTGAGGCGGGTTCCGTAGAGCACGGGGATCTAGTCCTCGACCAGGTAGTCGAACAGCGCGTAGGCGAGGAGCGCGAACACCAGATCATAGAGGCCGAGGACCAGCGGCCACCGGGCCGCGAGCGTCGCTGCGCCGCCCCCGGCGAGCAATGGCGCGCTCGCCTTCGCCGCGCAGATCACCACCGGGATCAGCAGCGGCAGGCCGAGCAGTGGGACGAGCAGGTCGCGGGCGCGCGTCTGGACTGCGATCGCGCCGACCAGGGTGCCTACGATCGCGATGCCCGCATCGGCCAGCAGCAGTACGACCACCAGCCGTGCCAGCGCGCCGGCCGACGGCGACGGGCCCAGCAGCAGCACCGCGAACGCGGGCACGGCGATCAGCTCCAGGAGCACGAGGAAGGCGAACAGCGCCGTCGTCTTGGCGAACAGCAGCGCCGAGCGGTCGACCGGCGCGAGCAGGAACGCCTCGAGCCCGCCCTCCTCGTGGTCGGCCGCGAACAGGCGCCCGATGCCGAGCATGGAGGCGAACAGCAGCGTCACCATCAGCACGCCTGCGGCCAGGTCGCCCGCGACCGTCGCGCGCTGGAGGGCGAAGTGGAACACCACGAGCGTCGTGATGCTGAAGAGCGCCATCGCCGGGACGGCCTGCGGGGCGCGCAGCTCGAGCAGCAGCTCCTTGCGAAGCAGCGCTACGACCGCGTCGATCACCGGTACAGCGCCCCGATGCGCTCGGCGTCGATCGCGGCGGCCGGACTCAGCAGCTCGACGCGGCCGAAGCGCAGTCCCAGCGCGAGGTCGGCCTCGGCCAGGCCACCGGCCGGGTCGTGGCTGGTGATCACCCGGGTGGCGCCGGAGGCGGCGCCGATCAGCGGCTCCACGAGCTTGGCGCCTGACGGGTCGAGGTTCGCGCGCGGCTCGTCGAGCAGCAGCAGCTCGGGCCCGTGGAGCACCGCGCGGCACACGGCCAGCCGCTGGACCATCCCGCGCGAGAACGTGTGCACCTTGTCGGCCGCCCGCGCATCGAGGCGCACCTGGGTCAGCAGCTCCTCGATGCGCTCCTCGCCCACGCCGTGCAGGCGCGCGTGGAAGCGCAGGTTCTCGCGCGCGCTGAGGTCGCCGTAGAGCAGCGGCGAGTGGCCGAGCAGGCCCAGGCGCCCGCGGATCGACCAGCCGTCGCGCGGCAGCTCGCCGCCGAGCACGCGGGCGAGGCCGGCGTGCGGGCGCAGCAGTGTCGCCAGCACCCGCAGGAGCGTCGACTTCCCCGCGCCGTTGGGGCCGAAGACGACCAGCGTCGCGCCCGCGGGCAGCGCGAGCGTCACGTCCTCGAGCGCGGCCCGCTCGCCGTAGCGGCGGGTCAGGCCGCGCAGCTCAATGGCCGGCGGCGCGGCCACCGTGGCGGACCATCGATCGCGCGGCGTGCTCGAGCACCGGCGCGAGCAGGGCGAAGAGCTGCTCGATCGCCTTGGGGCTGCCGGGGAAGTTGACGATCAGGGTCTCGCCGCGGACGCCCGACACGCCGCGGGAGAGAAGTCCCATGGGGGTGTGGCGCAGGCTCGCGGCGCGCATCGCCTCGGCGATCCCGGGCACATCGCGCTCGACGACGGCGCGCGTCGCCTCGGGGGTCACGTCGTCGGGCGTCAGCCCGGTGCCGCCCGTGGTGAAGATGAAGCGCACGTCGGCGTCGGCGTAGTGGCGCAGGCGATCCTCGATGAGCGCGAAGTCGTCGGGCACGACCTCCATGGCGATCACCTCGGCCCCGGCCTCCTCGGCGAGGCGGGCGAGCAGGGGGCCGGAGGCGTCGTCGGCCTCGCGGCGGGCCACGGAGGTCGAGACGGTGAGCACCACGGTTCGCACGTCCGACGGACCATAGTCGGGGCATCCGCCCGGCGGTCGGCCGCGTAGACAGCCCCTGTGTCCGAGGATCAGACCAGCGCCGTCCGCGATGCCTACGAGGCGCTACGCCGCGCCGACGTCGGCGGTGTGCTCGCACGCATGTCGCCCGATGTGCAGTGGCACCTGGAGCGGCGCAGCG
>JBDTYI010000154.1:0-3811 GCA_040005775.1 Solirubrobacteraceae bacterium
GCCAGTTCTTCATCGTCACCGGCGCTCAGGCCGCCAGCCTGCCGCCCGACTACGCACTGCTGGGCCGCGTGACCAAGGGCCTCGACACCGCGAAGGCGATCGAGAAGGTCCCCGCCAACGAGGCTGGCGTGCCGAGCAAGCCCGTGGTCATCGAGAAGGCGACGCTGCGCGCCCCCTAGGCACGATTGCGCGCTCAGAACAGGCTGAGCTCCTCGGGGGCCGGGTCCAGGCAGTCGGGCTCGTCGTGGCGGGCGTCGCCGACGGCGGGGCCGACCGCGCGCATGTCGGTGGTCTCCAGCGGGCGGCAGAGCGACAGGACGTGGTCCAGCGGCGTGTCGTGGGCGAGCCAGGCCTCCTCGTCTGCGCGCTCGAGCATCACGGGCATGCGGTCGTGCACCCGCTCGAGGGTCGGGCTGGCCTGCGTGGTGACGATCGTCAACGTTCGCAGCGGCTCGACGTCGGGCGCCGGGCGCCACGTGGCCCAGAGCCCGGCGAACGCGAACGGCTCGTGGTCGGCGCGCGTGATCCACCACGGTGTTTTTGCCCCACCCACCCGGCTCGAGCGCTTCTCCCACTCGTAGAAGCCGTCGGCGATGACCAGGCAGCGCCGCCGCTCCACAGCATCGCGGAACGACGCCTTCTCCGCCATCGTCTCGCTGCGGGCGTTGATGAGCTTCAGCCCGAGCGACTTGGGGTCCTTGGCCCAATGGGGCACGAGGCCCCAGCGCAGGACCTGTCCGCGCGGCGCCCCCTCGCGGTCGGTCGTCACGGCGAGCACATCGTCGCCCGGCGCCACGTTGTAGCGGCGCCGGATCTGCACCGACTCCCCGATACCGAAGCGGTCGCGCAACGAGGACGGGTCGGGGCCCGCGAGCGTGTAGCGCCCGCACACGGCTAGAACCTATTCCCGCCCACCCACGGCTTTCGCCCTGGCCTTCCCCTGCCGGCGCCTTCCGACCAGCGCGAGCACGCCGACCACCACGGCGATGATCACCAGGCCGAGCAGCAGCCCGCCGGCGGTACCGACGCCGCCGAAGGGCAGCGCGACGAGCTTGGCCAGGCCGAAGCCGAGCGCCATCAGCACCACGACGATCAGGACCAGCAGCGCGATGCCGCGCGCCTTCACGGGGAACGAGGCGCTGGCGGGCGGTGCGAGCAGGCCCATGGCGCGCAGCATGAAGAGCTGGCGGTTGGACGGGGGGGCCTGCCCGAGGCGCTCGACGGCCGACTTGAGATCGTCGGGACGGCGCTCGGCCAGCGCGAGCGAGGCATCGGCCATGCGGCGCAGCTGCATGCGCTCCTGCGGGCGCGACGCGGCCAGCGCCTGGCGGAAGTATGTGCGGGCGCTGTCGGCGTCGTAGCGCTCGGCGGCGCGGGCGCCGAGGATCGCCAGCGCGGCGGCCTTGAACTTCTGCTCGCGCTTGAGCTCGTCGTCGGAGCGCTCCTGCAGCGCCTGCATGGCGGCGAGGCCGCCCTTCTGCTCGATCCGGATCTGGCGTTGCTTGGGAGGCATGTGACAGCGGAATCTACCGTCCGCGGCGCCGATCACTACTCTCGCTGCCCATGCGAATCGCGTGCGCCGCCGTCGCGCTCTGCCTGCTGCTCTGCAGCCCCGCCGTGGCCCAGGTCGGCAACGGCCTCACCCTCGGCGAGACGCAGACCCAGACCGACGCCGCCGCGCCGCCGGACACGAGCACCAGCGGCGGCGGGGGGCTGAAGACCTGGCAGGAGGCCCTCATCTTCGGCGCGGGCATCGTCCTCCTGGGCGGCATCGCGGCCGCCATCCTCGGCGACGCCCGCGAACGCGCCCGGCGCCTGGACCGCCACGCGGCCACCGGCGCGAGCGCCACCGACACCGCTGACCGCCACAAGACCAGCCAGCAGGCCAAGCAGCAGGCCCGAGCCCGTGCCCGCCGGGCCAAGGCCGCGCGCAAGCGCAACCGCTGATCCGTCCAGTTCGCCGGCTTCTGCGCGCATTGCGCGCCGCGCGTGCCGAAGAGTCGAACATGAAGAAGCTCGCCATCACCACGGCCCTCGCACTCGCGGCGCTCGCCGTCCCCGCCGCCGCCAAGGATCACCCCGACCACAGCACCAAGGCCAAGGCGGAGACCGAGCATGGCCAGTCCCACGAGGCCAAGACCCCCCAGTGCAAGCTGCACGGCGCCGGCTACGTCGCCGGTGGCACGCTCGAGAGCGGCACCCTGACCAAGAACGCCGACGGCACGTACGACGGCACGCTGACGGTCAAGGTCAGCCGGGCCAACCACCACGCCAAGGCTGACAAGGGGACGAGCAGGACCTACACGCTCGACGACGCCCGCGTGAAGCTGCACGGACAGGACGGCGCCGCGCTGAAGCCCGGCAGCCGCGTCAAGGTCCAGGGCAAGGTCTCCAAGCTCAGCCAGAAGTGCGACCAGACCGGCTCCACGGCGACCACGACCATCAAGAGGGCCAACATCAAGGACCCGAAGGCGGCCGAGGACAAGGGCGCCGAGACGGAGACCGAGACGCCGGCCGAGGGGGCCTAGCTTCCGGGGACGTCCACGTAGCCGGTTCCGAGCGCACGGCCGCGCGCCGCGAGGCATGCGCGGTCGAGCCGGACGAAGGCGAGGGCCTTCCCGCGCTCGCTCTGGGCGGGCGTGTTACGGCACCACACGAAGGTGAAGCGCGTGAAGTCCAGGGCCGCGACGAACGGGTAGCCGAAGTCGCCGCCCCCGCCGCCGATCGCTCGCTTGACGGCGATGCAGTCGTAGCGGCCGACCGTCTTGGTCAGGACGCGGTCGTCGGGCACCGCCCGCGGGTCGCGCAGCAGCGTCCCGCACGCCGTCCGCCTGATCGGCCCGTCGATCTCGCCGCGCCTCGCCCGCGCCTGCGCGTCGGCCGTGATCGCCGTCTCGGCGCGCTCGCGCAGTGCCGCGCGGGCGGTTCGAAGCTGGGCATCCGACGCACCGGCGCGCGGACGCAGGTCGACCGCCGCACCGCGGTGGGGAGCCTGGACGCGGACGAGTCGCGCATGCTCGGTGGCCGCCGTGCGGGCGTCCTCGCGCCCCTGCCGGGCGTTCCGGGAGGACGCCGCGCGCATGAGCACAAGCGCGAGCGCGCCGCCGACCAGGACGACGGCGAGCAGCGCGCCCGCGATCACCGCCGACCGTCTCCGGCCCTGAAAGCGCGGCGGCGCGACGAGGACCGAGCGGCCGCACACCGAGCAGCGCTCGCGCCCGGAATCCTCCTGGTGGCCGCAGTGCGGGCAGGTCCGCATGTCGCAAACCAGCGTAGACAGCGTGAGCGGTTCGCGTCAATCTGAGTGGATGGATCGCTTCGACGCCGGCCCCCAGCCCGGCGGACGCGCGCCCGCACCGGGCCGGATCGCCTTCGTCCAGGCCTTCGTCAACTCGTTCTGGGACCTCGGCGCCGGCGGTGCCGATGCCTGGGCGACCGACGCCGGGTTCGCCCGCTGGATGACCGCGCGCGGGTTCCGCGCTCGCGGCGGCGACCGGCACGCGGCGACCGCGGTGCGCGAGGGCCTGCGCGCGCTGTTCCTCGCCCACAACGCGACCGGCTCGGTGGCGGACGCCGAGCGCCGCCTGGACGAGCTCGCCGCGCCCGCTGCCCTCACCCCGCGCCTGGGCGGCCTCGCGTTGGAGCCCGCGGGCGACACCCCGGCGGACGCGACCGCGCTTGCGCTGGGGATCGTCGTTCTCGCGCGCGCGCACGGCTCGCTGGATCGGATGAAGGCATGCCCGCACGAGCACTGCGGCTGGGTGTTCCACGACGGCTCGCGCAACCGCTCGGGCCAGTGGTGCTCGATGCG
>JBDTYI010000155.1:0-7736 GCA_040005775.1 Solirubrobacteraceae bacterium
GCGGCTCGATCAGCCCGGTCTCCTCGGCGATGGGGATGAAGTCGCCGGGCGGGATCGTCCCGCGCTCGGGGTCCTCCCAGCGGACGAGCGCCTCGAGCGCCTCGAGCGCGCCCGTCCCCGGCGACACGATCGGCTGGAAATGCAGGGTCAACTCGTCGCCGTCGATGGCCCGTCGCAGCCGGGTGACCATCGCCAGCCGCTGGCGCGAGCCGACCGCCTGGACCTCGTAGGGCGCCGTGCCGTGCCGCCCGGCGGCCTTGGCCTGGTACATCGCGGCGTCAGCGTGGCGCAGCAGGGTGTCGGCATCAGTCGCGTCCCGGGGGTAGACGCTCAGCCCGATCGACGCTCCGAGCTGCAGCTCCTCGCCGCTGAGGCGGAACGGCTCGGTCAAGGCCTCCAGCAGTCCGTCGGCCGCGCGCTGGGCCGCCGCGACGGGGTCGCCGTCGAGGTCGGCGAGCAGCAGCAGGAACTCGTCGCCGCCCTGGCGCGCGAGCAGGTCTCCGGCCCGTGAGCGCGCGTCGAGGCGCGCGGCGACCTGGCGCAGCAGCTCGTCGCCTCCAGCGTGGCCGAAGGAGTCGTTGACGAGCTTGAAGTCGTCGAGGTCGAGGTAGAGCAGCGCGCAGGCCGTGCCGGCGCGCGTCGCGCGGGACAGCGCGTGCGCAAGATGCTCGCCGAGCAGTGCCCGGTTGGGCAGCCCGGTCAGGGCGTCGTGGTAGGCCAGGTGCTCGACCTGGGCCTCGGCGGCGCGGCGCTCGGTCACATCGAGCCCCGAGCGCTGGGCGCGATCGCGCTCGACGCGCAGCTGCTGCTCGGCCGCCCGGAGGTCGGTGATGTCGACGATCACGCCCTGGGTGTAGAGCGGCTGCCGGACTCGTCGCGGACGATCGCGTCGCGCTCCCAGACCACGCGCTCGGTACCGTCGAGCGCGACGACGCGGTACTCGCAGTCGAACTCCTCGTCCTGATGGAACACGCGGGCGGTCTCGGCGATCACGCGCTCCACATCGCCGGGATGGACGTGGGCGTGCCAGAGGTCATCGTCGAGCAGGAAGGCCGCCGGCGGGCGGCCCAGCAGCCCCTCGACCTGCGGGCTGAGCGAGATCAGGGTGCCGTCCGCGTCGAAGGCCGAGGTATAGGTGACGACCGGCAGATGCTCGACGAGGGTGCAGTAGCGGCGCTCGGAATCGGCCAGCGCAGCGCGCAGGCGAGCGATGTCCTCTACGTCGGAGCGCATCACCCAGAGGTCATCGGCGCGCAGCGGCGCCGGGTTTAGGGCCGCAGCGCGAAGGCGGCGGGCGCCTGATCGAGGTACCAGCCGAAGGCGCGGTCGACGACGCGCTGGGAGCGCATGCCCCGCAGCAGCGCGGTGAGCGCGCGCGGCGGCAGCGCCGGGAGCAGCCGCTGCAGGCGCAGGGCGCGCCGGAAGGCCGGGGCATGGCCGTCGTGGAAGGCGGCGTAGCGCGCCAATGCCGCGGCGCGCGTGCGGTCCCCGTCGAGCACGCCCCGCAGCTCGCGGCCAGCCGCGATGCCGAAGTACAGCGCGGTGCGGATGCCCTCGCCCGAGAGCGCGAAGCAGTGCCCGGCGCTGTCGCCCGCGTAGAAGACCTCGCCGTCGGTCGCCGTGCGCAGGCGGTGCGGAAACCAGTTGCCCTGATAGCGCTCGGCGTCGGCCTGCAGGCGCTCTGCCAGCGCGACCGTGGGCTCCTTGACGTGGTCGCGCGGGTCATAGGAGCCCACGCCGATACGCTCCTCGCCGGCGGCGGGCACGCGCCAGGCGAAGCCCCGGCGCGCGAGCGACCGGTCGACCCACACGTCCAGCGCGCCGGTGCCGGGCCGCCCGGGGGCGTTCTGCGGGTGGACCTCCAGCCCACGCGACAGCGGCGCTTCGGGCGGCTGGAAGCCCTGCGCGGCGAGCACACGTCGCCAGCCGAGCGCGTCGACGATCAGCGGCGCGTGCAGGTCGCCGCGGTCGGTGTGCACGACGTCGCCGGTGCGCCCCTCGACCTTGGCGGTCTCGAAGCGCGCGGCACCGCACTGCGCCCACAGCTCGCGGCAGAGCGTGCGGTAGTCAAAGGCCGTCCAGCTCCACGGCAGCCGGTAGCGGACGCTGCCGTGGGGCGTGGTGAACGTCATGTCGGCCAGCTCTTCGCGCGCGGCCGCCTGGAGGCCCAGCGCATTCAGCCAGGGCGTGGGGATCGCGCACGCACTCGTCTGGCGCTCGCCGATCTCGTAGCGATCGACGACGAGGACGTTCGCGGCCGGGTGGGCCTGGGTCGATCTCGCCAGCTCACGGGCGACGGCAAGGCCGGCGAACGAGGCCCCGCAGACCAGGACGTCTGCGTGCGTGCCGTCGAGGCTCGTGCGCTCGTCGCCGCGCTTGGTCGCGCGGCGCGTCATCCGCGCAGCGCCGCGCCCGCGGCCTCCCACGGCCGCAGCCCGGCGCGCGCGCCGAGGACGTCGTAGCCGTTGTGCTCGACGCGGTCGAGCACGCAGCCATACACCCGGCGCGCGACGGCGACGCCGTGGCGCATGCGCGGCGCCAGCCCGGCGGCGACCCCCGCGGTCTCGGCGAACAGCAGCCGCGCCCGCCCGACCTCCTGGGCGACTCGCTCGCGCAGGTGGAAGCTGGCGTTCGCGGCGCGCAGGTCGTCCTCGGGCAGGCCCGGCAGGTAGATCCGGTTCAGGTCGTAGTCCACGCGCACGTCGCGGATGAAGTTCGTCAGCTGGAAGGCGACTCCCAGGCGGGCGAGATCGTCCGGCTCGGGCGCCCGCAGCAGGGTGGCCATGATCCGGCCCACCGCCGCGGCGCTGCCGTCCATGTACCGGTCGAGCTCGGCGCGGTCGGCGAGCCGCACCGGCTCGTCGCAGTCCACGCGCATCGACTCCATGTAGCGGTCGAGCAGGTGCAGCGGCAGTCGGTGGCGGCGCCCGGCGTCGACGAGCGCCGCGACGACGCGGTGGTCGGAGCGCCCGGCGGCCAGGCCGCGCTCCAGCTCGGCGTGCCAGGCGTCGAGCGCCGCGCGCCGTGCCGGCCCGGCCGGCGGCCGGCCGGGGCCGTCGACGATCTCATCCGCACCGCGCACGAACCCGTAGAGGGCGTGAATGGCGGGACGCACTTCTCGGGGAAGCATCGCGGTGGCGCACCAGTACGTGGGATCGTGCCGACGCTGGATCCGCGCGCACGTGCGGTAGGACTCAGTCAGGTGAATGCTCTCCACGACAGCCACGCGCATCTCAGCCTACGCGCTCGGCGGGCCTCGGGGTGACGCTTCCCTTCCACCGCGAGCTGCTGTTCGTGACCGGGAAGGGCGGGGTCGGCAAGACCACGGTGGCCCTCGCGCTCGCCCAGGCCGCCGCCCGTGACGGGCTGAAGGTCTGCCTGTGCGAGGTCGCCGACCAGCGGCGCGCGACCACGCTCTACGGCGTGCGCACCGCGCGGCCCGGGGACGAGATCGAGCTCGAGGAGCGCCTGTGGGCGACCACCATCGACCCGGTCCGGGCGCTGGAGGAATGGGCGGCCAAGCAGATCGGCTCGCGCCGCCTGGTCGGCGTGCTCACCCGCGGCGACGCGTTCTCGGCCTTCGTGCACGCCGCCCCGGGAGCGCGCGAGCTCGTCGCGATCACCAAGGCGTGGGAGCTCGGGCGCCGCGATCGCTGGGTGAGCGGATCGCGCACGTACGACCTCGTCGTGCTCGACGGGCCGGCCAGCGGGCACGGCCTCGGGATGCTGCGCACGCCGCGGACGTTCGCCGAGATCGCCCGTGTCGGGCCGATCGCCTCGCAGGCCAAGAAGGTGGTGTCGCTGCTGGAGAACCCGTCGCGCAGCGCGATGATCGCCGTGGCGCTGCCGTCGGAGCTGCCGGTCACCGAGACGCTCGAGCTGGAGGACCGGCTGAGCGCGGCGCTGGGGCGCCCGCTGGACGCGATCGTGGTCAACAGCGTGCTGCCGCGCCGCTTCACCGCGGCCGACGTGGACCGCGTCGCCGAGGCCGACGGGACGGTCCCGGCCGCCGTCGGTGCGGCGGCCCGGCGCCAGCAGGGCCAGGCGAGCATGCAGCAGGGTCAGCTGCGGCGACTGCGCCGCGACGCGGCCTCCCCGGTCGTGACGCTCCCGTTCCTGGCGACCCCCACGCTGGAGGTCGAGGACGTGCGGATGCTCGGCGACGAGCTCAGACGCCGGACGTGATCGATTCCCACCCCTACTCGATGCCGAGGCGGTCGAGCAGGGAGTCGTCGCCGCGCCAGCCGCGGCGCACGCGGACCGCGAGGTCGAGATGCACGCGGGTGCCCAGCTCGCGCTCGATCTCCTTGCGCGCCGCGGTGCCGACGGCCTTGACCATCTTGCCCCCGGATCCGATGAGGATCCCCTTCTGCGAGTCGGTCTCGACCCAGACGAGCGCGCGCACGAGCGTGAGGCCCTGGCGCTCCTCGTAGTCGTCGATGACCACCTCGACTGAGTGCGGGACCTCCTGGAAGGTGCGCCGCAGGACCTGCTCGCGCACGAGCTCGGCCAGCAGCACGTCCTGGGACTGGTCGCTGCGCTCGGCCGGGTCGAAGAGGAAGGGGCTCTCGGGCATCAGCGCGGCAAGGTGGTCGCGCAGCGCCGTGACCCCCTCCCCCGTGCGGGCGCTGATCGGGAAGATGTCGTCGCCGATCTCCAGCGCGGCCACCGCGGCGATGACCTCCAGCAGGCGGGCGGCCTCCATGCGATCGACCTTGTTGACGGCGACGGCGACGGGCACGTCGGCTCGCATGATCGCACCGGCGATGAAGCGGTCGCCGGGGCCGACGCCCTCCTGGCCGTTGAGGACCATCAGCGCGACGTCGGACTCGCTGAGCTCGGCGACGACGCGGCGCTGCATGCGCTCGGTGAGCATGTCGCGCGGGCGCTGCACGCCGGGCAGGTCGACGAGCACGAGCTGGGTGTCCCCCGCCATGGCCACGCCGCGAATCGCGCGACGGGTGGTCTGCGGCTTGTCGGAGACGATCGCGATCTTTCCGCCGACCATGCCGTTGACGAGCGTGGACTTGCCGACATTCGGCCGGCCGGCCAGGGCGACGAAGCCCGCGCGGGTGACTGTGCCGCTCATTACCAGGACAGCAGCTCGGCCTGCAGGGCGAGCATCTCGCCGTCGTCGGTCTCGTGATCCATCCCCGTGAGGTGCAGCGCGCCGTGGACGATCGCCTCACGCAGGTCGGTCGTGTGGGGCGGGCAGATGACGATGTCGCCCAGCTCGCGCGAGCCCTCGGGGCCGTCGTAGTCGTCCTCGCCGTCGATCGGGAACGACAGCACGTCGGTCGGGCCCTCGGTGCCGCGGAACTCCGCGTTGAGCGATGCGATGCGGTCGGCCTCGACGTAGGCGACCGCCACGTGGCCGTTGGCCACCCCCGCCGAGGCGAAGGCGAAGCCGATCAAGCGCTCGACCTCGTCGAGCGGCGGCGCGCCAGGGCCGCCGTTGCCGAGCAGCTCGACCTCGAGCATCAGGCGCGTCGTTTTTCGGCGGGGCGCAGCTCGGGCGCGGCGGCGCTGTGGTGCACATCGTAGGCCTCGACGATGCGCTGCACCAGGCGGTGGCGGACGACGTCGGCGCCGCCGAAGCGCACGAAGTCGATGCCTTCCACGGACTCCAGGATCTCGCCGACCACGACGAGGCCGGACTTCTGGTCGCGGGGCAGGTCGATCTGGGTGATGTCGCCCGTGATGACCATCTTCGAGTTGAAGCCCAGGCGCGTGAGGAACATCTTCATCTGCTCGGGGCTCGTGTTCTGGGCCTCGTCGAGGATCACGAACGAATCATTCAACGTCCGGCCACGCATGAAGGCCAGCGGCGCGACCTCGATCACGTTGCGCTCGAGGTGCGCGGCGACCTTCTCGGGGTCGATCATGTCGTGCAGGGCGTCGAACAGCGGCCGCAGATAGGGGTCGATCTTCGCCATCAGGTCGCCGGGCAAAAAGCCCAGGCGCTCGCCGGCCTCCACCGCGGGGCGCGTGAGGATGATCCGGTTGACCTCGCGGCGCGCGAGCGCGGCGGCGGCCATGGCGACGGCCAGGAACGTCTTGCCGGTGCCGGCCGGGCCGATGCCGAAGGTGATCGTGTTGTTGCGGATCGAGTCGACGTAGTGCTTCTGGTTGACCGTCTTGGGCGCAACGCGCGTGGAGCGGTGGCGCCAGACGACGTCCTCGAGCACGTCGGCGGGCGACGCGTGCTGGTCCAGGGCGTCGGTGACCGCGGAGATGGTGCCCTCGGCGATCTCGTGGCCCTGCTCGATCAGGCCGCTGAGCTCGCGCACGACGACGACGGCGGCGGCGACCGCCTCGGCCTCGCCGTCGAGGGTGATGACGTTGCCGCGCAGGAAGAGCTTGCAGTCGACGTGCTCCTCGAGCGCGCGCAGGATCTTGTCGTCTGCGCCGCTCAGGGCGGCGGCGACCTCGTTGGAGACCTCGAGCTGGCGGCGCATCAGGCGGTGAGCTCCTGCCTGGCCAGCGCGGAGACGCGCTGCCCGTCGGCGCGCCCGCCCGCCTTGGCCATGGCGCTCTTCATCACGGCGCCCATGTCGCGTGGCGAGCTGGCGCCCGTCTCGGCGACCGCGTCGCGGACCATCGCGCGCAGCTCGTCGTCGCCCAGCTGCTGAGGCAGGTAGGTCTCGATGATGGCCAGCTCGGCCTCGGCGTGGGCGGCAAGGTCCTCGCGGCCGCCCCCGCGGAAGGCGGTGGCGGACTCCTGGCGGCGCTTGCGCTCGCGGCGCAGGACGGCGAGCTCGTCGCCGTCACCGTCCTTGGCGGCCTTCTGGAGCTCGGAGAGCACGAGGCGCAGCGCCTCGACGCGCTCCTTCTCGCCCGCCTTCATCGCGGTCGTCAGATCCTGCTTCACCTGGTCGGTCAGCTGCACGCCGACCGATTGTACGGCTACTTCCGGCGCTTCTTGCGGGGCGTCACCGTGGTTCTGGGCTTCGTCTTGAAACAACCCCGGTAGGAGCGGACGCTCGTCGCGCGTGCGCCCTTCGCGGTCGTCGTCACGATCTTGACCCCGTAGCGGCCCTGGGGCAGTCGCGCGAGCGTCAGGCGGCGGACGCAGTCGCCCCGCAGGGTCCGGACGCGGCGCTCGCCGACGTAGGCCTGGACCTTGACCACGCGGCCGTTGAGCTGGTGGATGACGAAGGAGGACTTCCGCTTGTCCACGCAGCTGCGCGCGGCGGTGTTCGCCCTGGCCGCGGCGGCCGACACGGTCGGGACCGACAGGGCGATCCGATCGAAGGTGACCTGGCCCGCCTGACGCTGGGCGAAGTAGACGCTGGAGCCGTCGGTCAGCTGCAGCGCGTACCTGTCGGCCGGCGAGACGGTCAGGGCGATGGCCTCGATCGGGATCGTCAGCGAGTGCTTGTTGCCGTCGAGGATCACCGGGATCGGCGTGACCACGGGGCCGACGACCTGGTTCTTGGCGGTATCGACGATCTGGGCATAGATGCGGGCGTCGGCCTGCGGAGCCTGGCCGGAGTACTCGAGGGTCAGCGTCGGCTCGCCCACGAGCTGCGTCGAGCCGGACACCGCCTGCAACGGGACGTTGACGGCGTTGGCGGCGGGCGACGCGGCGATCAGCGCGCCGGAGGTTTCGCCGGGCACGAGCGGCAGCTGGCCCTTGCCCTCGACGGTCAGCGGCGTGCCCTTCGGGGCCGGGTAGTCATCGGCGCCGTGCGTGGCGCCGTCCTGGGAGACCCACTCGAACGCCGGCCCGGTGT
>JBDTYI010000156.1:0-5914 GCA_040005775.1 Solirubrobacteraceae bacterium
ACCATGTCGAAGCTCACGCCGTAGATGACCATTTCCTGCACGGAGAAGGGGCTCCCTGAGAGTCGCTGGCCGACCCGAGTATACGGGCCATCCACCGGCCTTCCGGGCAGCGGCAGCGCGCCGTGTGCGCTTGCGCACAGCATCCGATCGGGGGTGCGGCGCGCAGTACCCCCCATGACACTTCGAATGATTCCCGCACTCGCCGCCACCGCGGCCCTCGCCACCGGCGTCGCCGCCTGTGGTTCAAGCAGCAGCGACAACAGCAAGCCCAGTTCCTCCTCGTCGAGCTCGTCCAGCTCGACCCCCAAGCCCGTCGCCAAGATCGACGCGCTCAGCGGCCGCTCCACGGCCGTCAAGCTCGACAGCGGCTTCGTCAAGGCGCTCGGCACCCTCAAGCTGACGCCGGCCCCGACCGGCACCGCCACGATCTCCAAGGCCGGCGTCGCGAAGTTCCCGATCACGGGCGGCAACGTCACCTACTACAAGCCCGGCACGGTCAAGCCGTACGTCCAGGGCTCCATCGACCATGACGGCAGCGGCCTCTCGCTGACCGGCGGTGGCAAGAAGGTCACGCTCACCAACTTCGTCGTCGATCCCGGCACCTCGGTCCTCACGGGCAAGGTCTCCGTCGACGGCAAGGAAGCCGCTGCGAGCGCCCCGCTGTTCCAGCTCGACGGCCGCACGCTCAAGGCGCTGAAGACCGAGTCCAACGGCACCGCCGTGCTCCAGGGCACGACCGTCAAGCTCGAGCAGTCGGCGGCCGACCTCCTCAACCAGACGTTCGGCGTCAAGGCGCTCAAGGGCGGCTTCGTCATCGGCATCGCGACGATCACCGTCAACACCAAGTAGACGCTTTGCGGCCGCACGGATGCGGCACGCAGGGGTGGAAGACAGCGGCCGGCGGGGCAACCCGCCGGCCGTTGTCGTTCCCGGTCACGTATCGGTGGCCAGCAGCTCCTCGGTCGGCCGCTCGTCGTGCGGCGACGGCGCCCCGCTCGCGAGCTCGGCCGCCCGGATGACGTCGGCCGCGAGCGTGCGCACGCCCCCGACGATCTCGGTGAGCACGAGGTCGGGCTCGGCCTCGAACGCCGCCCGCGCCTGGGCCGCCGCACCCACGGCGCGGTCGCGGACCTCGTGGGCGCGGTCGGGCTCGTCGAAGGCGGCAGCGAGCGCCCAGACCGCGCTCGATAGCTCGGCGACGGCGCCCGACAGCAGCTCCGGCGCGGGCAGCCGGCTGCGGCAGTAGCGCAGGCCGAGGCGGGCCAGGTCGCGCTGAGCGCGGACCATCAGGTCGATCTGCGGCAGCGTCTGGGAGTAGCGCTGCACCTGCATCCGCGCCGTGCGGCGCATCGGTGCCATGCGAGCGGTCTCGCGCGCGGTCTTCAGCGCCTCCTCCATGGCGTCCATCGCGCCGTCGATCCCACGGGCCGCGCGCAGCGCGCTCTCGGCCCGTCCGGCGTCGCCCTCGGCCAGCGCCGCCGCGAGCTCCTCCAGCGAGTACCCGAGCTCGCCGAACACCCGCTGCGCCGCTCGCCCGACGAGCAGCTGCGGGTCGGGCGGCAGGAGGACCGACCCGACGATGAGCGCCGCGGTGCCGCCGACGAGCGCCTCGATGAAGCGGTCAGGCGAGAACGACGTGCTCGTGCGCTCCAGCGACGCGATGAGCAGCGCGGAGATCGCCGCCTCGTTCACGAACAGCTCGCCGCCGCCCAGGATCGTCGCGACGCCCATGGCGAGCACGATCATCAGGCCGATCTGCAGCGGCCCGGTTCCGATGGCCAGGATGATCAGGTCGGCGATCGTCAGGCCGAGCACCACGCCGCCGATGAGCTCGACCGCCCGGCGCCCGCGATTGGAGTACGTGGCGCCGAGCGAGATCACGGCGGCGATCGACGCGAAGACCGGCGCCGGGTCGTCCAGCGGCAGAAGCTGAGCGATGTAGTAGGCGATCGTCGCCGCCGCCATCGTCTGGACGATCGGCACGATCGCCGGCCGCAGCCGGCGGACGGCCCAGCGGGGCGAGAGGCGGGCCCGGACGCTCATGCCCGCACATCTTGACGCGCGCGGCGCACCGCGGAAGACCGGCCTCCCACAGGGGCTGGGAGTGGGCGATCCAGGACTCGAACCTGGGACCTCTTCCTTATCAGAGAAGCGCTCTAACCGACTGAGCTAATCGCCCTCACGGACGGAGCAGTTTAGCGAGCGGCGCGAGATGCGAAGCTGCGGTCGTGACTCCCGGCTACCGGCTGCTTGCGACCGCCCCGTCGATCGACGACTACGTGCGGCTGCGGCGCGAGGCGGGGCTCACACCGAAGACCGAGGAGCAGGCCGCGGCGGCGCTTCCCGGAAGCCTGGCCGCCTGGCACGTCGTCGAGGAGGCGACGAGCGAGACCGTCGGGATGGGGCGGCTGCTGGGCGACGGCGGCTGGTACTTCCACGTGGTCGACATGGCGGTGCTGCCCGCGCACCAGGGGCGCGGCGTGGGCGACGCCGTGCTGACCGCGATCCTCGATCACATCCGGGCGACCGCGCCGCCGAACGCCTTCGTGAGCCTGATGGCCGACCCGCCGGGACGGCGGTTGTACGACCGCCATGGGTTCTTCGAGACGGCGCCCGAGCACGTCGGGCTCGCCCTCCGGCTCCCTTAGGCGACGGCGCGCGGGCGCACGCGACGCGCCAAGGCGAGGGCCTCGTCGAGGTCCTCGAAGGCCAGCTCGACGCGGTAGCCGGTGCCGCTGGGGCGCACGCGGACGTCGGTACCCAGCGCACCGCCGAGCGCGTCGGCGATGCGCTCCGCGGCCGCGACCTGGTCGGGATGCACCGCGGCGCGCCCCTTGCGGACCGTGCGGCCCGGGGCGTTCGCGTCGCGGGCGCGCTGTTCCAGTACCCGCACGGACCAGCCGTCGGCCGCTGCGCTGCGGGCGAGGCTGCGACGTGCGCCATGGTCGTCGGCGAGCAGCAGGGCGCGCCCGTGGCCCTCGGTCAGCGCGCCGGACTCCACGAGCGCCAGTGCCTCGTCGGGCAGGTCGAGGATCCGTAGGAGGTTCGAGATCGCCACGCGGCTGCGGCCGACGCGCCGGCCGACCTCCTCGCGCGTGAGGCCGAGCTCCTCCACCAGGCCGGCGACCGCGCGGGCCGCCTCGACCGGGTTGAGGTCCTCGCGGGCCATGTTCTCGATCAGCGCGACCTCGAGCGTTTGCGCGTCGTCGCGCACCTGCACGAGCGCCGGGAGCGTGTCCAAGCCGGCGAGCTGCGCGGCGCGCCAGCGCCGCTCGCCCGCGACGAGCTCGTAGCGGCCACCCGCGCGCGGGCGCACGAGCACGGGCTGAAGGACGCCGCGCTCCTGCAGTGAGTCCGCCAGCGCCTGCAACTGTTCGGGGTCGAACCGCTTGCGCGGCTGATCGGGGTTCGGTGCGATCAGCTCGACGTGGACGTCGCGCAGCTCGGGGCCGCCCGCCTCGTCCTCGGACACCGCCAGGATCGCGGCCAGCCCGCGGCCCATGCCACGACGCTCAGCCACGCGCAGCCACCTCCTTCGCCAGCTCGAAGTACGCCTCGGCCCCGCTCGAGTGCGGGTCGTGGTGGATTACCGGGCGCCCGAAGCTCGGCGCCTCCCCCACGCGAACGTTGCGCGGGATCACGGTGTCGAAGACCAGGTCGGGGAAGTGCTCGCGCACCTCGCGCTCGACGTCGCGGGCGAGGTTCGTGCGGCTGTCGTGCATCGTCAGCAGCATCCCGGCCACCGCGAGGCGAGGGTTGAGTTCGCGCTGGATCAGGCTCAGCGTGTCGAGCAGGCCGGCGAGCCCCTCGAGCGCGAAGTACTCGGTCTGCACCGGCACGATCACGCGGTCGGCCGCAACGAGGGCGTTGACGGTCAGCGGGCCGAGCGACGGCGGGCAGTCGAGCAGCGTGTAGGAGAAGCGGTCGCGGACCCCGGCCAGCGCGTCGCGCAGCCGGTACTCGGACCCGGGCGCGCGCGGGAGCTCGACGTTGGCGCCGGCGAGGTCGGGGTGGGCCGGGAGCAGCGAGAGGCCGCTGATCGACGTCTCGGTGATCGCCTCCTCGGCGGTGGCGTCGCCGCTGAGCACGTCGTAGATGCTCGGCTCGGCGTCCTTGGGGTGTCCCAGGCCCAGCGTGGCGTTCGCCTGCGGGTCGATGTCGACGAGCAGCGTCGCGAAGCCTGCTTCCGCGATGCACGCCGCGACGTTCACCGCGGTGGTGGTCTTCCCTACCCCACCCTTCTGATTGGCGATCGCGTAGACGGTTCCCATCCGCGACCCAAGCTAGCGTCGCGTTCGGTCAGACGCATGTGCGGAACGGTTCGGGCCCGAATCCCTCAGCCTCGGCTGGAGGCTCGGAGTGGCCGTTTGCGGGCCATTCCCTCACGCCGCGGGTAGCCGGCGGGCGTATCCATAACTTTCGAGCTTACGTAGAGGCTTCGGGCCCCAGCGTCCAAGTAGGGCTCCACAGGGTGCGCGACGGGCGCCCCCATCCCGAGGATCGCGCCGGCGGCCAGCGCATCGCGGAACTCGTCCGCCGGGGGCGTTGCCTTCCATGCGATCAGGGAGCCGCCCACGCGCAGGAGCGGCGACGCGTACTCGAGCAACACGCCAAGCGGCGCGAGCGCCCGAGCCGTCACGACATCGCAGGCGTCCCGGCCGGCGGTCCAGGACTCGGCCCGGACCGCCTCCACGCGCACGTTCTCGAGCCCGAGGTCCTCGGCCGCGCCCCGAATGAACGCCGCCTTGCGTTTGGCGCTCTCGACCAGGACGACCTCGGTCGCGGGCAGGGCAACAGCGAGCGCGAGGCCCGGGAACCCGCCGCCGGCGCCGAGGTCGGCCACGCGGCCGGCGGTGCGCACGACCGGCAACTCCAGAGCGACCAGGGAATCGGCGACATGGACGTCAGCGCCGCGCGCGGGGTCACGAACGGTGGTGATCGACGCCGGCTCGACGGCAACGAGCCCGAGGAGCCGCGCGAAACGAGCCGCCGACCCGGGCGGGAGTTCGTAGCGACGCGCGAGTTCGTCCAGACGTTCCACGTGAAACGTCAGGAGCGTTCCACGTGAAACGTCAGGCGGGGAGGGGCGACACGACCAGGTGGCGGTCGGGCTCGTCGCCCTCGCTGTGAGTGTCCACACCGCCGCGGTCGCGCAGATGCTCGTGGACCAGCCGCCGCTCGCTCGCCGTCATCGCGTCCAGCGCAACGACGCGGTCGTGCTGCATCGCCTCGTCTGCCGCCTCGTCCGCCTGGCGGCGCAGGGCCTCGGCGCGGCGCCCGCGGTAGCCCTCGGCGTCGACCACGACGCGCAACTCGCCTGGCGTCGATCCCGCCGCGAGCGCCGCGCGGAACGCCAGGTGCTGCACCGCGTCGATGGTCTGGCCGTGCCGGCCGATGAACAGCCCGAGGTCCATCCCATGGACCGTCCCCGTGACGACCTCACCGTCGCGGGCGACCTCGACGTCGCCGCGCAGACCGAGGCCGGTGACGACCTCCTCGATCACATCACGCACCGCGTCCTCTGCCGTCGCCATCTAGCGCCTCCGTCCGGTCTTCTTCTTCTTGCGCTGCCGAGGTGGGGGCGGGGGCGTCCCGCGGCGCGCCGCCGCGCCGCCGGAGTCCTTGCCGTTGGCCTCGGCGGGCGCGGCGTCCTGCTTCCCGCGCTTCTCGGACTTGGCCTTCTCCGGCTTCGCCTCGTCGGGCTTGGATTTGTCGGGCTTGGCCTTGTCCGGCTTGGCCTTCGGCGACGCCACGGCCGCCGCCGCGCCGGCAGGTGCGCCCGCGACCGCGACCGCGGGCCCGCCGCGCACGGGCATCCCCGCGCTGCGCCGGATGAGGTACTGCTGGCCCACCGTCCAGAGGTTCGTGGTGATCCAGTAGACGAGCAGGCCGGCCGGGAAGCTCTGGATGAACG
>JBDTYI010000157.1:0-2688 GCA_040005775.1 Solirubrobacteraceae bacterium
ACTAGCCGCTCAGCCCATCGCACCCTCAGCGCTCCACGTCACGAACGGCGACGCGACCGTGCCCGGGCTCCTGGGCACCGGCCTGATGGACCACGTGCTGCCCTGGCGCGACGTCCTCCACGAGGGGCCGGTGCCCGACGTGGGCGACGAGGAGCTGCGCCGGGTGCGGGCCGCGTTCCTGGCGGGCGAGGACGCGGACGACATCGGGACCGTCGCTGAATTCGCGCGGCGTGACGCGGCGCTCGCGGACAACGCCGCCGCCGGCGGCTACGTCCTGTGGTTCGAGGCCGACCTCTACGACCAGCTGCAGGTCGTGCAGATCCTCGCCCGGCTGGGTGCGCTCGGCGTGGAGCCCGGGGCGATCACGCTCATCTGCATCGGCGAGCACCCGGGCATCGCCCACTTCGGTGGGCTGGGCGAGCTGAACGCCGCGCAGCTGGCGCGGCTGCCCGACCGGGCCGGCGCGAAGCTCACCGACGTGGCGCTCGCGCGCGGCGCGCGCGCATGGGAGGCGCTGCGGGCGCCAGGCCCCGACGGCTTGAACGAGATCGCCGCCACCGCTTCCGGTGAGCTGCGCTTCGTCGCCGAGGCCTTCGACCGCCTGGGCCGCGAGTACCCGTCCACGCGCGACGGGCTCTCGCTGACCGAGCGGCGGCTTCTGGCCGCCATCGCGGAGGGGGCGCCGACCGCGGGCGAAGCGTTCGTGCGGGGGGCGGCGCGTGAGGCGCGACCGTTCCTCGGCGACACCTGGGCCTTCGACCGCATCGGGCGCATGGCCGCCGGCGCGCAGCCGCTGCTCGACACCGACGCGACCCGCGTCGATCGACTCACCCGACTGCGCCTGACCGACACGGGGCGGCGGGTCCTCGACGGCGCCGCGGACCACGTCGCGCTCAACGGCGTCGACCGCTGGGTCGGCGGCGTGCACCTGCGCGGCCATGATGTCGGCTGGCGCTGGCACGAGGGGCGCGAGACCGTGGTCGCGACGCCGATGGGTTGATGCCCGGATAGTCGTCGCTGAAGCCGCGGGGGCCTCGCGATCCGCCGCTCGCCGGACCCGCCGGGCTCGATGACAAAGATCGTGCCCTTCGAGGCGTCGGGCCCCATGAACCGGCGGGAAGACGATCAAGCCATTCTCCCCCGGGCCCGTCGCCGCCGCCGGGGGTGCCGCGATGACCACCACCCCGTCCCGGCGGCGACGCAGAGCGCCGCGGTGGCCCAGATCCGACCGCGCATCGCGCTCACCCAGCCAGCGTGATCGTGTCGGTCGACCCGCTGCGACCGGACTTCGAGACGAACACCCCACGTGCGTTCGCGTACGCGCCGGTGCCCCCGGTCACCGCGCCCGCGGTCGTCGCGGCGCTGGGCCGGGTGTCGGCCTGGAGCATGAGGTCACCGTCGCGCAGGTGCAGGATCCCCGAGCACGTCAGCGTCGACCGTCGGAAGTTCTGGGCGCCGACGGTCGCGACGCAGTGCACGTGCAGTGTGCCGACGCGCGCGCCGGCCGCGTCGGCGAGCGGATTGGTGAACGCGAAGAGGTCGCCCTGCAGGCTGGACTGCCGCCGAGCCCCGCGGGTGTTGCGCACGTGGGTGAACGTCGCGCCCTTCTCGAGCTCGTGCAGGGTCAGGGTCCGCCCGCCGGGATCCTGGGCGGCGGCGCTGGACAGCAGCACGGCGGTGGTCGCGGCGGCGGCCGTCAGCGCCGCGGCGAGCGCGGCGGTGCGGCGCGAGTGAGTGGTGTTGCGTTCGGTTGACATGGCGGCCAGCCTGCGCCCCGGGCGTCCCGGGGCGACAGGGGCCGGAGTCCCGCGCGCACCGGGAACCTTGCGGCCGCCGCGATCTCCCGCCCCGCCCGGGACACCCGCCCCTGGTGAGCCGGGACGCCGGGCGCGGATGCTGGCGCCATCAACCGATCGACCGAGGAGGTCCCGCACATGTCTGTTCACGCCGAGCCGCTTCCCCAGAACCGCCGTCAACCGCAGCTCGCGCTACTGCTCGCCGTGCTCGGGATCCCCGGCTGCACCGTCGCCTGGTCGCTGCCCGCCGGAGGCTTCTGGATCGGCGTGCCGCTGTCGATCGCCGCGATCGTCATCGGCGTCCGCGCCCGCGCCACCGCGAGCCCGAGCGGCCGGCGCATCGCAACCGCCGCGATCGTGCTCGGCGCGATCGAGATCCTCTTCATGGCCACATGGACCGTGGCGGGCTGAGCGCCTTGCCGCGCCCGGGAGCCGAGCGTACGCTCGCTCGGATGGACGAGCTCGCGAGCGCGCATCCGTTGCGGCTCCTGGTCGCCGACGACTCCGAGGCGTTCCGTTCGGGGCTGGGCGCGCTCGTGGCCTCCGTCGAGGGCATGCTCGTCGTGGCGGACGCGCGCGACGGTGAGGAGGCCGTCGCGCTGGCCCTCGACCTCCAGCCCGACGTCGTCCTGATGGACCTCAACATGCCCGGGCGCAATGGCATCGAAGCGACGCGCGCGATCGTCTCGGCCGCGCCGCACATCGCCGTCCTCGTCCTGACGATGCACGAGGACGACGAGTCGATCTTCGCCGCCGTCCAGGCCGGCGCGCGCGGCTACCTGGTCAAGGGCGCGCGCCAGACGGAGCTGCTGCGCGCGTTGCACTCGGTCGCCGACGGCGGTGCTGTGTTCGGCCCGGCGATCGCGCGCCGGATGGTCGACTTCTTCGCCGC
>JBDTYI010000158.1:0-2764 GCA_040005775.1 Solirubrobacteraceae bacterium
GGGTCGGGCTCGTTGATCTCGGCGACGATCCACTCGACCTGCTCGCCGAGGCGCGCGATCGCGGGGTCGAGGTCGAGCTCGCCGGTACCGATCGGCAGGCCCTCACCGAGGATCCCGGCGGCGTCGGAGACGTGTGCGACG
Source organism: Solirubrobacteraceae bacterium (assembly GCA_040005775.1). Lineage (GTDB taxonomy): Bacteria > Actinomycetota > Thermoleophilia > Solirubrobacterales > Solirubrobacteraceae > JAOPZW01. The sequence continues at coordinate 142 of JBDTYI010000158.1, forward strand.
CGGGTGTGCGGCGCGAGCTCCTCGACATAGCGCGTGAGCTCGAGGTCGTCGGCCGACGCGAGCCCGAAGACCGACGGGTAGGCCTCGGCGAACGTGCGGAACAGGGCGGCGTGCGACGTGTCGAAGGTCAGGCCCAGCTCGGGCACCCGCGAGCGCCATTCGAGCAGGTCGCGCCAGTGGCCGCCGATGGGGGAGTAGAAGACACCGCCGCTGCGCATCCGCAGCACGGGTGGCACGTTCTCCAGCAGCCCCTGGACGCCGTGCGCCGCGCACGCCGCGGCGAAGGCCTCCAGGAACGCCTGCACGGTCGGCGCGTCGAGCGGCGCGGCCGCGCGGAACTCCTCCGGGGTCTGGGGCGCGAACAGGTGGATCGTGAGCACCGGCGAGCCGATCGCCGCCGCGAAGGCCGCGCTGCGCTCGATCCCTTCGCGAGCCTCGTCGTCGAGGCGGTCGACGCGCACGTGGGCGCCGCTGGGCCAGGCGACCGGAGCCTCGGCCAGCGCGACGGCGCCGGGCGAGGTGGCGATCGCCGCCGTCACGGCGTCAGCGGCGCGTGCGACGGAGGCGGCGTCGGCGACGTCGCCCGGCATCAGGCAGATCTCCAGGCCGCCCCACCGACGACCGGCTAGCCGTTCGGCCAGCTGGTCAGGCTTGGGAGCGGCCTTCAGCAGCGGCGTAGCGTGCGAGCCAGTCGACATAGTTGGCGACCGACTCGGCGAGCGGGCGCGTGGTCAAGGGTATCCGCGGAGCCAGCGGATCCGGTTCGTAGCTCGAGTCCTCGCCCGCGGGGAGCTCGCCGCCCGGGGTCTCGATCGGGACATCGGCCCCGAGGGCGTCGACCACCAGGCGCGCGGCGTCGGCCAGTGCGGTGGCGGTGCCCGAGGCGGCGAGGGCGGGCTCGGCGTCCCAGCGTTCGGCCGCGATCAGCGCCTCAAGCCCGCCCACGAGGTCGTCGGCGTAGAGGAAGTCCCGCGTGCGCGCGGGGTTGCCGCCGATCACGATGGGCTCGCCCGCCAGCGCCCGCGCGGCGAACGCGCTGATCGCACCGGTCGCGCCGTCCGACGCCGCCTGGCCGGGACCGAAGACCGACGTCAGGCGGACGACCGCGGCCCGTGCTCGGTGCAGCGTGCACGCGACCTCGCCCAGGCGCTTGGACAGCGCGTAGGCGTCGGGGGCGGGCTCGATGCCGGCCCGGATCGAGGAGGGGTACACGAGGCCCGCGCTGTGGCGCTCGCACGCGTCGAGCAGCACCGCCGTGGCGCCCGCGTTCTCGCGGATCGCGCGCGCGGGGTCCTCGCGCGCCCGTCGCGGGTCGGGCATGCCCGCGAAGTGCAGCACCGCGTCACGGCCCTCGACGAGGGCGCCGACGGCGGGGTCGCCGATGTCGACGGCGACGGTCTCCAGGGCGGCGGAGAACGGCCGCAACCGGCCGCCGGGCCGCGAGGTCGCCGTGACCTCGTGGCCCCGCTCCGCCAGCAGCGTGGCCGTGCGCCAGCCCAGGAACCCGGTCGCGCCGGTGACCAGCAGCCTCATGGGCGGGCGGGCACGAGATACCCCGCGACGTCGTGCTCGTAGGCGAAGTCCGAGGCGAAGCGCCACGCGGCGTCGCCCGCAGGCGCCTCGCCTCGGGCCAGCCGCGCGACGTCGGCGACGGTCAGCGTGTCGCCGGCGACGTTGTGCGCGGCCAGGTCCCCGGGCGCGGGCACGGCGCCGAGCAGGATCCCCGCCGCGTCGTCGATGTGCACGGCGCCGATGACCGCCCGGGCATCGTCGACCGTCGGCGCCTCGCCCGCCGCGACCATCCTGCGGAACTTGTCGATGACCGTGACCGAGTCGGGGCGATCGTGGACCACGGGGCCGGGCCCGTAGACGATCCCCAGCCGCATGAGCGCGAGGCCGAAGCCCGCGCGGCGCGCCTGCATGCGAAGCACCAGCTCGCCGTAGATCTTGGCGAGATGGGCGAGGTCGCCCTGCTCGCCGTAGGGCGCGCCGGGCCCGATCTCGCCCTCCAGGCCCGAGCCGTAGACGTGCAGCGAGCTGGCGAAGACGAGCGCCTGGACGCCCGCGGAGGCCACGGCCTCGCCGACCCGGCGCACGCCGGCGACGCCAGTCTCCTCGGTCAGGTCGGGCTCGCGCTCCGACAGCGGGCGGCTCGCCTGCGCCGCGGTGAGGTGCACGACGTCGGGCCGTGGGTCCATCAGGGCGGCGAGGGCGGCGGCGTCGCGGATGTCGCCCGTGCGCACGTCGGCGCCGGCCGCCGCGAGCCCGTCGAGCTGCGCGCGATCGGTCGCCAGCCAGCTGTCGGCGAGCGTGACGTCGTGGCCGGCCGCCAGCGCCCGCTGCGCGATCGCCGCGCCGACGTATCCGGCGCCGAGGATGAGCAGGCGGGCCATCGAGCGCGGATCCTAGATGCCCGCCCCACGGCGCCGCCTCCGACCGGGCCATAATGAGCGGATGTCCTTCTGGGACACGCTGCGCGATCTCGCCTCCGACGGGACCGCGCTCTGGGGCCTTGCACTCGCCGCCGCGATCACGTTCGCGGCGACGCCGCTGACGATGGTCCTGGCGAGGCGCATCGGCGCGATCGACCACCCGACCGCCGATCGCCCGCGCGTGCACAAGC
>JBDTYI010000159.1:0-2279 GCA_040005775.1 Solirubrobacteraceae bacterium
GGAGGCGACCGCGGAGGACGCGGTCGTGAGCACCGCCTTCAACCGCGGCATGCCCCAGCCCGGCCCACATCGCGTCCTGCGCGGCTCGATCGCCGCGGCTGAGGCGCTGGAGGACGACGAGTGCGTGGGCGTCGTTCGGGTCGCCGGGGCCGAGATCCCCGTGAGACGCTTCGCTCCGGTGCCGCCCAGTCGCGAGTCGACCGGGCGGATCGACGCCATGCCCTTCTACGCCGGCCAGTCGGCCGGGGCCGTCAGCGCCGTCCGTCCTGCCGCGGAGATCGTGGCCGACCTGGCCGGCGGCGCTCAGCCGCCCTCGACGTGACGCTCGCCCATGCGCACCGGGACCGCCAGCCGGTTCGGTGGGGGCGCCAGCGGGCACGTCCAGCGGGGGTCGTACGAGCACGAGGGGTTGTAGGCGAGGTTGAAGTCGAGCACCAGGCGGCCGTCGCGCGCGCCGAGGTCGGCGCCCTTTACGGTGTCGAGCAGGTAGCGCCCGGCGCCGTAGGTCACGTCGCCGGCCGTTGCGTCGGCGAACGGGACGAACAGCCCGCCGCCGTAGGCGGTCAGCCAGTAGAGCTCGAGCTCGCACGGCTCGTCGCCGAGGGCGAAGCGGGCGACGGCGATGCGCTCGAAGGACATCGTCGACGCGTCGCTGGACGGGACGTCGTAGCGCCGGCGCTCGGTCGCGACGACGTCGGCCTCCACGCGCCCGCGCGGGTCGTGGGGGAAGTACGACAGGCCCGCGAAGCCCTCCCGCCGCTCCGGCGGTAGGGCGGACTGCGGGTGGTGGGCGAACAGCTCGTCGCGCTCGGCCACCCAGGTCGCGAAGGCGCGCGCCGGGTCGGCGTCCTCCCGCACGCGGGCGTAGAGCGCGTGCACGCGGCGCTTGAAGTCCAGCAGCTCGAACTCGGGCGGGGTCACGACGGGCAGGGTAGTCGCGGGTTGAGATCGCCCGGGCGCCGGAGTACAACCCGAGCATGTGGATCCTCGGCATGCTGCTGGTCGTGGCGCTCGCGGCGAGCGTGTACGCGATCTTCTTCATGGGGCGCGAGGGTCTGTTCTCGGCGCTGTCGCATCTCTTCGAGGACGGCGAGCGGCTCTACGGCGGCAAGGGCAACACGAGCCTGTCGGCGGACCTGCGCAAGCCACGCAACGAGCACGAGCTGCTCTAGGGGAGTCCCGTGCACCGCGACTGGGCCGCCGTCGCGGCGGGGCTCCTGCTCGCCGGGCTCGCGATCGCGCTGCTGCTCCTGTCGTGGCCCCGAACTGCTCGAGCCGTGCCCGCGGTACACCGGCGGCGCGCGCTGCGGCAGCGGCCTCGATTGGGAAGCGCAGGCGGTCGTCGGCGTGGTCACCGGGACGGTCCTCGCGCTCGGCGCGTTCGCCGCTGTCGGCCTAGCGCTGCATCGGCGCCGATGGCCGCCTACCAGCGCGCCGTGTGGCGCTCCATCACCCCATAGCCCTCGCGCAGCGCGACGCCGCCCGGCAGCACGCCGCTGAACGTCCCGAACGGCTGGACGTAGTCGCTGGCGAACACGAGCAGCTCGTCGCGCCGTGCGCGGCGTGCCTCCTCCGCGAAGCGCAGCTCGCCGACGGCGTCGAGCGCCACCGAGAACGCGACCGGCCCCGCCGCGCGCGCCGCCCCGTCGACCCACACCGTGCGCTCGCTGACGTCCGCGCCGTCGTGCACGCCGGTGACGAGGTTCCACACCACGCGGTCGCCACCCGTGCCGGTGCCGGCGCCCGCCGACCACTCCCACGCCGTGTGCCGGGCGTGGTAACCGGCGGAGTCGTCGATCAGCCCGGGCGCGTCGACGGCGATCTCGCGGCCGGCCACCCGCACGCTCCCGCGGGCGCGCACCGGCTGCTTGCGCGTCCAGATGAACGAGCGCCCGTGCCGGCTCGCCACCTCGACCGCCTCGCCGTCGTCGGCCAGCTCGAGGTCGACCTCGACGTCGCCGTCGCGCACGACCAGCCGGCCGTCGGGCACCGCGACGGGGCGCCCGCGCAATGCCGTGCGCTCGCGCAGCCGCGTGCGGTCCCACACCGCCCAGAACTGCTGCCCGAGCCCGGCGATCGCGACGTCGGCGGCGCACAGCATCGCCTCCGGTCCGTACACGCCGACGTAGCGCCAGCGCTTGAGCGGGCGCCGCGACGACCACGCGCGCGTGGGCGGTCGGACCATCAGCCGGTCGCCGCGGAGGGGGAGCCCGTCGAGCATCGAGGCTATGCTCCTCACGATTGACTCGTCAGTCAATTTGAGGAAGGAGGAGAGAGCG
>JBDTYI010000160.1:0-13934 GCA_040005775.1 Solirubrobacteraceae bacterium
CCGAGCAGTCCACCGTGGCGATCATCGCCCAGCACCCGCAGGCCGTGTACTTCGGGATGAAGTCGGGCTTCCTACCCAAGGGCGACTCGGTCTCGCGCGACGAGGTCATCGCCGGCAGCGAGCGCGACCCGGCCACGGGCGCGCCCGTCTAGGCGCCGACGCGGGCCTCAGCGCCGGGCAGCGGGTCGAGCTCGACCGGCCCGTGGTGCAGGGCGCGCAGGCGCACGTCACGCCAGCTGAGTCCCTCCTTGAGCAGGGCCGGGGTGCCCATGGCGACCGCGGTCGCGATCTCGACGGCCTGCAGGATGATCCCGTAGGCCAGCGCGTCGGCCGAGCTGACGCCGTAGGCGCCGTGGAGCACCGCGACGCACGCGGCCTGGAAGACGCCGAGGTTCGAGGGCGTCGCGGGCAGGACCGCGGTGACGTTGACCGCAAAGAGCACCGCGGCGGCCGCGCCGATCCCGGCGCGGTCGTCGAGGCCGAGCGCCGCGAGCAGCACGAAGCACGACAGCCACTGGATCGCCCAGGCGAGCAGCTGGAAGAACACGGCCTGGCTGCCCAGGCGGGGGCGGCGGAAGACGAGCAGGCCGGCGCGCACCTGCGCCATGGCCGCGCGGACGCGATGCAGGAACGCCTGGACGCGCCGGGAGCGCGACGGCAGGCCCCCGCGCAGCAGCGCGGGCGCGGCGAGCACCACGGCGACGAGCGCCAACGGTGCGATCGCGAAGAACGCGAGCGCGCTGTGCTTCTGGCTGAAGAGGTCGACCGTCGAGAACATGACGATCCCGAGGATCACGAGCGCCACGACGTTCAGCAGCGTCTGCGAGACGATCGTGCCGATGACGGTGGGCAGCAGCTCCCGTGGGCGCCCGGTGCGGCGCGCCACGACCAACGCGCGCGAGGGCTCGCCGAGGCGGGCCGGCAGCGTCGCGGACATGAGCACGCCGATGAAGGTCCCCTGGAGCGCATCGGTGCGCCGCAGCGCGGTGTCCGGCGGCAGAGCGGCGCGCAGGATCGCGTGCCAAGCCACGCCGCGGACGGCCATCGACAGGCACATCAGGCCGAGGCTGACGAGGACCCACGTCGGCGTTGCCGCGAGCAGGCTCGCGCCGATGCGGTCCATCCCGATCCGCCGCAGCGTCTCTACGGCGAGGAGGGTCGCGCCCAGCGCGGCGAGGCCGAAGGCGCCGCGCCGCAGCCCGGTCTTGACCCGGGACGGCGCGTCGGCGGGCTTGGGCTCGAGGGTCGGCAGCCGGCGCGGCGGCTTGCGCGGGCCGAGGTCGCCCGGCACCGCGCCGAGGAACACGCCCGCGCGCTCGCGGGCGCCCTGGGGCGCGGGCATCGCGGCGGCGTCCTCGTAGGCGCTCAGGATCTCGCCGGCGACCGTGGGCCAGGCGTAGCGATGGGCGTGGGCGCGGGCCTCGCGGGCCATCGCTGCGCGGCGCTCGGGAGCAAGCGCGAGGTCGCGCAGCGCTGCGGCGAGCGCCGACGGGTCGGCGCGCGGGACGAGCACGCCGTCGACGCCGTCGCGCACCACGTCGCGGTAGCCCGCGATGTCGGAGGCGACGACCGGCGTCCCGGCCGCGAAGGCCTCGGTGAGGACCATGCCGAAGCTCTCGCCGCCCAGCGACGGTGCGACGAGCAGGTCGGCGCTCGCCAGCGCGGCGTGCTTCTCGGCGTCGGACACCTTGCCGAGGACGGTGACGCCGCGGGCATCGACCATCAGCGGCGCGACCTCCTCATGGCTTGCGCCGACGACGACCAGCTCGACGCTGATGTGGTCGCGCAGCGCTTCGAAGGCGCGCAGCAGGATCGGCAGGCCCTTGCGCTCGACGGCCTGGCCGACGAACGCGAGGCGCAGCGGGGCATCCGCGGTGCGCGGCGGCAGCACGGGCAGCTCGGCCGGCACCTCGACGCCGTTGGGGATGACGCGGTAGTCGCCGCCGTAGAAGCGGTGCCCCGTCCACGCCGCCGCCTCTGACACGGCGATCCGCACCCGCAGGCGCTGGAGCTTGCTGCGCGTGCCGAAGGCGTTGCCGATCCCGTTGGAGATCACGTTCTCGGAGTAGCAGTGGAACGTGCCCACCAGCGGCAGGTCGGGTGTGTCGAGGGCCGCGTAGCCGGCCAGCGGCGCGACCGGCTCGTGGATGTGTACGACGTCGAACTTGCCGGCGCGCAGCTCGTGGCGGAGCTTGGCGACCGACGTCGGCGTGCACATCAGGCTGGAGACCGCACCGTTGGCTCCGAACCCGGCGGTGCGCCCGAGCGGGATGACCCAGTCGGGTGTCGCGCGGCTCTCGGGGCGCGCACCACGATGCAACCGCGCCGACGTCTTGTCGGGCGGGTCGTGGGGGGTCAGGACGCGCACCTCGTGGCCCTCGCTGACGAACTCGCCGGCGAGCGCTTCGATGTGGCGGGTGACGCCCCCCGGGTAGGTCCACGAATACGGGGATACGAGGGCGATCCGCATCGTGGCCATCCTATCCGAGGTCCCCGGCGTTCTGGGGGCGGGAAGCCGTACCCACACACACCTTATTGTTGAGATCGTGACCGACCGCCACTTCGTGAAGTACACGTTCCTGCGCATGGAGCCCGCGTGGCGGCGCCTGGACGCGGCCGAACGCGCGGAGCACAAGCGCGAGTTCCTCGCCGCCTGCGAGGACTTCGGATCCGACCACCTGCTGCAGTCCTTCAGCCTCGTCGGTACGCGCGCGGACGCCGAGCTGATGCTCATCAGCGAGACCGAGAACCTCGACCGCATCCACGAGTTCCACGTGGTGCTGGGCCAATCGGGCCTGATGAAGTGGGCCGAGCAGCCCTACTCGTTCCTCGGGATGCGCAAGGGCTCGGAGTACTCCGACGACCTGCGTCTGCGCCCACGTCCGTTCAAGGGCAAGTACCTGTTCGTCTACCCGTTCGTGAAGTCCCGGGAGTGGTACGGACTCGCGGGCGACGAGCGCTGGCGGATCATGCAGGAGCACATCAAGGTGGGTCGCGAGTATCCCCAGGTCGACAACCACACGACGTACTCGTTCGGACTCGACGACCAGGAGTTCGTGGTGGCCTTCGACACCGACGACATCGGGGCCTTCCTAGACCTCGTCCAGCGCCTGCGCACGACCGAGGCCAGCGCCTTCACCAAGCGCGACACGCCGAGCTTCACGTGCATCAGCGCGTCGCTGGAGCGGGCGCTCAACGCGCTCGACGGCGAGCCGATCGCCGCCCCCGCCCCGCTCTGAACGCGCCCGTCTGAGGCCGCGTGGATGGCGTCCGCCAGCGCGATCGGCGAGCCCGGGCGCGGTCGAACGTCGGAATCACCCCCTCTGTGGGGGGTAGGACCGACGTTCGGCGAACCGGGGCGACGGTTCTTCCTGCACGCGCAGCGTCAGCTCGCGCACGCCGGCGGCAGCGCCGGGGCCGGGCCGTCGGGCTTGCGTGACGCGCCGCCCCACGCCTTGATCAGGTCATAGGTCGGCCAGGTCTTGGTGATGCCCGCGTCGACCAGCCCGACCGGGAACGCCGGGTCGTCGCGGAACGTGTACTGGAAGGCGGCGTCGACGCGGGGGTCGGCGTCCCAGCGCTTGAACGTGGACTCGAGGGCGCGGCAGTCGCGCTTGATCGTCACCTCCGTCCCCGCGCGCGAGTCGCCGACGTGCGGACCGCCGACGCCGCTCTCGGTGATCCAGATCGGCTTCTTCGCCGCACACGGCCGCTGGTCGAGCCCCTCCTCGAGGTCGCCCACCGGGCCGGGGTCCTCCGCGCCCTGCGCGCGCGTGGCGTAGGCGTGCTGGGCGATGACGCCGGCCGAGCAGAGCACGTCGTCGGGCAGCGCGGCGAAGAACTCCTTGACGCCCGCGCCGAACTTGCGCCGGCCCTTGAAGCCCGCCAGCTCGCCGACGACGAGTTGCTCGTCGCCACTGAGGGTGCTCTTGAGCGCGCGCGCGAGCTTGGTGTACACGCCCGGCGCGAGGGCCTTGGACGACACCGAGCATGTCGCGCGCTGCGGGGAGATGAAGAACGTCCCGTTCGACTCGTTCCACGGGCTCCACCAGCGGATGTCGACCTTCTCCTGCCTGGCCAGCGCCTGCAGCGACCTGACCATCCTCACGTAGCCCTGAAGTCCCTTCGCGCTGATCGCGCGCGAGCGCGCCGCGGTGCCCGGGCGCTCGCAGCCGCTCGCGGGCTTGGCCGCCCACTCGGGCACGCCGTAGAAGACGACCATCGGAGCGAAGCCGTTGCCCGCCTGCGCCTGGGAGTGCAGCGCGCGCAGCACGTCGCGGATGCCCGCGAATGGCTGACACGGCTGCTGGCCGCGGATGCAGCCGTCGGCCGGGATCGTCCAGTTCGGCGGCTGGGCGGGATCGGGCTGCAGCGCCGACCAGTCCACCGAGATGCGGTAGAGCGTCGGCTTGAGGGCCTCGGCCTGGTCGCGGCCCTCGGCCAGCGCGCCGACGTCCTTGTCGTGCCAGAAGAGGTTCGGGTTGGTCTCGCTGAGACCCATCGCCAGCCCACCGCGGGGCGCGGCGTCCGTGGCCGGCGCGGCGGCCCTGGGCTTCGTGGCGGTGCTGCTGGTGGTGCTGGATCTGCTCGGGCCGCCGCCCCCGCATGCGGGCAGAACGAGTGCGGCCGCCACGAGGGCGGCCGCTTGCATGAGCCTCATCTAGACGGCAGAGACCTGCTCATCCTCGGCAACCCGGAACGAGGAGCCGCAGCCACAGGCCGCGACCACGTTCGGGTTGACCACCTGGAACCCGGCGCCCTGAAGCGAATCGACGTAATCGATCTGCGAACCGTCGACGTAGGGCAGGCTCTGGTTGTCGACCAGCAGGCGCAGGCCGTCGTGGTCGAAGACCACGTCGCCGTCGCGCTGCTCGTCGAAGGCGAGCTGGTACTGGAAGCCGGAGCATCCGCCACCGCGCACACCGACCCGAAGGCCGGCAGTCTCGGACGTCAGCTCCTGGGACGCGAGGAACTCGCGAACCTTCACCGCGCCCTTGTCGGAGAACGTGACGCCCTTGGCGTGGAATGTCACCTGGGTGCTCATGCTTCACCAAATATAGCGGTCGCCGGTGGATCTGTCTCGGGGTCCATGCGGGTCGTCCGGCCGCGGCGAGACGCCGCCGAACCCCGCAGGGGTCGCGAGGCGGGTCCACTACGATTGATTTCGATGCCCACCGCCGAGGACGTCAAGAACCGCATCGAAGCGGCCATCCCGGAGACCACCGCGGAGGTCGACTCGCCCGACAACGTGCACTTCAACGCGCGCGTCGTCTCGAGGGCCTTCGATGGCGTCAGCCGGATCGAGCAGCACCGGATGGTCTACGCGGCCGTCGGGGACGAGCTCGGCGGCGAGATCCACGCCCTCCAACTGAAGACGGAGACCCCATGACCGACCAGGCTTCCAACCCCATCCGCGACGCCATTGCCGAGGCGATCGCCGACAACCGCGTGATCCTGTTCATGAAGGGCACGCCCGAACAGCCCATGTGCGGCTTCTCCGCGCGCACGTCCGCGGCGCTGCAGTCGATGGACACGCAGTTCGCGGCGGTCGACATCCTGCCCGACCCGCGCATCCGCCAGGAGCTCTCCGCGCTCTCGGACTGGCCGACGATCCCGCAGCTGTTCGTCGACGGCCAGCTCGTCGGCGGCGCCGACATCGTCGCCGAGATGTACGAGAGCGGCGAGCTGGCCGGCGTGCTCGGCGTCGCGCAGCCCGACCAAGAGCCCGAGCCGGTCGAGGCCGGTGACAACGGCCCGGTCGGGGTTCAGTCTCCCCTTGGCATCGAGAACCGCCTGTCCTAATACGCTGGCGGCCTGATGGCCGCCGTGAGCTCCGAGCCGCACCTGGGCCTTCGCTGGGACGGCCGGCGGCTCGAGATCCTCGACCAGACGCTCCTCCCTGCACAGGTGCAGTGGCTGGCGCTGACCGGCGCCGACGACACGGCAGCGGCGATCCGCCGCCTCGCCGTGCGCGGCGCCCCGCTGATCGGCATCGCCGCCGCCTACGGGCTGGCGATGGAGGTCGCGCGCCAGCCGGGCCTGGGCACGCTCGAGCGCGGCTGGGTTCAGCTGCGCGGCGCGCGCCCGACCGCCGTGAACCTCCACCACGCCGTCGATCGCGTCCGCGCCGCGGCCCTCGGCGCCGGCATCGCGACCATGGCGGCCGCGGCGCGCGCCGAGGCCCAGGTGATCCACGCCGAGGAGGACGCTGCCTCCGCGGCGATCGGCGAGCACGGCGCCGGCGTCCTGACGGGCGCGACGCGGCTGGTGACCCACTGCAACGCCGGTGGCCTGGCCACGGGCGGGCGCGGCTCGGCGCTCGCCGTGGTCCACGCGCTGCACGCCCGCGGCGGCGTGTCCGTGCTCGTCTGCGAGACCAGGCCGCTGCTGCAGGGCGCGCGCCTGACCGTGTGGGAGCTCGCCCGTGCCGGGGTGCCCCACGAGCTGGTCGTCGACGGCGCGATCGCCGGGCTGCTGCGCCGCGGCTCCGCCGACGCGGTCGTCGTCGGCTGCGACCGCGTGGCCGCCAACGGCGACGTGGCCAACAAGGTCGGCACCTATCCCCTCGCCCTCGCCGCGCGAGCCGCGGGCATCCCCTTCGTCGTGGCCGGCCCGACGTCGACGATCGACCCGTCGCTGCCCGACGGCGACGGCATCGAGATCGAGGAGCGCGACGGCGACGAGGTGCGCGCCTTCGCGGGCGTCGCGACGACCCTGCCCGGCACCCCGGTCCGGAACCCCGCCTTCGACGTGACCCCGGCCGAGCTGATCACCGCGCTGGTGACCGAACGTGGGATCGCGGCCCCGCCGACGACCGAGTCGATCGCGGCGCTGCCGGCGTGAGGGTCGCCCGCTCGGTCACCGCGCGCGAGCTGCGTGTCGAGGACGACCCCGATCCCGTCTGCGGGCCGGACGACGTGGTCGTCCGCGTCCTCGCCTGCGGGGTGTGTGGCTCGGACGTCAGCGAGGCGTGGGTCGCGCGCAAGGTGCCCGCCGTGCTCGGCCACGAGATCGCCGCCGAGGTGATCGAGGTGGGCGCCGAGGTTCGCGCCGTCGGCCGCGGCGACCGCGTCGTCGTCCACCACCACGCGCCGTGCGGCGAGTGCCGTCGCTGCCGACGCGGCCACGAGACCCTGTGCGAGCGCTTCCGCGCGACCGCTCTGAACCCCGGGGGCTTCGCGGAGCGCCTCCGCGTGCCCGCCGACCTCGTCGGCGAGCTGCTGCCCCTCGACGGGCTGGACGCGGAGCGCGCGACGTTCGTCGAGCCCCTGGCCTGCGTGCTGCGCGCCTTCGACCGGGCCGGGATCCGCGCCGGCGACGCGCTGCTGGTCGTCGGCTGCGGCACGAGCGGGCTGCTGGCGATCGCCGCGGCCCACGCACTCGCGATCGACGCCGTCTGGGCGCGCGAGCCGCGGCCCGAGCGCATGGAGCGCGCCCTGACGCTGGGCGCCGAGCGCCACGGCAACGAGCTCGTCGACGCCGTGCTGGTCTGCTCGCCGCACCCGGAGGCGATCGCAGTGGGCTTCGCGGCGGTCGCGCCTGGCGGCGTCCTCTGCCTCTACGCGACGGTTGCGCCGGGTCAGGTGCTCGGCCTCGACGCCGGGGCGCTCTACCGCAACGAAGTCGACGTGTGCGCGTCGTACTCCGCCGGCCCCGGCGACATGCGCGCGGCGCTTGAGCTGATTGCGTCGGGGCGGGTCGACCCACTCGGGCTGGTGACCCACCGTGTCGGACTCGAGGACACCGCCCGCGCGCTGGAGCTCCAGCGCACGGGCGAGGCGGTCAAGGCGCTGGTGCTGCCGTGAGGGCGGCGATGCTCCACGGGCCCGGCGACCTGCGCGTGGAGGACGTGCCCGAGCCACGCGGCGAGGTCTTGGTCGACGTCCGCGCAGCGACGACCTGCGGCACCGACCGCAAGATGCTGCGCCATGGCCACCGGATCCTCGGCGCCTACCCCACGCCGTTCGGGCACGAGACCGCCGGGGTGCGCGCCGACACCGGCGAGCGGGTGTTCGTCGGCGACTCCGTGCCCTGCGCCGCCTGCGCCCCGTGCCGTACGGGGCGCACGGCGATCTGCCGCACCCCGCGGTGGGTGCTCGGTGGCTTCGCCGAGCGCATCGCCGCGCCGGCCGCGGCGCTGCATCCGATCCCCGACGGCCTGGACTTCGCCGGCGCCGCGATGGCGGAGCCGCTCTCGGCCTGCGTGCACGCCATCGGCCGCGGCAGCGGGGCGCGCGACGTCGCCGTCCTCGGCGGGGGGACGCTGGGGCTGATGCTCGCGCGCCTGCTCGTGCTCGACGGCCGCGACGTTCTGCTCTGCGACCGCCACCCGGAGCGCCGTGCGCAGGCGCAGGCGCTGGGCGCGCGCGCCGCGGAGGCGCTGAGCGAGCACGAGCTGGTCTTCGAGGCCGTCGGCCGGCCCGGCACCTGGCGGGCGGCGGTCGAGGCAGCGCTGCCCGGGGGTACCGTCGTGCTGGTCGGCGGCTGCCCGGGCGAAACCGACGTCGCGCTGCCGGCAGGTCCGCTGCACTATGACGAGCTCGACGTCCGCGGCGCCTTCCACCACACCCGCGCGGAGGTCGACGCTGCGCTCGCGCTGCTCGACTCGGGCGACGTGGACTGGCGCGCCTTCGCCTCGGAGCCGATCGGGCTCGACGACCTCGGCCCGGCGCTGGCCGCGCCCGCCGCGGGCGAGGCACGCAAGCTTGTCGTGGAGCCCGGGCGATGACGCGCGCCCTCGCGGCGGCTGCGCTCGTGCTCGCGCTGCTGCCCGCGGGTGCAGCCGCCCGCGGCTGCCCGGCGATCCCCGCCCCGCCGCCCGCGGGCCACGCGGCGTCACCCGAACGCGTCGACGCCTACGTGCGTGCCGTCGCGGCGGCCTCCCCGCTGGTGACGACCGGCGTCGCGGGCTCGAGCGCGGAGGGCCGCCCGCTGCGCTACGCGGTCGTCACCCGCCTGCCGGCCGCCCGCCTGCGGGCCGGCTTGGCGCGCCTGCGGGCGGTGCGCGCCGGCACCCTGACGGCCGCCCCGACCGCGCCCGCGGTGGTCTGGCTCGCGGCGTCCGTGCACGGCAACGAGCCCAGCGGCGCTGACGCCGACCTGCGCGTGCTGCGCTCGCTGGCGAGGCGCTGCCACGCGGCCACCCTGCGCAACACCGTCGTCGTGCTCCTCCCTGACCAGAACCCCGACGGGCGGGCGGCGGGCACGCGCGTGAGCGGCGCCGGGTTCGATCTCAACCGCGACTGGCTGGCCGCGACGCAGCCCGAGACGCTGGCGCGCTACCGGCTGCTGGCCCGCTACCCGCCGCTCGTCTACGCCGACCAGCACGAGCAGGGCGGGACCGCGTTTTTCGCCCCGCCCTACTCGGCGCCGCTCAACCCGCAGCTTCCCCCGAGCGCGCTCGGTGCGGAGCGCGGGATCCTCGGCCCGGCGGTCGCCCACGCGCTCGCGCGCCGCGGCGTCGCCCAGAACTCGGGGACCTTCGACCTGCTCTACCCGGGCTATGGCGACAGCGCGACGACCCTGCTCTACGGCGCGGCGGGCATGACGCTCGAAGCCGGCGACCAGGTTCCCTTCGCGCGCCGGGTCGCCGCGCACGAGACCGCGGCCACCGCGATGGTGGGGGCGGTCGCCGCACACCGCACGACCCTGGTGCGCCGCTGGCCGGGAGCCTTCGCGCGCCTGCCGACGCGGACGGTGTCCGGCTGGGCGCTGGCCCCGGGCAGCGAGGACACCGTCACCGCGCTCCTGGCCCAGGGCGTCCGTGTCGGACGGCTCGCCGCGCCCGCCCGCGCCGACCGTCTGCGCCCGTGGTCCGGCGGTGTCGGCGCGCCCGCCGAGCTGCCGGCCGGGACCTGGATCGTGAGCGCGCGCCAGCCGCTGGCGCGCTGGCTCGTCACGGCGCTGGGCACGGCCACCGGCGCGGCGGCGGGCGGCCCCAGCGACGACGTGCGCGCGTGGTCGCTGGGACTGTTCGCCGCGGGCGGCCGCGGCGGAACGATCACCTCGGCCCTCCCCGCCGCGCCCGCGGTCACCGCGGCCGGCACGGCCGCGCGCCCGCTGGCGGGCGGGCGCGTCGCGCTGCTCGCCGATCCCGGCGCGCGCTCGACGGCGCGCGCCGGGCGCAGCCAGCCCAATCCCGGCACGGCGGCGGCGGGCTGGACCCTCTTCCACCGGCTGGGCGCGGCCGTCGATGTCGTCGACAACGCGGCCATCACCGTCGGGGCGCTCGCCGGACACGCCACGCTCGTGGTCGCCGACGGCACCGCCCCGCAGCTCGCACCGCGCGCGCTGGACGCCCTGCGGGACTGGGTTCTCGCCGGCGGGACGCTCGTCGGCTGGCGCGTCCGCGGCGTCGCCGTGGCCCGGGCCGCGGGCCTGAGCGCCGCGACGCTGTCGGCGGCGCCCCTCGCGCCCCGGCTGTCGGGCACGGCGCTCGCGGTCATCGGCGCCGACACGGAGGCGGCCGCGCTGGTGGGCGACGACCCGGTCCTCGACGGCGCCACGGCCGTCGCGCGCTATCCGGACGGCTCGGTGGCGGCGACCCTGGACCGTGCCGAGGCCGGGCGGGTGCTGCTGCTCGGCTTCGATCCCACGTATCGCGCCGCCACGCCGGGGGCGGCGCTGCTGTTCAGCCGACTGCTGCTCGCCAGTGCAGGTGCTCGATGATCCGCACCGAGTCGCAGATCGCCTCGCCGTCGAGAACCGCGAGGGGGACGTGGCGCTGTCCGCTGAGCGCCTGCACCTCGTCGCGGTCGTGCTTGCGCCAGGCGACGCGGACGGTCCGGAACTCGACGCCCTGCGCGCGCAGCTCGCGCGCGATCCGCCCGCACGGGCAGAGGTGGTCGGTCGGTGTGCGGCAGCGGTAGAGCGTGGCCATCAACGGTTCCTAGGGAGTGAGGCGGCCGACGAGGCCGGTCGTGGTGCGGACGCCGAGCCCCGCGGCGCGCAGCAGTATCGGTTGGCGCGTGCCCGGGCGCTGCACGCGCAGCGGCTCGCGCTCGCGGTACCAGTCGATCGTCGCCTGGAGCGTGTCCTCGTGGTGCGACGGGCGCCAGCCGAGCTCGCGCTTGGCCTTCGTGGAGCGGAACGCCCACCACAACGAGGCCAGGCGCACCTCGGCCTGCGTGATGACCGCGGTCCCCGGGGCGGCCTCGGCGGCGCGGGCGAACGCGAAGGCCGCCGGGAGCGGCAGCTTGATCGCCGGGGGCTCGACGCCCGAGAGACGCCCGAGATCGGCGAAGAGCCGGTCGAGCGTGAAGTTGCGGTTGCCGAGGATGTAGCGCTCGCCGATGCGCCCGCGCTCGTCGGCCAGCAGCTGGCCGACGGCGACGTCGTCGGCGTCGACGATGTTCAGCGCGCCGTCGACGTAGGCGGGGATCCCGCGGCGCAGGAAGCGGCGGACGAGCTCGGTCGACGAGCGGCGCAGGTCGCCGGTGCCGAACGTGTGCGCGGGATTGACGATCACGACGGGCAGGCCCTGCGCGGCGAGACGCAGGGCGACCGCCTCGGCTTCGCGCTTGGCGTCGACGTAGGGCAGGTGGTAGCGCGCGGCGTCGAAGACCTGGTTCTCGTCGGCCGTCGAGCCGCGGCGCGCGGGCCCGACCGCGGCGACCGACGACGTGTGCACCGCCCGCTGCACCCCCGCGCGCAGCGCCTCCTCGAGCACGACGCGCGTGCCCTCGACGTTCACGGTCATGTGGCTCGCCGCGGGCGCGCGCAGCCCCGTCAGGCCGGCGACGTGGAACACGCGGTCGACGCCGCGCATCGCCCGGCGTACCGAGCGGCGGTCGAGGATGTCGCCGCGGACGAGCTCGACGTCGAGGCCTTCGAGCGTCTCGACGGGCGAGCGCGAGCGCACGAGGGCACGCACGTCGTCGCCGCGCTCGACGAGCTTGCGGGTGACGTGAGACCCGAGGAGCCCGGTGGCTCCGGTGACCAGCGTGGTCATCGCAGGCCATTCTCGCACCGCCCCGGCCGGGGCGGTGCGTAGGCTGGTGCGCGCCATGCCCGCGGTCGCCGTCGTCACCGACTCCACGCCCTACCTGCCGCGCGAGCTGGTCGCCGCCCACGGCATCGAGGAGGTCAGCCTGTACGTCACCGACGGCGACGGGCAGCGTCGCGAAAGCGACATCACCGACTACGTCGCCTTCTACGACGGCCTGCGGGCGGGGACGTCGCTGCCGACGACCTCCCAGCCGTCGATCGGGGACTTCCTCGCGGTCTACGAGCCGCTCGCGCAGGCGGGGCGCGACGTCGTGTCCGTGCACCTCTCCGGCGGCGTCTCGGGCACCGTCGAGTCGGCCCGCCAGGCCGCGGCCGAGCTCGCCGAGCGCCACCCCGGCCGCCGGGTCGAGGTCGTCGACTCGCGGCTCGTGGCGGGGGCGTTCGGCGCCGTCGTCCTGGCGACGGCCGCCGCCGCGGACGGGGGCCGCGACGTCGACGGCGTCGCGGCGCGCGCCCGGGAGGCATCACGCGAGACGACGATCATGTTCGCGCTCGACACCCTCGAATTCCTGCGCCGCAGCGGCCGGGTCGGCGGGGCGGCGGCCTGGGTCGGCGGGGCGCTGAAGATCAAGCCGATCCTCTCGCTCGACGACGACACGGGCACGTTGGAGCCCGTCGAACGCGTCCGCACCTCCGGGCGCGCCGTCCAGCGCCTCGTCGACCACCTGCGCGATCGTCACGCGGCGGGCGCCGGCGCGTGGGTGGTGCAGCACATCCAGGCGCCGCGCGACGCAGAGCGACTCGTCGCCCGCGGGCGTGAGATCTTCGGCACCGAGCCGTTACTCGTCTCGGAGATCGGCCCGGTCATCGGCGCGCACGCCGGGCCGGGGCTGCTTGGCGTCGGCGCCCTGCCCGCCGCGTTGCTGCGCCCGTGACCCGGCGGCGGCTGCACCCACGCGCGGTCGGCCCCGACGAGCTGCGCGCCGGCTTCGATGCGGTGCGGCGCGAGCTCGAGGTGCCCACGTCGTTCCCGCCCGCCGCCGACGCTGCCGCGGCCGCCGCCGCCCCGCGCGGGCCGGCCGATCTCGGCGCGCGCCTCGACGCGCGCGACCTGGACTTCGTCACGCTCGACCCGCTGGGCTCGATGGACCTCGACCAGGCCTTCCACCTCGCACGTCGCGACGGCGGCGGCTGGCGGGTGCGCTATGCGATCGCCGACGTGGCCGCGTTCGTCGCGCCGGGCGACCCGGTCGACGCCGAGGCGTGGGTGCGCGGGAGCACGCGCTACGCGCCCGACGGGCGCGCGCCGCTGCATCCGCCGGTGCTCTCGGAGGGAGCGGCGAGCCTGCTGCCCGACCAGGACCGCCCGGCCGCGCTGTGGACGGTCGACCTCGGCGCCGACGGCGAGCGGACCGCCGTCGACCTGCGCCGCGCGTGGGTGCGCAGCCGGGCCCAGCTCGACTACGTGGGCGCGCAGCACGCGGTCGACGACGGCACGGCGACCGGTGCGCTGGCGCTGCTGACCGAGGTCGGGACGGCGCGCGCGGCGGCGATCCGGCGCCGCGGCGGCTTCGACCTGCCGCTGCCCGACCAGGAGGTCGTCCCCGCCGGCGACGGATGGACCCTCGAGCTGCGCGGCCCGCTGCCGGTCGAGCGCCACAACGCCCAGCTCTCGCTGCTCTGCGGCTTGGCCGCCGCCGATCTCATGCTCGGGCTCGGCGTGGGGCTGCTGCGCACGCTGCCGCCCCCGGACCCGGCCGCGCTGGAGCGCCTGCGGGCCGTTGCGCAGGGGCTCGGTGTGGCATGGCCGGCGGACGTGGCGCTCGGCGACGTGCTCGACGGCCTCGACAGCAGTGAGCCGGCGGCGGCCGCGTTCGTCGAGGAGACCACGACGCTCTTGCGCGGCGCGGCGTACGTCGCGTTCGACGGCGCCCCGCCCGAGCAGGCCGTGCACGGCGCGATCGGGGCGCCCTACGCGCACGTGACCG
>JBDTYI010000161.1:0-5365 GCA_040005775.1 Solirubrobacteraceae bacterium
ACCATCGGGGCGGGAGTATCGTCGGCGGCGTGGGCGTACGCATCGGCTGTGGCCTCTCGACCGGCTCAGACCCGCGCGTCGCCGCCATCGACGCCGCGCAGGACGCGCTCGCGCCGCTCGGCGGCCGGCCGCCCGACGTCGCGCTGGTCTTCGCCTCGGGCGGGCATCTCGACGCGCCGGAGGCGACGCTCGAGGGCGTCCGCGAGGCGCTCGCGCCGCCGCTGCTGGCGGGCTGCATGGCCAGCGGTGTGCTCGGCGCCGGCCGCGAGGTCGAACGCGCCACCGCCGTCGCGGTCTGGACTGCGTCGCTGGACGGCGGCAGCGTCAGCCTCTTCGATCCGTCCGATCCCGAATCCTCGGCCGCCGGAGCACGGGCGGTGGTCCTGCTCGGCGACCCCCATGTGTTCCCGGCCGACGCCGTCCTCGGCGTCCTGGCCCGTGACGCGCCCGGCGCGCCCGTGCTCGGCGGCATCGCCAGCGCGCGCTCGTCCAGCGGCATCGGGTCGCTGTTCCTCGACGCCGAGGTGCATGCGGGCGGCGCGCTGGGCGTCGCCTTCCACGACGTCGAGGTGCTGCCCTGCGTCTCGCAGGGCGCGGTGCCGCTCGGGCCCGAGCTGACGGTCACGGCGTCGGACGGGCACGTCATCTCCGAGCTCGCCGGCGAGCCCGCCCTGCGGGCGCTGCGCCACGCCCTGGAGAACCTCAGCGGCGCCGACGCCGAGCTGGTGCGCCAGGGCACCGGGCTGCTGCTGGGCGTCGTCGTGGACTCCGGGCGCTCGGAGTACGGGCCCGGCGACTTCCTCGTGCGGGGCATCGTCAGCGCCGACGCCGACGAGGGAACCGTCACGGTGGCCGCCCCTGTCCGCCCCGGCACGGTCGTGCGCATCCACGCCCGCGACTCGGTCTCGGCCGACGCCGACCTGCGTCGCTCGCTGGAGCTGCGCGCCGAGGCCCTGGGCAGCAGCGGCGCCGCCGGCGCCCTGATGTTCTCGTGCAACGGGCGCGGGCGCCGGCTGTTCGGCGTACGCGACCACGACGCGACGGTGCTGGACGAGACGCTCGGCGGCGCGCCCGCCGCGGGGTTCTTCGCTGCCGGGGAGATCGGCCCGGTGGGCGGCGAGGCCTTCCTGCACGGCTTCACGGCGACTGTGGCAGTGTTCGCCGGGTGAACGTCTCGGGCCGGACCGTCCTGCTCACCGGCGCGAGCGGCGGCATCGGCCACGCGATCGCACGGCGCCTTCAGAGCGCAGGCGCGAAGCTCGTGCTCACGGGTCGGCGGGCCGACGT
This sequence comes from Solirubrobacteraceae bacterium, assembly GCA_040005775.1. Taxonomy (GTDB): domain Bacteria; phylum Actinomycetota; class Thermoleophilia; order Solirubrobacterales; family Solirubrobacteraceae; genus JAOPZW01. The sequence goes on from JBDTYI010000161.1 coordinate 1,288, forward strand.
CCTCGAGGTCCTCGCCGCGGAGACCGGCGGCCGCGCGCTGGCCGTCGACCTGACCGATCGCGACGCCGTCGCGCGCCTGGCGGCCGAGCAGGCCGACGCCGACGTGCTCGTCGCGAACGCCGCGCTGCCGGCCTCCGGTGACCTGATGAGCTTCGGCGTCGAGCAGATCGACCGCGCGCTCGACGTGAACCTGCGCGCGCCGATGGTCCTCGCCCGCGCGCTGGGCGAGCGGATGGCCGCCCGCGGCGACGGCCACATCGTCTTCGTAACCTCATTGTCGGGCAAGGTCGGCGCGCCGGGCAGCTCGGTGTACAGCGCGACCAAGTTCGGGCTGCGCGGCTTCGCCCAAGGTCTGCGCGAGGACCTGCGCCCGCGCGGCGTGGGCGTCGGGACCGTGACGCCCGGATTCATCCGCGACGCGGGCATGCTCCACGAGTCGGGAGCCAAGCTGCCCACCGGCGTCGGGACGAGCACGCCTGACGAAGTCGCGGAAGCCGTCCTGCGCAACATCGAGCGAAACCCCGGTGAGATCGTCGTCGCGCCGCGCGCGCTGAAGGCCGGCGCCGCGCTCTCGAGCCTGCTGCCCAACGTCGGCGCGACCGTCAGCCGCAGGCTCGGCGCCCAGAAGGTCGCCGACGCGATCTCCTCCGGGCAATCCGGCAAGCGCTAGACGCACGAACCGCAGTGATACGCATCAGAAAAGTGACGTCTGTGCGGCGCTTTTTGCCCTCACCCCCTCGCGCTGCGCCCGCCGTGCCGCGATCTCGCGCTGTACCTCTGACGCCTCGCGGGTGAACCGCGGCGCGGCCCGCGCGGGCCCGCCGCGCAGCATCTGCTGTAGACGTCGCTGCTCGGGGTCGGACAGGTAGGCGCCGCGCCCGTAGAGGCGCTCGTAGCGTTCGACGAGATCCGGGCGATAGGACCGCAGCCACTCCATGAAGACCGCCCGCGTCTCGCCACGCAGGTGCAGCCCGATCCCGCTCACCCCTGTCGCGCCCGCCTCGGCCACCGCCTCCAGGACGGCCTCGACCTGCCGCGGCGCGTCGTTGATCCCGGGCATGAGCGGCGCGACGAGCACCCCCGTCGGGATGCCCGCCCGGTTGAGCTCGGCCACCGCCTCCAGCCGCGCCCGCGGATTCGGCGTCCGCGGCTCGCTCGCGCGCCACGCCTTCTCGTCGAGCGTCGGGATCGAGAAGTTCGCGCTCACGGGCGCCACCTCGGCCAGTTCGAGCAGCAGATCCAGATCGCGCAACAGCAGCGGCGACTTCGTCAGGACCGAGGCAGGGTTGCGGGCGTCACGCATCGCAGTCCAGATCCCGCGCATCAGCTTGTAGCGGCCCTCCGCCCACTGATACGGATCGGTGTTGGTGCCCATCGCAACGTGCTCGCCCTTCCACGACGGACGCGCCAACTCCACAGCGAGCACCTCGGGCACGTTGACCTTGACCACGATCTGCTGCTCGAAGTCGCGGCCCGCGTCCATGTCGAGGTATTTGTGCGTCGGGCGGGCGAAGCAGTAAGTACACGCATGACTGCAGCCCCGGTAAGGGTTGATCGTCCAGCGGAACGGCATCCGCGACTTCGCGGGGACGCGGTTGAGCGCGGACTTCGCCCGGACCTCGTAGAACCGCGTGTCGAGTGCCTCGGGCGCGTCGAAGTGGCGAACCGTCGCCTCGTCGCGGTAGCCGGGGAGGGTGGCCCGCTCCTCCGTGTCGATCGTCAGGTTGCTCCAGCGCACGAACACATGTTCGCATTGGGGGCGGACGGATCGGTCAGGCGCTGACCGCGTGCAGCAGCGCCGAGACCGCGTCGCACGCGGGCGTCGCGATTCCGTGGCGCCGCGCGATCCGGCCGACGGCCGCGTTGCGCGCCTCCCACTCCAACGGCCGCCGGGCCTCGCGGTCGGCCAGGATCGACGTGCCCGAATCGGGCGGCATGGCGACGAGCTGGGCGACGGTGGCCCTTGCAGCGTCGTCGGACAGCGCGGCGCCCGCCGCGCGCGCGACCGCCGCGCACTCGACGGCCATCGCCTCGGCCAGCTCGCGGACATCGGGCATCGAGAGCACCTCGGTACGCCGGCCGGTCGCCGCCAGGATCCCGGCCACCGCGTTGGCGCACAGCTTGTCCCACGCCGCCGTGGCGAAGTCGCCGCCGGCGTCCACGTCGGCCTCGTCGCCGAAGAGCTTCCCCAGGCGCTCGCCGCCGGCCGGCACGAGCAGTCGCAGCGGCCCGCGCTGGCGGTACCCGCCGGCGGCAGGCTCCACCGGGCACCAGTTCACGGTCGGTAGCACGGTCGCCGCGCCCGCCAGCGGGCCCACGCGCTCGACATGGTCGATCCCGTTCTGGAGCACGACGACCGTCGTCCCCGACCCGCAGAGCGCGCGCAGCCAGGGTGCCGCGCCCTCGGTCTGGTGCGCCTTCACCGCGAGCATCACCCAATCCGCCGGGCCGCCGGCGCGCCCGGGCTCGACGACCACGGGTGCTTCGAGGACGACCCGCTCGCCGTCGGGGCGCTCGACCGCGATGTTCACCGCCCGCCTGCGCGCGCACAGCACGAGGTCGTGCCCCCCGGCGCGCTGCAGCGCCGCTGCGACGGTCGCCCCGATGGCGCCGACGCCGACGACCGCGATGCGCGCCATCAGGCCAGCGCGCGCGAGAGCAGCGACTCCTCGCCGGCCAGCGAGGTCGAGCTCGCGGACGCGATCGTCACGGGAACGATCTCGCCCGGGGCGCCGAGGCCTGCGAAGTGCACCGTCTTGCCGTGCGGCGAGCGCCCGCGGATCTGCGACGGATCGGTGCGTGACGGGCCCTCGACGAGGACCTCGAGCGTACGGCCGACGAAGCGCTGCCCACGCTCGCGGGCCCGGCTCTGGACGACCTCGAGGAGCCGCTCGATGCGAGCGACGGAAACCTCGTGCGGCACGAAGTCCGCGACCAGCTCGGCGGCCTCGGTCTCCCGGCGCGGCGAGTAGATGAACGTGAACGCAGCATCGAAGCCGACCTCCTCGCAGACCTCGAGGGTCTCGGCGAAGTCCGCCTCGGTCTCCCCCGGGAAGCCGACGATGACGTCGGTGGTCAGCGCGATGTCGGGGTTGTGCTCGCGGATGAGCGCCACGCGGTCGAGGAAGCGCTCGCGGGTGTACGTGCGGCGCATCGCCTTGAGGATCCGCGACGACCCGGACTGGAGCGGGAGGTGCATGTGCGGGCAGACGCTCTCGAGCGTCGCGTGCGCGTCGATGACGTCTTGCGTCATGTCCTGCGGGTGCGGGCTCGTGTAGCGGATGCGCCGCAGGCCGTCGATGGCGTCGAGCTCGTGCAGCAGCTCGGCGAACGACGTCCGCTCGCCGCCGCGCACCGCCCGCCCGTAGGCGTTGACGTTCTGACCGAGCAGCGTGACCTCGACGACGCCCTCCGCGACGAGGCCGCGCACCTCCGCGACGAGCTCGTCGAGCGGCCGGTCGACCTGGCGCCCGCGCGTGGACGGAACGATGCAGTACGAGCACGCCATGTTGCAGCCGGCGGAGATCTGCACCCAGCCCTGGTGCGGGCGCGCGCGGCACGCGGGCAGGTGGCCGGTGAAGCCTTCGAACTCGAAGAAGCCCTGGGCGCTGAGCGAGTCGCTCGTGAGGAACTCGGCGAGCTTGTGCACCTGGCCGGGGCCGAACGCGACGTCCACATAGGGGAACTGGCGGAACACGTCGTCCTTGACCGACTGCGCCCAGCAGCCGCCGACGCCGATCAGCACGTCGTCACGTCTGCGCTTCAGCGAGGCGGCGTGCTGCAGGTGAGAGACGAAGCGGCTGTCGGCGGCCTCGCGGATCGAGCACGTGTTGAAGAGGATCAGGTCGGCCTCCTCGCGCACCGGGGCCTCGGCGTAGCCCAGCGAGGCGAGCATGCCGCGCATCCGCTCGGAGTCGTGCTCGTTCATCTGGCAGCCGAAGGTCGTGACGTGAAAGCGCTTCATGCGACCGCTCAGGCTACCCAGGCCGGGAGCGGGCCGGACTGCGTGACCCGGCCGACCTCGACGACCAGGTCGCTACGGAAACGGACCTCCATGAGGCGCACGTCCTTGGAGCCG
>JBDTYI010000162.1:0-1563 GCA_040005775.1 Solirubrobacteraceae bacterium
CTCGACGAGGTCCGCGGCGACGCCGAGCTCGAGGTCGGGATCATGGTCGAGGTCCCCGCGGCCGCCCTGCGCGCGCAGCAGCTGGCCGCCGAGGTCGACTTCTTCTCGATCGGGACGAACGACCTGGCGCAGTACACGATGGCCGCCGAGCGTGGCAACCCGGAGCTCGCGTCGCTGCTCGACGGCCCGCACCCGGCGCTGCTGGCGCTCGTGGCGGCGGTCGCCGACGCCGGGCACGAGGCCGGCATCTGGACCGGCGTCTGCGGCGAGCTGGCCGGCGATCCGGCGACGGCCGTCCTGCTCGCCGGCCTCGGGGTGCGCGAGCTGAGCATGGCCGCGGGCCTGATCGGCGAAGCCAAGGAGGCCCTGCGGGGGATCGACCTCGCGGAGGCCGCGACGGCGGCTCGCGCGGCGCTGGACGATGAGGACGCCGCCGCGGCTCGCGCGCGCGGCCAGGCCCTCCTGGGCGACGGCTGAGATAGGTTTCGCCGCGATGGGGACGGACACATCCAGCGCGCCGGGCTACCAGTCCTCCTGGGTTCTCAACGCCGGGACGATGCTCCGCATCCTCCTGACCCCGGTGATCATGGCCCTGGCCCTGCACGACGGGTCCGAGGCCCTCGCGTGCGTGCTGTTCCTCTTCGCCGCGGCCACCGACTGGTTCGACGGCTACTTCGCGCGCAAGTGGGACGTCAGCACCACCCTCGGGTCGTTCCTGGACACGACCGCGGACAAGCTGCTGGTCACCGGCGTGCTGATCGCCCTGGTCGCGGCCGAGCACGTCTCGCCGTGGATCGCCGGGATCATCATCGGGCGCGAGATCGTGATCCTCGGGCTGCGGGGCGTCGTCGCCGTCGACGGCACCGTGATGAAGGCGTCGGCCATGGCGCGCATCAAGACGTTCCTCCAGATGGGCGCGATCGCCCTGGCCATCGTTCGGCCCGACGTGCTCATCGGTGGCGTCTACCTCGACCAGTGGGCGATGGCCGCGGCGACGGTCGTGACCGTCACGACGGCCTGGGACTACCTGCGCACCTTCGCCGACGCGCTGCGCGCCGAGTGAGGCAGTAGCTGAATGGCCCGCAGCGTCTTCGTCACGGGCGGAAGCGGGCTGATCGGCTCGGCCCTGGTCAAGCGCCTGCTCGAGCGCGGCGACGCGGTCGTGGGGCTGGCCCGTTCCGACGCGTCCGCCGAGAAGCTGCGCGGCCTGGGCGCAGAGCCCGTGCGCGGCGACCTGCTCGACGAGGCGTCGCTCACCGTCGCGATGGCCGGCTGCGACCTGGTCTTCGGAGTCGCCGGCGTCAACGTGCTCTGCCCGACCGACCGGCCGGCGCTGTTCCGCGGCAACGTCGAGGGCGTGCGGCTGCTCGTGCGCGCGGCCTCGCGCGCCGGGGTCGAGCGCGTGGTCCACACGTCCTCAGCGGCGACGCTCGGAGAGGAGACCGGCACCGTCGGCGGCGAGGACTCCCCGCACCGCGGCTGGTACCTGTCCGACTACGAACGCTCGAAGACCGAGGGCGAGCGCGTCGCGCTGGCCGCGTCGACCGAGCACGACGTCGACGT
>JBDTYI010000163.1:0-6185 GCA_040005775.1 Solirubrobacteraceae bacterium
GTGCTCGGTTTCTACGCCCAGGCCGGCCCTTGCTCCGGCCCTGCCGTCGTGAGACGGTCGGGGCCGAGCGAGGCAGGGAGTCCCGGTCATGGACACGCGGCAGTACGACGCGATCGTGGTGGGCGCGCGGTGCGCAGGATCGCCGACGGCGATGCTGCTGGCCCGCATGGGCCACCGCGTGCTGCTGGTGGACAAGGCCACGTTTCCCAGCGACACCATGTCCACGCACCACGTGCATCCGCCGGGGGTGGCCGCGCTCGCGCGCTGGGGCCTGCTCGAGCGGCTGGAGGCGACCGGCTGCCCGCCGGTCGAGTCCTACTCCTTCGACCTCGGGCCGCTGACGATCGCCGGCTCGCCGCAGCCGATCGACGGGATCGCCCACGGCTACTGCCCACGGCGCACGATCCTCGACCAGCTGCTGGTCGACGCCGCGGTCGAGGCGGGCGCCGAGCTGCGCGAGGGCTTCGTGGTCGACGAGGTCCTGGCGAGCGAGGGCACGGTGACGGGCATCCGCGGGCACGAGAAGGGGGGCCCGGCGGTCACCGAGCAGGCGCACGTGGTCATCGGCGCCGACGGCCGTCACTCGCTCGTGGTCAAGACGGTGCGGCCCGAGCAGTACAACGAGCGCCGCTCGCAGCTGGCGATGTACTACGCGTACTGGAGCAGCCTGCCTACCGAGGGCTTCGACACAACGGTCCGCGCGGAGGGCCGCCGGGGCTGGGCGGCGATCCCCACCCACGACGAACTCACGGTCGTGCCCTTCGGGTGGCCGGTCGAGGAGTTCCACGCGAACCGCTCCGACATCGAGACCAACTTCCTGGCGGCCGTCGCGCTCGCGCCCGAGTTCGCCGAGCGCGTGAGCACGGCCACGCGCGAGTCGCGCTTCGTCGGCTCGGCCGAGCTGCCTGGCTATTTGCGCAGGCCCTTCGGCCCCGGCTGGGCGCTGGTGGGCGACGCCGGCTACCACAAGAACCCGATCACGGCGATGGGGATCAACGACGCCTTCCGCGACGCCGAGCTGCTGACTGCCGCCCTCGACGACGCCTTCGCGGGCCGCCGGCCCTTCGCCGACGGGATGCGCGAGTACCAGGAGGTCCGCGACCGCGAGGTGCTGCCCGTGTACGCGTTCACCGACGAGTTCGCTCAGCTGCGCCCGCCCCCGCCCGAGATGCAGCAGCTCTTCGGGGCGATGCGCGACAACCAGGAGGCCATGGACGCGTTCGTCAGCGTGCAGGCCAACACGCTCCCGGCGCCGGCGTTCTTCGAGCCCGAGAACGTGGCGCGCATCATGAGCCGCGCCTAAGACAGCGAACGGGCCTCCGGCGCGGTCCGCCCGCTCCAGCTGTCGCGCGCCTTCACCTACTCCTACGACCTGACGCGCCCGGCGGGCTCGCGGGTGGACGCGGCGTCGATCAAGATCGGCGACGCCAGGGTCGACCCGGCCGCGGCCTACCGGGTAGCGATGAACTCGTTCCTGGCCACGGGCGGGGACGGCTTCAGCGTGTTCAACCAGGGCACCGACCAGGTCGGCGGCGCCGTGGACATCGACGCGCTGGAGGCCTGCTCAAGACCGACTCGCCGGTGCCCCCGGGCCCGCAGAACCAGGTGACGAAGCCCGGCTAGGCGCGCGCGCGTCCGTGCGGGCGGCCGATGGGCCGCCCCGCGGACGCGGCCATCGCGGCGCCGAGGATCAGCAGGCCGTTGACCGCGTGCAGGGCTCCCAACGCCGGAGCGTCGTTGCCCACCGCGCCGAAGATGTTCTGCAGCACCAGCAGCCCGAGCAGCAGCGCGCTGGCGGGCACGGCCTCCCTGCGCCCCACGAACGCGAGGATCAGCACGATCAGCGCGAGAACGGTGATCAGCGTGCCGATGCCGGCGTGCGCGTCGTAGCTCGAGCCGCCGAACGCGGCGTAGCCGGCGAGCAGGAACTGCAGGATCCCGCCGCCGAAGACGATCAGCGCGAGGATGCGGTGGGCCTGGGCGACGCCGCCGGCCGGGTGCGTGGAGGTGTGGGCTTCCATGCGGCGCACCGTATAGGGCGCCGCGGAGTCCCGTAGGCGATAGGAGCGTGTGGGGCGGGTACGCCCGCGCGATGAGATTCGCCGCGCCCGTCGCCGCCCTCGCCGGGCTCGGGCTGAGTCTGGTGCTCGACGGCGGGGTTGGTGTTCTCGTCCTCGAACTTGCCGTTCGCGGTGCCCGAGGCGAACAGGCCGCTGATGTAGCTGGCCTTCGGCACGCCCGTCGGGTAGCCGTTGCCGGTATCGCTGTCGGGGTGGCCCTGCGAGGTCGAGTACGGGTCGCCATGGACGCTGGGGGCGAGGGCGTAGCTGAGGTCCGTCCACAGGTACTTCGGCACGGCGACCTGGAGCTTCAGCACCGGCAGGCTCGGGTCCTGGCTGTTGGGGAAGTCCCACGTCGGCTGGCTGGCCTGCACCCAGCTCTCGCCGCCGCCGTAGGAACCGCCGGTCACCGCGACCGCGTCGGGGTCGATGTCCGGGAACGACTTGGCCAGAAGCGCCGATAGCCACTGGGTGTCTTTGACCTCGAAGTCGCGGCTCTTGACGTGCAGGGTGCCGCTGGTGCTCGGCGGCGCCAGGTCCACGGAGGTGCCGGGGGTCTGGCCGGCTGCGTCGCGCCGGCCTGGTCGGTGCGGAAGCCGCGCGCGGTGTAGTTGAGGACGTAGTAGCCGTGGCGGGCGAAGAAGTGGTTGTTCCAGCGCGACTTATGGGCGCCGTCCCCCTGATCGTCGGACGACTCCCACTCGTGCTTGTCGTTGCCGAAGCCGTGGAGCATCACGATCAGCGGGTGCTTCGTGCCCCCGCCCGAGCTCGGCAATGTGAGGTCGACGTCGAGCATCGAGCCGATGCAGATGCGGTCGCCGCCGGGGTAGGTGTGGCAGTCGTTGAAGGAGTCCTTGCTCGGCGGCGCGGTCGCGGCCGAGGCCCCGGGGGCGCACACCCGGCCCAGACGGCCACATCTGCCGCTCCTCCCGCTGCGTTGAACCCGAGGGCTGCAACGCGAACGCGGGCCGGAACTTGCGGTGGGCCGCTCAAGCGGCCGCGAGCACGCGCATCGCGCAGCGGCTTGCGAGCCCGCCGCGCCCCTGAGCGCCTGCGCGTGTCGCTACGCGCCGCCGAACGCGGTCTTGCAGTCGCCCGCGATGCTCTGGAGCTCCTTCTTCACGACGGGCACCTGGGCCTCGACGCTCTCGCCTTCGAACAGCGCGCCGAAGGCCGAGAAGTAGGCCTTCGCGCAGTCGGCCGCGATCACGGATTTGGACTTGGCGGCGTCGGCCTGCGCGTTTGCCTCGTCGGCCTGGGCCTTGGCCTTGTCGGTCTCGTTCTTTGCCTGATCGGCGGTCTTCTTGGCCGCCGCCGCGTCCTGCTCTGCCTTGGTGGCGGACTGCTCGGCCCCCTTGAGGTCCTGTTCGGTCTGCGCGAGGTCTCCGCTCGTCGTGCCGAGCTCCTGCTGAAGGTCGTCGTACGCCGCCTTCGACGACGACGCGACCGTGCCGGCGGCCTCCTTGTTCTGGCTGGCCTGCTTCTGTTCGCTGTCGAGATCCGACTGGGTGTTGAGGCCCCAGATCAGCAGCCCGACAGCGATGAGCGCAACCGCCGCGCTGACCCAGATCCACGCATTGCGGTGCTTCTTCGGGCCCGTCCCCTCCGGCGGACCGCCTTGCGTACCGGGCGCCGGCGGCGGGACATCGGCACGCGATTCTTGGGTCGACATGCCCCAGATGCTCGACCGTCATCGCCCCCTGCGGCAAGGTGGCGCGCTCGTGCATAGCGAGGCGTGTCCACCCCCAATGACCGGAAGTACACACCGTGGACGCGCCGAACGTTGTCGCGGAACATGGCGCCTATGACTCGGCGTCCTCGATGCAACGTCCCGGCGCAGGTGCGCAGGCGCTACGCAACGATTCTCATGTTCGCGCTCACACTCGCCTTGGGCGGATGCGGCGACGACGGGTCGGCGACGACGTCGACCCAGACGACCACGGCGACGTCGACACAGACCACCACCGACGGCGGCGGGGTCGACGTCCGCAAAGCGGCGGCCGCCGGGGCGAGCCTGCTGCTCGTTCGCCGACAGCTGAACGAGCGCAAGGAGACGACCGCGCAGCTGGAGGCCGACACCGAGAAGGCCAACGCCGAGGCGCAGACGGCCAAGGACGAAGCTGCGACCGCGACGGCCGCGGCTCAGGACGCCCAGCAGACGGCCGACGCGGCTGGCCAGAAGGCCGACGGCGCGTCGTCGACCGCGAAGGCCGAGGCCAAGGTCGCCGCCGCCGAAGCCGACGCCAACGCCGCCGAGGCCAAGGCCAAGGAGGCAGAGACGCAGGCGCGCGAATCGGCAGCGAAGGCCGACGCGGCGGCATCGTGCGCAAAGGCGATCGTCGAGATCGTCGCCGATATCCCCAACGCCCCGAAACTGGACGAGGGCCTGTCCAAAGCCGCCGATGAGCTCAAGGCACTCGTCCCCAAGGGCAAGGAGTCGCTCGCGGGATCCTGAGCCCGGCGGCAGCGGCGCGCCGTCGCGCGGTGCCCCCGCAGCCACACCACGCCAGGACGGGTGCGCGCCGCATTGTCTACCCCGTCGGGCCTGGGCGACAATGCGCGATGCGCACCATCAGCCTCCGTCGTCTCGGCGAAGTGAGCGTCGTCCATCAGGTGCACATGAGCCAGTTCCGTGGTGTGGGCGCACCGGTGTCGCCGTGAGCGGCGGCCTGGACGGCGTCACCCCGCGGTGGGAGTGGCGGGCGTTCGGCCCGGGGCTCGACGCGGCCGCGGCGCGCTTGGCGGCCTTGGCGCCGACGCTGGTCCGCGACAGCGACGAGATCTACGTCCTTGCGCGCGGGCGCGAGGCCTCCATCAAGTCGCGCGACGGCGTCATGGACGTCAAGCGCCTCGAGCACGTGAACGCCGATGGGCTGGAGCAGTGGCTGCCGGTCGTCAAGTCCGACTATCCGCTGCGCGCCGAGGGCATCCGTGACGCGATCGCCGCTTTGGGCACGACGATCCCGCCGCTGCAGCGAGGCCAGTACACCTTCGCGCAGCTGCTCGACGAGGTCGTCGGGCCGAGCCCTGAGCTGATGGCGATCGAAGTGCACAAGCATCGCTCGCACTACCTGGTCGACGGCTGCATGACCGAGCTGAGCGAGGTGCGCACCGGCCACGGCACGGCGAGGACGATCGCCGTGGAGTCCGAGGACCCGGACCGCGTGGTCGCGACCGTACGCGCGCTCGACCTCGAGCTGCGGCCCAACGTCAGCCTGCCGCGTGAGCTCAAGACGCTCGCGGGCTTCGACGCGCACCGCTACGCGGTCATCGACGTGGGGACCAACTCGGTGAAGTTCCACGTCGGCGAGCGGCGGGCCGACGGCACGTGGCGCAAGCTCGAGGATCGCGCGGAGGTCACGCGCCTCGGCGAGGGGCTCGACGCGTCGGGACGGCTGCAGGACGAGCCGGTTCGGCGCACCGTCGTGGTGATCGCCGACATGGAGTCCGAGGCGGCGCGCGCCGGCGTCGAAGCCATCGTCGCGGTCGGCACGGCCGGGCTGCGGATGGCGCCCAACCGCGACGCCCTCGTCGACGCGGTGCGCGCCCGGACCGGGGTCGAGGTCGCGGTCATCTCAGGCGAGGAGGAGAGCCGGCTCGCCTACGTCGCGGCGGTCGCCGCGCTCGGCCCGTCCGCGGGGACGTCGGTGGTGTTCGACACCGGCGGGGGCAGCTCGCAGTTCACGTTCGGCCACGGCGAGGTGGTCGACGAGCGCTTCAGCGTGGACGTCGGCGCCATCCGCGTTACGGAGCGCTTCGGGCTGCGCCGCAGCTCCCCGACGGCCATGTGGCGATGGTCGGCGTGCTGTCCGTGGGCGTGCTCGCCGGCGTCGTCCTCGGCGTCGCGCTGTCGCTCGGCTGGCTGGTGTATGTCACGACCGCGCCGGAGATGCCGCTGCTCGGTCGCGAGCGGCGCACCGCCGCGTTCCGCGAGCTCGACGAGCATCCCGAGGACGAGACCTTTCGCGGGATCGTCGTGCTGCGGCTCGATGGCGGGCTGTTCTTCGCGACGGCCGATGCGTTGCACGAGCGGTTGCGCGGCGTGATGGAGCGGACGGGGCCCGAGGTGCACCCCGGACGACGAAACCCCCGCGTTAGCAGGGGCTTCGTTCGCATGGAGCTAGG